>JAUQWV010000004.1 GCA_030834985.1 Candidatus Dojkabacteria bacterium
CGTTGGCAGCAACTCAAACTGACATCCTACCAATGACAAAACTTACAAAATTCTTTAGCCTTATATTTCTTCTTGTCGCGATTACATCTTGCGGTCAGACGCAGAAACCTTTTGACAATGGAAGTTATATTGTTGACAATTCTATCAAACAAAAAGTGGACAAAAAAGTAAAATCATACAACGGCGTAACAATGTCATCAATGGACGTTAAGTTATATGAAAACGACAGCGTAACTGCCGACACTTATTCAAAGGGAAAAAGCATTGATGAATGTATGACGTTTACAACTCTTGACGGAGACACAATAAACATAACAGGGTTTGCAGGAATGTTTGCAGGTTTCGGTTATCAAATTGCGTTATTCAAAGACACTTGCATTGTTAGACATTATGCAAAATCAGACGCAGAAATTTACAAACTTCACAAAACCGATAGTTTAGAATTTGGCGTTTCTGTTCCTTGCAAAACATACAAGTTGACACTTTCTAAAAAACCAACTTTTAAAAAAGGAGAAGTTCTGGAGGGTATTATTGAGTTGACAAGCGAAGATTATTATGAAGTTGCCAATCGTGGCGAAACAAAATGTAAAATACAATTGACAGGTTACTTTAAAACCGACCCGTTAGAAAGTACAGAAGATAAATACCTTAAAACGAAAGACAAATGAGTATGCTGCCAACATTAGGTTTGGCAATAGGCTGGCTGAAGGAATAACAATCGGCTGTAGTTAGCTATCAGCTTCGGTTCCAGCAGACGAACAAATATCGGCTTTTTATATTTATCTTCGGCTATAGTTTTTCAATCGGCTAACGTTCGGGCGGATGTTCATTGAATACCAGCCCATCGCCAAGCCTTCAACGGTTACCAGCCATTTTAGACGACCGCACAATCCGACACTTGAAAAAGTAATCGTAGGACTGTCCTTGACGAACTTTCATCGAACTTTGTGCTAAACTTTGGCAACAGTTCTTCTAATCAACTTTTACTCTGGACAGTCCAACGCTGACTTTTAGAAAAAAATTATCTGACAGACAAACCGCCTAACACGACAAGTAACGATTTGGGCAGACAGACAACAAAATATTTATCTTTGCAATATGATTTTTCTCAAAGACTTTGAAGCCTTTAACAACTATGTTGGACTTCCTAAACCGTTGGACAACAATATTGACATCGGCTACTATGACGGACAAAATACGCTTTTACAGTCCGAACCTGTAATGATTGACTTTTACCGAATTTCCATAAAAAGCAATTACATTGATTTAAACAATCCCGACAATCCCAAACCCGTAATTGGTGTATTTTTTACAAGTCCTGACAAACCACTTTCGTGGAAAATCGAACAGAATTTTAATGGAATGTATGTGCAGATTTCTAAAAAACTCATTGACGAAAATCGTTTTCTTTTCCAAAACTATCTTGGTTATGGCGAACACGAAGCATTGCAACTAACAGACAATGAAGAAAAAGAAATAAGAACAGTTTTTGATTTACTGTTTAAGCATTATCATACCAAACAAAACAGTTACAATGTTTTGCTTTCTTACGTTCACGTTTTAGTTTCGTTGGTAGAAACTTTTTATCACAGGCAGTTTTCAACTGACATCAAAAAATATAACCGTATCGTTTCTGAATTTCAACAACTCTTAAACGATTATTACAACACAGAAGCAACGCAGTTGCCAACTGTTCAGTTTTTTGCAGACCAACTTCGTTTATCATCTAATTATTTAGGCGACATCATAAAGTACTTCACAAACAAATCGGCTATTGAAACCATACACGATTTTGTGATTAACCGAGCAAAAAAGTTACTCACAGAAAGTAATTTGAACAATGCTGAAATTGCCTACGAATTAGGATTTGAATATCCGAACTACTTTGCCAAACTGTTCAAGAAACATACACAACTTACGCCAAAAGAATATCGCAACAAATTTCAATCAAAGCAAATTGGCGTAGCCAATAATTAAAAATGTGTGTGTCTGTTTTAATCAGTAAAATGTTTCCTTTTTTGTGGTAATATGTATAGCCCAAGCCTGACGGCTTGGGCTAATTTTGTCGCACAAAAAAAGGAAGAATATGCCACACATTATTGTAAAACTTTGGGCAGGAAAAACAGAAGCACAAAAAAAGAAATTGACTGAAGAATTGACCAAAACGGCAATGTCTGTAATTGGTTACAGTGCAGGTTCTTTTTCTGTTGCCATTGAAGATTTTGAGCCGAAAGATTGGAAAGAAAAGGTATTTATACCTGACATTCTTAATCAACAAGACAAACTATACAAGAAGCCGGAATATAGTATTAACGATTTATAAAAAACAATTACAATGAACACAAAACAGGTAAAAGCTTATGGCACGGAAACTGCCGAAGCACCATTGAAAAATTTGAACATTCAACGCAGAAGCGTTGCACCACACGATATAGAAATTGAAATTTTGTATTGTGGCATTTGCCATTCGGATTTACACGCCACAAAAAACGAATGGGGCGGAACAACCTACCCGATTGTTCCGGGACACGAAATTGTTGGAAAAGTTACCAAAGTTGGCGACTACGTTACAAAATTCAAAGTTGGCGATTTAGCAGGTATAGGTTGCATTGTGGATAGTTGCCACGAATGTGATTATTGTAAAGAAGGCGAAGAACAATTTTGCGAACAAGGAAGCACTATTGTATTCAACTCACAAGACAAACGTTTTGGCGGTATCACTTATGGCGGTTTTTCGGAAAGCATTGTAGTTGATGAAAATTATGTAGTGCATATTCCCGAAACATTAGACTTAGCAAGTGCCGCACCAATTCTTTGTGCAGGCATTACGGTTTATTCGCCATTCAAACATTGGAATATAAAAGCAGGTAAAAAAGTTGGCATTATTGGCATTGGCGGTTTAGGACATATTGCTATCAAAATTGCAAAAGCAATGGGTGCTTATGTTACAGTATTTACAACATCAAATTCCAAAGCCGAAGATGCAAAACGTTTAGGTGCAGACGAAGTTGTTTTATCTACTGACAACGAACAACTAAAAGCACAATCTAAATTTGATATGATTTTAGATACAGTTTCGGCAAAACACGATGTAAACGCATATCTCAACATTCTAAAAGTGGACGGTGCATTGGTTTTAGTTGGTTTGCCTGTTGAACAACTTCCTGTTGGTGCTTTTAATTTAGTTCACGGCAGAAAAAGTTTTTCAGGTTCAAACATTGGCGGTATTCGTGAAACACAAGAAGTATTAGACTTTTGTGCAGAACACAACATTACTCCCGACATTGAGTTAATCAACACAAACCAAATTAACGAAGCATTTGAACGTTTGGAAAAAAGCGATGTAAAATATCGTTTTGTTGTAGATATGGCTTCGCTCAAAAATTAACTGAAATGAAACGAATACTAACTTTACTTATCACAGCCACAGTCGTTGCAAGTTGTAACACAAAAACAGAAACAAAAATGAACACAACAGAAATATTTCCGAAAGGACAGCAATTACCAAACGATTGGTTTGTAGGAAACGCTTTTATCACACCATTAGTTGCCAAAGACAAAAACAATGAATTTTCCGCAGGTAGCGTAACCTTTGAAGCAGGTGCAAGAACAAATTGGCATACGCACCCAAAAGGACAAGTGTTGATTGTAATTGACGGCAACGGTTTTTATCAAGAAAAAGGAAAACCCGCACAACCAATTAAAAAAGGCGATGTAGTAAACATTCCCGAAAATGTAGAACATTGGCACGGTGCAACGGCAACAACTCAAATGACACACATTGCCATTACCAACTACAAAGACGACATTCAAGTAACTTGGTTGCAACCTGTAACAGACGAAGAATACAAAAGTGTAAACTGACCGACAAAAAAAACGGCTGGTAACAAGGGTTTGGCGTAATGGCGGGTGAAGTGCTTCGTATGAACATTTTTGCTAAATTTGAACTGTGGTGCTTCGTATCAACGGCAGTGCTAAAATGCCGCCACTACGCCAAGCCCCGAACCGTTATAGCCCATTTAAAAGACGCTAATGTGATCCCGGCCTAATTCGAGGTACGAAAGTTTAAGTACAACATACTGATCGATTGCGTTGATACCAATCGGCTTCGAATTGCACGGGCGAGAGTCCACCGATTGACGTGTGTCTGCGGCGTTGGTTGTAGAACAGATGTGTCCATCGATAGATGGCACCTGCGGCATGTTCGACGTTACGAAATGGGAAGTGATGCATCAACTCGGTCTTCATCGTGGCCCAAAACGATTCCATCGGAGCATTGTCATAGCAGTCGCCTGATGAGCCCATGCTACTAACGAGGCCGTACTTCTTGAGCTCATCTTTGAATGCATATGAGTTGTACTGC
>JAUQWV010000005.1 GCA_030834985.1 Candidatus Dojkabacteria bacterium
GCAATGCGCGGCACCACAAACTTTAATCTATAATCTCCTCTTTTTTATTCAACTTAAGTAAAACCTTAAGTTTTTTTGATACCTTCTCGTAATATCTCCCGATAACAAAGCCAAGCAATGTAAACAGCCCAATATAGAAGAAATGTAATAAAAATATTTTTAAATCCATAAACTTATCTTACAATTTATAAGGATTATTTTATATACTTTAGGTATGAACTACAAGATAATTGGAATTTCTATACTTTCGCTTCTGCTTTTAGCTTTTTCACTAAATCTAAATTTATCTGAAACTAACGTTCCGAATTCCGGACATTTATTTGCACAAGATGCATTTTGCGGTGACGGTTTTGTTCAGCCTGAGCTTGGTGAGCAATGTGATGATGGATGTTTAGAAGACAATATTCGTCAAGATGGCACTTGTAACAATATAGAGGGTGATGGGTGTAATGCTAACTGTAAACTAGAGTTTTGTGGTGATGGAGTAAGACAAATTCCAACTTCACCTTTTGCAACTGCTGAACAGTGTGATGATGGCAATACTACAGATGGCGATGGTTGCAGCTCAGTATGCGTATTAGAAACATGTGGGGATGGTCAGCTTCAGGCACAGTTAGGTGAACAATGTGACGATGGTAATACAAATGGCAGCGATGGCTGCTCTGCTCAATGTAAACTTGAAGGCTGCGGCGATGGGGCTGTTCAATTTGCTTTTGGTGAACAATGCGACGACGGCAATACTGTAGATAATGACGGCTGCAGTAGCTTTTGCCAAAGAGAAACTTGCGGTGACGGAACACTGCAGCCGTCATTAGGCGAACAATGTGATGATGGTAACACTGATAACAATGACACCTGCTCAAACTCCTGCCAAGTGATATCAGGAAGTGGAACTACTAGCTCTGGTGCTTGTGGAAACTTTATTTTAGACCAAGGTGAGCAATGCGATGAAGGACCTTCCAATGGAAAATTATGTACATTTCCAAATGGTGGGACATGCAGTTACTGCGAAAAGGATTGCGAAATAGTTACAATATCTGCTGCTACACTTTTAAGCTGCGGAAATTCACGAATTGATACCGGTGAACAATGCGATGATGGCAATAAAAATTCAGGCGATGGCTGCAGTAGTATCTGCAGAATAGAAAGATCAAGCAATTCAGGCTCTGGTAATATATTTACAGATGCTTTTACGCCAATCGACAGATCACAGCCCAGCTATACAGTGCCAATTGTTGTAATTTCATTAATAGTTCTAGTCACACTTAGCCTAATTATCTTTACGATTGTAAGAACCAAACCCAAACAAAAAGGCCCCTTTTAAGCAGTATTTACCTTACTAATGTAGTTATTAAACCTGCAATAACAACATTTAGTACTTGATATCCAGCGTCTAATAGGAATAGTCTTACATTTTTCCTTTGAAAAAAGTAATTAGTTGCAAATGATGTTGCAACGTACCCTACTCCTAACAATAAACCTAGCGCAATACCGTCTAAAGCAGCAGTTATGCCTAAAGCTAAAACTAAATAAGATGTTACACCACCCATTACGATGCCGCTTACAACAGGCAGTAAGTACATTACTGGTGAACCTCCCTTTAAATCCTCATCTGTAAAACCAATTAATTTTGCCCAGAGCTTACCAAAAAGCAATGGCCCATACCAAATAAAGCCAAGGACAATACTAGCTACTCCAACTACAACAGCTGCTAAAACACTGAACTGCATATGCTGAAATATAATAAATAATATCTATAAGTTATCTTTTATTGCAGTGAATGTCAAAAAATGCGATAGTTAACAATAAGCTTTAAGCCATAATGAACAAACTTATTACTGATTACAAATTTTTAATTGTACTAATATTTTTTGATTTAGTTATTATCCTGCTACATTTTGCATTTGGATATCAATACAGACTATTTAATCTAGATGTAGAGAGTAATCTTCCAACCGTTTATCAAGGAATAAAACTGCTTTTTTTAAGCAATGTTCTGATCACAATTTTTTTGCTGTTTTTAAAAAGTAAAAAAATTAAGCAGCTCGAGAAAATAACATTTGGACTTTTAACAGGAGCATTTATTGTATTAACTATTGATGAGTTAGCTCAAGTACACGAAAATATCAGTATTTTTCTTGAAGAGATATTTCCTAAACAAATAGATGCATATGGGGAATTTTATGAAGATACGTTCGGTTTTAATTCTGCTGATTGGCTGATATTTTACTTGCCAGCATTTTTGATATTTCTGGGCATAATAGCAATATCATTAAAATTGCTTGCCAGAATATTACAAAAAAAATTGATTATATTTTTAATAGGATTAGCATTTACTTTTTCAGTTCCAATCTTAGAATTAATCGATACATCAGGACGGTTTGATCAAAGTACAGTAAATAGTCTTGTAGCAGTAGAAGAAAGTTTTGAGATGTTTGGTATATCTTTGATTCTGGCCGCACTATGGTATATGTATTCAAATATACGTACCCGAAAAGTTGAAATTTAAGCTTAAAATTTTTATGCTATTATTAGAGATATGAAAAAGTTAAAAGAAAAACTTAAGGATATAAAAAAATTTCTAAAAAAAGATAAGAGACGGACCGCTATTATAGGGGTAATTCTTATTGTAATACTAATTTCTGCTGGAATATTCTTTCAAGTGCAAAGAAATAATAGTACCAGCCCCAGAGGCTCCCGAGAAGCAGGTCAGACAAGGCAAACAACTCCTAGAACAGTTACAGTTACCGGCAGAATTGTATCTATAGATGAAAATAAAATTGCAGTTGTAGATAGAAGAAATCTTAAAACAGAAGCTGTAGTTGATAAGGAAAAAGGCGTAAAGATAGCCAGTACAAAAGGTTCTATAGCCTATCAGGATCTTAAAGTTAACGATCAAGTCATTATATTCGCAAAGGTTGTAGATGGTGTTAACGTACTAGAGCGAATTAGAATTCGAGAATAATCTTTCTTGCAAGCAATATCCAAAAATGATACTTTTTATAGTATCAATATTAGTTCTGCTGTAATGAAGAAGATTTTTCTAGTTGGAATTTTTATAGGAGTGCTAGTTTCTGCCGCTGCAGCGCTAGGCTACCTTGTTTACCAAAACAGCTCATCGCTGCAGCGGTCACAAGTCGGCATTCAGCAGCTTGTAAAAAACAATAGGTGGTATCTGCAAACACTCGATGGAGAAACTCCCCACAAGATTATATATTTTGAACTTGACGAAAATGAAAGAGCCAACGGATTTAGTGGGTGTAACACATTCTTTGGTGCTTATAGCTTAAATAACTGGCAACTCACTTTTTCTGAACTTGCAGCTACTAAAAAAGCCTGCTTAGATATAATAGACTTAGAAACAGACTTTTTAGCTGCATTAGAAGAAGTAGAATCTTTCAACCTTTCGAACAACAAATTAATATTAAAAAGCGATTACTCAACACTAGTATTTGTATCTAATATAAATATAGTTTCCGGAATTATTGGCAAATGGGAATATGTTAGATCCGTTGAAAACAATATCGAAAAAACTAAATTACCTAATACACTAATTAACTTAGAATTTGATATTAATGGTAATTTAAATGGTGAAGCATGTAATTTAATATCTGGGACCTATAAAATTGGCGCCGAAGGAACTACTTTAGAATTCACTGCAGCCACAACCCAAAGATTCTGTATTAGTCCTGAAGGTATTATGGAGCAGGAATCATTATTTTTAGATAATCTGAGCAATGTAAAAGGCTTTAGGATTAATGGCGCTATTCTAAAACTATACTATACAGAAGCCGATTATCTTGAGTTTACAAAAGTTAGTAATATCGAGGCAAGAACATTCACAGACACATTAAGTACATCTAGAACATCTATTAACGTTGAACTTGAAAAAGAAGAATTTGAAGCTAATGAAATTATTGAATTTTCTATTATTGTTGAACCTGACCGTATAACTTCTAGAACTATAAATGATAATCCAGCAACTGGTACAGTAACTTTATTTGAAAATGAGCAGCAATTAATCGAACCTACTCTACTATTAAATCTTCAAGACTTATCTAAAAATGGTATAACCACTGTTGAATTAAATAATCTTTCTGCTGGTGCACATATAATTACTGCAAGGTATAGCGGAGATGCTAACTATCTGCCTACAGAATCAAAGCCTATTGTATTAACTGTTCAAAGTAATGAGTTAAATAATACATCAACAATACTTGATGCCGATACTTTAACACTTACTAAAGAAGACGCTGTAACTTTTACAGCTCAAGTTACAGATGGTATTAACAGCTATATAACAGGACAAATTGATTTTTTTGATAACGGTAAGTTAATAGCTACAGTAGAGATTAATGTAAATGAGAGTGCTACTTATTCAACAAACTCTTTAAAGTCAGGAACTCATTTAATTTCTGCCAAATATAAAGGCGATTTATTAAATAATTCTAGTTTTTCTAATACATTATCGATCGTAGTAAATCAAGATCCACAAACTACAACAGCTAAACTAACATCAGACAAAAACAATTTAGTTGTGGGGCAAACTACAACTTTAACATTTCAGACAGTTGGAGAAGCAACAATACCTACTGGGAATGTAGAATTTTATGATAATAACAAACTGGTTGGCACAGCTACTCTAAGCGAAACAGGTAGTGCTGTAATTGTATTAAGAGTACAAGAGCCAGGTGAGCATACTCTAAGTGGATACTACAAAGGCGACTCCTCTCACCTGGCTCAAAACTCTAACTCAATTACGCTAAATGTAAACTCTGAACTAATACAAACTAGATTACTATTAACTTACGATGATCAAAATACTTTTACCGCAAGCGTAATAGGTGAGTCTAATACCTTACCTGCAGGTGAAGTAATATTTTTTAAAGACACTACTCAGGTAGGATCTGTGGAATTAAATGGAAACGGTGCAGCTATACTATCAATGCCAGATTTAATATCAGGAGTTCACAACATTTCAGCTATATATTCCGGCAACGATGTATTTGCTTCAAGTCAATCTAATACACTACCCGTTGCTATTTCGACAGGTCTTACAAGAACAACTACTCAACTAAGCTCTTTGCAATCAACTGTATCTGAATATGAAAAAATAACACTTACTGCGATTGTTACAGTTGATAATGAAAATATACCTGCAACTGGAAATGTTACCTTTCAAAGTGGCGGTGTAGTAATAGGAACTAGTCCATTAAATACAGACAGCCAAGCTACTTTAACTATCGACAATCTAAAAATAGGAACCCACAATATATCTGCAATTTATAGCGGAGATGCTGCAAATAATCCAAGTGCTTCTGCACCACTCACAATTAAAGTAACGAAATCTGAAGCTTCAGATCTACTGCTTGAAGCTATATTGGCAATTATTATTGGTGTGTTAATAGTTACTATTGTCGGGCTTTTAGTATTAACAACTCGTAAGTCAAAATTAAAATCAAAACCAACTTCATTATTTTATACCCGAATCTAATACTTTTTAGGCTTTAGATACCATATAAATTTTTTACGAAAACAAAATTATTGTTAAAATAAAGATAATTCATTTTTTAACTTAGAGTTATGTCATCAGAAAAATTACTTGAAATACTAAAAGCCCGATTTGAAGCTAATACGAAACGCCATAAAGGTATAGAATGGGCAAATGTTGAAAAAAAACTAAAAGCGCATTCCACAAAACTTAATTCGTTAAGCCAAATGGAAGAAACAGGAGGAGAGCCTGATGTTGTTGGCTACGATAAAAAAGCAGACGAATATGTTTTTTATGATTGTTCTGCGGAAAGCCCTGCAGGCCGCAGAAGTCTTTGCTACGATCGAGAAGCATTAGAAGCAAGAAAAGCAAATAAGCCTAAAAATAGTGCCATTGATATGGCTGCAGAAATCGGAATCGAACTTTTAACAGAAGACGAATATCGACAGTTACAAGAGCTTGGAGAATTTGACACAAAGACATCAAGTTGGATCAAAACACCTGCAGATATTAGAAAGCTTGGCGGAGCTCTTTTCTGTGATCGCCGCTACAATCAAGTCTTTGTTTTCCATAATGGTGCAGACTCTTACTATAGCGCACGTGGTTTCCGCGGTTCATTAAGAGTTTAACTATTTATTCGTCTTACTCTTAGATATTTTCTTAGGCACTTTAGCACTTGCTTTTCTTGCTTTGGATAAGCCTATGGCAACTGCCTGCTTACGGCTTTTAACTTTACCTCCAGAGCCGCTTTTTAGCTTACCTTTTTTTACGCTTTCTTAAGCCTGTACAAGCAAACAGCTACTACAACAAATGCTAACAAGCATAATGTTGCTTGAGTTACAAAACCAAACAGCTCAAAAAATTTTGTTGTACATACTGTACTTAATGAGCACGATATACTATCAACTTGAATAACATTCCAATGTACTAATTGTTGGTATAAAGCAGATGGGATTCCAAAACCGACAAAAGGTGCTGCGTAAAATTTTACATTGGCATCTTCTCGAAAAATTCCAACTGTCAAGATTAGGAATACTCCAAAAATCAGCATTCTTTCAAACCAGCAAAGAGCTGCTGCAGGATTTCCTTGTATCTCAATAAAATAAATACTTGCAAGTGTTGCAAATAGTGACATACCCCATGCTACAAGTAGTAGCGGATTAGTCTTTTTTATTTTTGCAAACATAGGCTGAAAAGATATAAAAGATATACGTCGATTTTACTACTTATCTTGATCTAATTACACCATTGCAAAAGTCTTAAGAATTACCTACCATATAATGAAATCTAAATAATATTTTAAAATCGTCTAGATGGGAACTTATACTTTTACGAAGAATTTAAAAGGAGTAAGCATTGTACTATTGTTATTACTAATTGTAGGAATTATTCCTTTTACTAAGCTTCAGGCTGACCCTATCGGATATAATTTTAACGATACAACACTAGAAGATCTTTTAGAAACAGAATTCACAGAAACTGGCCCCAATACATTTGCATATAGTGCTTCCGGTGGATTAAATTCTTCTGGTGCAATTGATGTTCAGAATAAAGAAGCAATATGGACTACACAAAATCCATATGATTCAACTGAAGAAGATGGAAATATTGTTATTGGAGCATATTTTTATAACTTTAGTAACAGCGGCTTTGGCAGTATTGGTATTACACCTACAGCAGTAAACCCACCTCTTGCAGAACACTATCTTGTAGTTCCTGAGGATGGGATTGCACTATATTTTCATGGAGGCGGAGGTGGCATTATGAACGATGGTGTAGATTTTGATTCGTTCTCTTGGGATGAAGGAGATATTGATAACGGGTGGTATTACTTTGAGTTATCTTTAACTCCTACTGGTGCAGACGCTTATAATGCAAGTATTACAATTCTGGAATCAAATATAAATGGAACCTTCAATTTGTTACACACAATTAATACATCTACTAATATTGTAAATTCCTCACTAAGAAGCGCAGAAGATGTATACGGATTCTTTAGTACATCACAATCAAGATTTTCTCGTGTTGATAATTTTGGAGTAGGTGGAGTGTCGCTTGAATACGAGATTGTACCATCAGAATCTCCATTTGATGGCGGTACAGGAATCGATGTTGATCCTTATGAAATATCTGACTGCGAACAGCTGCAAGCAATTGGAAGTAGTGAAGAATATCTATCTGCATATTACGAATTTACCAGTTCTGAAATTGATTGTTCTGATACAGAAAATTGGAATCTTGGAGATGGCTTTATACCGATTGGAGATTGGGATGTACCATTTACTGGAACAATTAATGGTGAATTAGAAGAAGGTGGTAGCGTAGTCATAACAGATTTATACATTAATTACCCTTCCGAAGGAGACAACGCTGTTGGCTTATTTGGACATGTAGGCTATGATGAGACTTCTGGAAATATCTACAATATTGAACTATACAATGCAACAATTATTAATAATAGCGATTCGTGTACAGGTACAATAGCTGGCGAGTTAATGGGAGATCTTTATACCGTGTTTGCAACAGGTACTGTTGAAGGGCAGTCATGTACAGGTGGATTAGTAGGTTATCAAGAATATTCAACTTTTGATGATGTTGGATTTGAAGGTACAATTATATCTAATAGATTTGCAGGCGGGATTGTAGGAGATTCTTATATGAGTAATATAGTCCATTCATACTTTGAGGGGACAATTAACACTTATGACGAACAATTAGACATGAACTCCATTGGAGGAATTGCTGGAACAGCATATGATCTTTATATAGGAGACTCAACTGCAACAGGAAGTATCAATTTAAATTCGCTTGATACAGAAAATACTTTTATGGAGATTGATATCGACAATGTTGGAGGTTTAGTTGGATTTTACGAAGAATTTAGTGAAATTGTCGATTCTACTGCCAATGTAAATATAGATATTAAAAGTGGTACTTCTTATTTATTTGTAGATAACATCGGAGGACTTGCTGGAACCTTTTGCGAAGATGAAGGCGAATGTCTTATAGAAAGGAGTACGGCTCTTGGATCTATAAATATTGGAGTATTAAATAATGGGATATACTCAGAGGCCCTTAATATGAGCAATATTGGTGGTTTTATCGGAAGTGTAGATGTTTTAACTGATGGCTTAATTGCAGAATCTTATACTGAAACAGATATTAATATAGATTTAAGTTCATTAAGTTCCGAGACTGACTCTGATATAGATGATTTAGGAGGATTTATTGGAGAACTTGATTATCAAGCAGAAGATGGACTTATTAGAGATACTTATACAAGAAGTAATATTACAATTAATGCTCCTACTGCTGAGTTAGATAATATTGGTGGTTTTATTGGCAGAAGCGACACATTTTATCCTGTAGAAATTCGAAATAGCTATACAGCTAGTAATATTGTGCTTATTGGAAAGAATGAACCAGAAACAACAGATATCGGAGGCTTTATTGGAGAAGTAAATGCTGATGGCGAAGACTACAATGAAACAACATTACAAAATGTATTTAGAGCTGGCGCTTTGACAATAAACTCGCCCTTTCCAGCTGACAGAGTTGGTGGATTTGCTGGAGAAGTAGGCGGCAATGATGATTCTAAATTTTTCAATAACTACATTTACAACACAGGCAGTGTTACTACGTGTTACCCGGAAGATACTTTAATGACAGAAGGCTGTGTAGAAGTAGATAATGATAAGCCCTTCAAAAGCCCAGCAAAACAACCACTAACTGAATGGGACTTTGAAACTATATGGGCAGCTTATTCTGGTGTAAATGATGGATATCCAGTATTTAGATGGGCACTTATAGACTTTGATAGTGACGGGATTCCAGATGAAATAGAAGAAAGCGCACCCAATGATGGCGATGCTAATGGTGATGAGATAATTGATTCTGATCAAAGTAATGTAGCCAGTTTTATTAATATCGAAACTGGAGAATATGTTGTACTGGAAGCTAATGAATCATGCACAATACAATCAGTATTTATATCACTAGAAGAAGATAATGGTATTGAAGATATGGGATACAACTACCCTGTTGGGCTTGTTAACTTTATAATAGAATGCGAACCAGGCTTTACAGCAGACTTGAAAATATACGAATACGGATTAGATACTAGTAAAGAATATACATTACGAAAATATGTAAATGACGGTTACTATTCTATCGATCACGATATAGAAGTTCTACAAATTGGAGGCCAAGAAGTAGTAGTTACTTCATATCAAGTTACAGATGGCGGAGAATTCGATCTAGACGAGGAAGTAAATGGTATTATTGTTGACCCTGTAGGCTTTGGATTGTTAACAGTAGGAGTACCAAATACTGGCTTAGGCGGTATGGCTAACTAAGACATAAAGCCAAACTTATTCTGACTGTTTATATTTATATCTTGAGGAGCTTTTCTTTCCATAGGAATCTCCATATTTAAAAGCCCTTCTTTTTCGTGAGCCACTTCTATATAGGATGTTCCTACAGCATCTTTACCGCTTGTACTATTTTCAGAAATTTTATAGTTTACACTTTCAACCTTTAAAATATATTTGTTAGGTTTTAAATATAAATTATACTCGCGGCGTCCCATATATGACAGCAAAAAAACGCGGATTGTGTTATCCTATGCTGTTAATTTAGTGTAGATAGGGTATATGAAAAAAAATACAAGTGTCCTTTATGCTGCACAACTGCTAATGTAATACGGCAGAGAAAAC
>JAUQWV010000006.1 GCA_030834985.1 Candidatus Dojkabacteria bacterium
GCAGAAAGCTCTTGAGATTAAACAGTTTGAGAAACAAGTCAGCGATTTGCTTTCAAGAATTACTCTCCCTCAGGACTTTCACGAATGGGCTATAAATGAACTGAAAAACGACCAGATGCGTGAGATTGAAGATAGAAATAAAACTTTAAACTCAGCAAGGAATAGGTACGATGAAGTAAGCAGTAAAATAGACAAACTTGTTGAGGGCTGGATAGACGGCAAAATACCCGAAAATGTTTACAAGAAGAAACTTGAAGAAAGCCAAAAAGAACAGGATACATTAAAACAAATTCTTGATAATGTAGACGATAGAATTAAAGAACGAGTTATTTTGGTGGATAATGTTCTAAATTTTGCTGGCAAAGCCAGAGAAGAATTTATAAACGGAGATGAGTTTAAGAAAAGAGAGATATTTTCCAGACTCGGCTCGAACTTCTTATTAAAAGATGGAATCCTTAGTATAGAATTGAAAAAACCTCTTCAAATAATTTCCGAGATGAATGAATCTATAAGATTTGAAACCGAATGGCTAGAACCTCCTAAAAGCATTAACAGTTCTATGCAAGTTGAAGTTATGCAGGCTGGTAGTTCTTTTAAACGGGAAGCGTGGGACGATTTTCGAACTTCCAATTGGATTAATATTATCAAATATCCTGAATCTTTTATACAGCAAGGATTACAACTGCTTTCTGTAGCAAATATTCAGATGTAGAATTTACCCTACCCCCTATTACACTATATCAGCGAATTACTTGCTAACCTGTTCATTTTTCCATTTATTAATCCAAACATCTAGATATTTGTTTTGATCTTTAGTTAGCTTAGATTCTAAATATAATTTTAATGTTGTAAAGTCTTTAACCTTTTGTCCGTTTGATTTTGTAATTTGATATAAGGACTCGGACGAACCCTCTTGATGGTATCTATAGATTGCAACATACTCCTCAATTAATAGTAGTTTGAATTGTGCCAATGCAACCATTATACAAAGTGCAAACTCAGGAGAGCTTCTCATTGAATCTATCCATTTAATATTCTTAAAGATTTTTGATTTAAAGAATAAAGATGAAGTAGGAAGAAATAGTTCACCCGTTAGTAAGCCATTAATTATTTCCTTTTGTTCAACGGGAGGGTTATATTTAACAAATTCTCTACCAACTATAATATTTCCATTGGCCTCCATTCGTAATTCCAATCCACTTAACCAGTCATATTCATTACTTTTTTCCAATGCATTAAATCTACTGTGTAAACTATATCTCGTTAACACATCATCCGCATCTAATAAAGCTACATAATCACCACTGAGTACTTCTAAAGCTTTATTTAGACTTGCAGAAGGACCGAGATTGACCTCATTCTCTATAATCTTTACTTCTACATTTTCATTTTTCCAAATGTAATCTTTTACAATTTCTAAGCTTCTATCTGTGGAGCAATCATTCACAATAATTACTTCTATCTTAAATACATCTTTAGTAATCTGTCTATCAACTGAAAATATAGTTTCAAGTATGAAGTTCTCTTTATTGTACAAAGGTATTAATACACTAACTTTCTTCATTTAATTCCATTACTTTAAATATATAATTTTTAAATTTTCTATATAGATTCATCCTTTTCTCAAGTTTTTGAGTATTTTCCTGGGTTGGATTATTAAACAAAAGAAAAAGAGAATATATTATTTTATCAATCATTGCAAAAGCTATATAGACTTCTAAACCCTCTGTGTTATGAAACTGCTTGTATGAATCAATTAAAATTCCTATATCTTTTTCATCTGATTCTGAATTTATTAATAGACAATTTTCTATTAAATATCCTAAATCTAGAGCTAATACATCTTGTCGTAAGTTATCAAAATCAATGAGAAATAATTCCCCTTCATTAGAAGTAATGGTATTACCAATTATAGGATCAGCATGTATTAAACCTTTCGCCATGTAATCATCTAATGATTTTCTTAGATTTGATAGTCTATAAAGTAAATTTATAATTTCATCAAATTCTTCACTAGATATTAGAGAAGAATCTTCAATTTTGTTTGGAAGAGACTTTAAAAATACTCTGGGGTCATGACGAACAGATGCATTTGGCAAAAACATTCTTGAAAATTCATGTATTCTAGCCAGCACTTCAGTTACTTGTATATAACTATTTATATGTGGAGCAGTTTCTACTCCTTCTACGTATTCAATTACTAAAGTAGGGTGACCGTCTAGCTCAGAAGGTTTAGCTAATGGAAATGCCGTTCTAACTTCTGTACCTCTAAGACCTTCTAAAAAATTGTATACTCTATTTACTTTATCAAAGCTTCTATTATGGTAAATGGAAAGTATAGTTTTTTTGCCATCAACTATAACCAGGTATTTATCATTTCCTGAGATAGTATCAAATCTACCTATATAAGTAGGAATTCCTAACCCTAATGATTCGTAATGCTTAGATATTTTTTCATTTTCTAGAATTTCTATCATTTAAGTTTTATCTCCTGTTCTCTTGCATAAGCTCTTTCAAGAGCTAAATAAAATTCATCTTTCCAATAATCGTTACTTAAAATAGCTTCAATTGCCTCTGAAAAACAGGTTTTTATTTCCCTAATTGCTAATCTTTCGGAATCTGATCCATGAATAGCATTTTGATACCTTCCTAAAGCATAGATACCTCTTAGACCTTCTCCTTCAGGATTATCAGGATATTTAGGAAATCCAATTAATTTTCTTAAAGTTTTTGCTGCAGCCTCATTTTCATGCCATAAAACCATGAAATTAGATGGACCAGATAGACTTGATAAAACTGTTTCAGTATTTTGGAAATCATCAGGATATAATTCCTGTATATGTGGATAAATACCCATAACGTCTTCAATGGATAAATTTTTCATTGATTCATGAACGATTTGAAATCCATTATCTTGAATTATTTCCTTCAAAATACCTGCGCCACCATCCCTAATTAAATGCGGTTTCAAATAGCAGAAAGTGAAGGTTCCCATATTTTAGATGTAACTCAAAAATGCTGGTATTACTTCGTCTAGTCTTGTATGCTCAATTTTCATTATGAATTTTGTTTCGTATTTATAAAACGTTTCATCCCAAGAAAATTGAGTGAGTGCAAAGGTACTGGTATCGTTAATCTTGTAAATATCCCCCGAAGCAAAAATTGTGTCTCCTTTTACTAAGCTTGTTCCAAATCGGATAGGTCTATGAGTTAATAATAATGACAAATCGATATTTTTTGGTCCCCATACAATCTCTATATTGTCAGTAGCTGTTTTTAGATCAATATAGCCAGGATCAAATAAGACTATATCTTTTTTTAATTTAAATCTAATTACTATTTGTTGTCCAGTTGGTGTATAGGTTCTTTCGTCTGTTTGATCTAAATCTTTAGGCAATATTGAAAACTTTGTTCCATTAAATAACCCGCTTACTTTTCTAGATTCCCATGTAAGAATTTCATCTTCTGTCATTAAAGGTGAGTATGGACTTCTTCGAGATATAAAGAATTCTCTATCTGAAATTGGCTTAGTTAGTTTTTCTTCTTCAACTAGTTTCTTATAAGTTTCTTTTACTAATTCGTACTTCTCAAGTGAATAAACAATTAAATCTATATCTGATTGATTTGTTTCTAATCCGACTAGCATTGAGGCATCAATTCCAAAATCATTGGTATTTAAAGATTTATTTGCAGTGCAGAATAGTTCTATTAATTCTTTTGCTTTAATTGATAATTCATTGCTTGACGTAATTCGAGCCTTTAGATACTTTCTACCCTCAAATACTTCTACATTCTTTTTTAAAGCAGTAGGAACAAATGTATTAAATTGTTCACTGAATTCAAGATTCACATTTTCTGACTTCCAATATTCTTTATTTCTTACAAATTTCACACTTTCGTAAGGATATTTAACTCCAGTATATTTGACTATTTGTTTACCTCTATCTCCTCCCATTGAAGGGATATATTTAGGATATATTATTATCTTTTCATCATTCGTAAGTCCAACAGCTCTATAAACAATACCAGTAATTTTATCCAGACAATAGAGGTGGTCGTTATACTTTTTCATTTTTTGATTATAAAATATTGTAGGATTTTACTCATTTATGTTAAATTTGACAATCTATTTGTATACAACTCATCCGTATGAATACAACTTCCTATAAGTACGTAAACTTTAAAAGATTGAAAGAAATTCATTCTCGAGAAGATATTTTCAATTTTGTATTACGAATGCGTTTAAGAAATTATGAAAGTTGTAGTGAATCTGAAAGGAAAGAAATAAATTCTATCTTTACTACAGGTATTGAGATATTAAGAAATTCTTTGACCAAAAGTGAAGAAGAATTTGATGAAGCTGTTCAATTTGTGGTTAGTAAAGTTTTTAAGAAAGAAGATCCTACTTTTTGGTTTAATAATTTTACGCACCAGTATCGATCTGAAGTTAAGATACAGATGGAGTATGACAAGATTAAACCTTATCTTGTAGGAAATAAAATAGTAGATATAGGAAGTGGATCTGGAAGATTAGCAGCAAAATTTGCTGAAAACGATTATGAAGTTTATACGGCAGATATAATTGATTACAGAGCAGATATAGCTAAAGATTTACCTTTTGCTTTAATTGATGATAATTCTAAAATTGCATATGGAGACAAGATTGCAGATAACTCTTTAGTAATACTTTCTTTCCATCATATGGATAATAAAACTTTTGAAAGTACTATTGCAGAACTCAAAAGAATTTCTAATCGTATTATTGTAAAAGAAGATGTATTTGGAATTCCAATGGACAACAAACAATTCAAGGAGATTGTTGACTTGGACCCATTACTTCAAGAGTTTTGTAAATTTAGTTTACAAGATCAATTTATGATATTAATGCTTAGTGATTACGTTTCAAATGTATTCATACATGGCAGAACAGATATGAGCTTTGCATTTGAATTTAAATCTATACCTGAATGGAGAAAAATTTTTAATTCTGACGGTTTAAAACTGGTAGATGAATATTTAGTAGGATTTAAACGTGGCAAATTTTCTGGATCTTGCCACGCTTATTTCGTAGTTGATGTTATATGATCTCTTTTAAAAGTTCATCTTTTATTTGATTCCACTCGATTGGCAAGAAGTTTTGATAAGTTCCTTCTGCATCGTGTACATTAAAGTATTCTTTAATTGTTTCCTTATCAATTTTAATCCATTTGTATTGTTCTAGTTCCTCATTTGGAATTGTAAGTTTAGTATCCTTGGAAATAAATACCCAGTAGTTTACCTGAGCTTGTCCCACATACTCATTAGTCTCAATTTGATTCCATTCGAATTTTGGTTTTAGAAATACTTTTGAAACCATACTTCTTCTCAAAATTTTTGGATCACTAACACCTAATTCTTCAAATAATTCTCGTTTTAGGGTAGTGATGTCATCTTCACCATTGAAATCAATTCCACCTTTTGCGATATCCCATTTATTAACGTAGTTATGTTTTAAAACCACAAGTAATTCACCATCCTCATTAAAAATAAATGCCCCCACAGCAGCTCTAAAAATTCTGTTTGTCATATTAATTATTAACTAAATTAGATTTTTGTTGATCAAATAAATTTTGATTATATAAAGCACCAGGTGTATTTCTTGCCCATCTTCTTGGGTGAAAATAGTGGTAAATCTGATTTGGAACTATTAATGGTTCGTATTCTTTCAATAATTCTATCAGTCCAATATCCCAATAAGGTTCAGCAATTATATAATCAGGTAACTTTGACCTTATTTTATCCCATATCTCTTTTCTAAGGAAGAAACCATCTCTACCATCATACGGATTTGGTTCTCCTCTATAATTTAAAAATTGATCTAAGTCTCTAGTTAAATCTATATCTTTGATTTCTACTCTATTAAATAGAATGGCTTTTTTATCCGAGTTTCGAAGTGTACTATAGAATTCTTCAGACTTTAAAACTATGTCACTATTTGTAAATCCAATCCAATCTTCATCTTGAATGGCTTGATCAGCAATACCATTAAAAATTTCTAATAAAAATGGTAACTTTCTTTCTGTTATCTTACTTGAATTTTTCTTTAAGTTAATTACTATATCTGCTCCTATAGCAGGTTCTTCATTTTCAAATTGTAAAGAAATAAATTGTACGTCATTAGAAGTAAATCTATTTAGTGATTGAATTGCTAAATCTTGAGCAATATTTAAAAGAGTATTAGAAGGATTAGGTATGTAGTTGATTCCGTGATAGATCATAGATAGTACTGTTTTAATTTATTTGGAATATTAATTTTATTAAATTTTTTAACTAATAGAGTAAATTCATCAAAAGAGATCTCTTCTTTAGTATGTTTTTCACACCAACTAACAAGTGCTTCTTCCCATTTATTTAAGAAATATTCAAGAACCTTAATATAATTACTATTTTCCATTTGTGTATTGTTATCTTGCAAAGAACTATGTTCAAAGTGATGAATGTAAGTATCTGTACACTTTAATACTTTATAACCTAAATTCGCTAATGACCAAGAATAATCTACGTCTTCCATCCCCCAATTTATTGCAGAATATGCGGGATCGTTTATTGCTTTATCTAAAAATAACTCTCTTCTTGTAAGCATTGAGCAAGTACTTATTGATCTTGTAGGGACATCTAAATCAGGTCTCAGTGTTGAATTACTTTTTAATAAATCGTCAACGAATTCATCGAAACTTTTCATATTCGTTAAATTTTGCAATTGAAGT
Organism: Candidatus Dojkabacteria bacterium; assembly: GCA_030834985.1. GTDB lineage: Bacteria > Patescibacteriota > Dojkabacteria > J137 > J137 > Brojett037. Next base: position 6,747 of record JAUQWV010000006.1, read on the forward strand.
TTAGGATCTGATATTTTATTTTCAATCTCATGCCAAACTGACTTTATATTATTTGCAATATAGGGATGTTGTATGCTTCTAGATAATTTGAGTGGACCAACTTGCCCAACCCTTTCCTGACTCTTAAAAGTATTTAAAAGGGGAGTAAGCCACTTTGTAGGAAAAAATAAATCACTATCAGCAGTAAATACAAATTCAGTATCTGCTTCTTGAGCAAGTTTATATCTCGCATTCCATGTTCCTATATTTTTATCACTATAAAATACTTTTATATTATCGTGGGACTTCTCGAATTCCCTAAGATAGTTTTTAGTTTCTTCATTAGATCCGTTATCCCATATTAGAAGTTTAAAAAACTCATCTGAATCATATAGAGAGTCCAGAGTAAGTTTTATATTTTCTAATGCGTTCCACACTAGCATTAATATTGTTACTTGAGCTTCATTGTTCATCCTATTTCACTATTTAAACATTTATAATAAAGTTCTTTATTCTTTTTAAACCACATTTGATGATCAGTTATTCTATGTGGATGATTTGGGTGAAAGGTTCCTACTTCTAAAACTGGAATTGCAAACAAACCCAATGCAATTAATTTTGCTGCAAATGCAATGTCTTCGTAACCCCATCCTTTAAATTCTTTTACAAATCCACCAACTGCATCTATATGCTTTCTTTTTATTGCACTAATTCCAATTAAAGCTACTTCTGGTAAAGTCCAAAAGTATTCTCTATTTACTGAGGATAAATTTCTAAAACCATCGGTAAATTCATAAAGTCTCATTTCTTTATTTGCCCAGTTTTTTTGTTCTTGAGTCTCGCACCAAGCTTCAGGAATTATTTTATTTAATCTAAATTCTTTATTGTATTCTGTTATTGGAAATTCGAAATTATGATTCTCAAAATCTTCTTCTGATATATATGATCTAAATGAGAAACTAAAACATTTATCAATTAACTGATGCAATAGTAAGTGTTTCTCTATGAAATCTAAAGAAACAGCAATATCTGAATCTAAAAAGAAAATAATATCTCCAGTTGCGTAATTTAACCCTTTGTTTCTACATTCTCCAGAAAAACATTGAATATCATTTCGCTTATAAATTATTTGAACTGATGAAGATTTAATAACTTCATCCATTACTTTTGGTGTACTATCTTGCGAATTATCATCTATTACAATTATTTCTTTTATTTGTTTTACTGCAGTTTGTTTTAAGAGTTGAGAAACTACAATTTTAAGAGTTTTTGCAGAGTTGTATGAAGGAATTACAATACTTGCAGTGAGTTGTAGTGATTTAGAACTTAAATCTAATTTAGGATAATTATTGCTATGATTAGCTAATTTATCTATTAATAACATTTATAAAATTATAATATTCATGGATTTTACTTCATATTAAATTTTTTGGCACTAAAAAGATCAGGATTGAATTTAAGTCATTAGAAGACAATACCCACAACAAAAAACCTTAGAACCAAATGGCTTTCATAAATTTAGATTTAGAGGACTTTTGAGGTAAAAAAGTGCTTTTTGCAAATCTAGCGATTCTGGATCACCAATCTACAACACCATTAAAGGACATAGAGGGAGGTAGACGGGTCTTGTAGCAACCGAAGCAAAATGGCGGAGAGAACAGGATTCGAACCTGCGCGCCGGAAAAATCCGACCTAAGGGTTTAGCAAACCCTCCCCTTGAGCCACTTGGGTACCTCTCCATACGCTAGCAAAGCTGATTATACTATAAAGTTACATCTTAACCCAAGAAGCTTAAAGCAAAGCAAAAGAAAGGCCGCCTCAATGAGGCGGCCTTTATAATTTTTTAAGAATAGTGAGAGACTAAAATAAACAAAAAGTTATTTACTTTAGTCTTCCCCAGACAAGCGGGGAAAACATTCGCAATGTATATTACGCCACTAAGAGCATAAGTGCGAGCCAGAGTATGGCGCTGAAGATACCTAGCGTCCAGCACCATCCGGTTTCGGCGCGATCATTAGTTGCGATGTGCATCATAATCGCGGTCGAAAAGAACGTTACAGGGAATGCAATGCCTCCGGTTACAAACTGTTGATGCTGCGTCCATTCCCATGTCGGGAAAATCCCAACAATAAGAGCCATAACGCAAAACACAACACCGCATCCGCAGCATAGAAATGCTACTAGCCACAGTTCGGTGTTATCTTCTTTATAACCGTACATTTTTTTTATCCTCCTGCTTATTCCCCATCCATTACGGGGTCAAATAAACCTAAAAAATAGGCTTATTGAACCCCGTAAAGGAATCTACTTGTCTGGGCTATTAAAGAATTATATATCCAGTATATATAATCAAGGAGAAAAAGTCAACTAAAAAAGGCTTTTCAAGGTAAAGTTTCTATACCTTGAAAAGCCCTAAAAACATTAAGATTTATTAAATCGTCTGTAAACCATTCAACACCCTATCTAGTTTCTCCAGTACTGTATCCTCAAGTAATTCCTCCGATAAATTTAGTTTGTAAGCGTTTACTGTAACATTGCCAATTTCAGAATCTATTACTGTAAAACTCAGATCATCTATTAGAACAAATTCAGCAGCTATACCGCATAATGGATTAAAGACATTTGGCTCATCTGATGAATTAAAGTAATAAGTACCGCCAACTCGCCGTACTTGATAACCAAAAAAATTAAAACTAAAGTACGAGGTTTGTGTTAAATCCTGTACATAAACAGCTTCACCATTAACTTCAAGTGCATCATTAGATATTGTTTGAATGTAATCATCAGATGTATCAGAAAATTTTCCAACAGTAGTGCAAGAACCCGCTCCTCCAATACCGTCCACACCATTTATACTGAATACTTTTCTGCTTGATTCATCATAAATTGCTAATCCCGTTAAACCGGAAAATCCTGTGATTGTTGGGCTTTCAACTGTTGCATAAAGACCACTTTGATCAGAGTACTCAACTATTGACCAACCTTCGGGTAATTTAGCTTTAACATAGCTACCCGAGAAGTCCTTTGTTAATTGAGAATCGATTGATTCTTGATTATTAATTTCAGAATCTGAATCCTGAGATTGGTTCTGCTGCTGATTGGATGAGTCATTTGTAGCAGGCGCGTCTGAACGCTGTAGCATAAAGAAAGCAAGTATTGCCGCGCCTGCTAAAATCAATAGCAATAATAAAACTGCTCCAATTGTAATTAAATTCTTATTTGATTGTTTTGAAGTAGAGGTTGAGCTTACTGCAGATTTGGGTTCTGATTGAATATAGTTCATATGGTTAACTTAATATTTATACTTTCAGTATACAAAAAGCAGCAGCACATTAACAGCGTACCAAAGCATATTATGCTATCATTTACTGATAATTAATTAAGTAAATATATGTATCCGTACATAGAATTAAAAATTGAAAATAACGTTCCAAAAATTGTTTACTATCCTAACGAAAATCAAGTACAGGAGATAACTCAGAATAATGAAAATCTTACCGAAATAATTATTGATGCAGCCAAAAGTTTTGACCTTGTAGAGGAAGATGCAGAATATACTCAAGAAAATCTTGATACACTTTTAGATTTAGCAAGACAGTCAGATGAAACCTTATTTACTGATTTACCTACATTAGATACTGAAACTATCGAATTTAATTTAACTGATACTTTAATTCCTTACGTAGAAGCTGTATTAGATGGACAAGAAGAAGCCTACAACGAAATTAATATGACAGACGAAGTAAGGGATCAATTATCTCAAAATGTTAATGCCGATAATTTTGCTAGTTATTTAGAAACTTTATATAGTATTTTGATTGCTAAAACTATCTTAGCAGCAAGCGAAATGGGTATCGGAAATATACACCTAAATGACGACTCAAAAAATCCAAGACTGATGGAAAAAATGGCTAAAGAGCTAGATAAAATGGGCTTGGATTTAATAATCTCCTAGACATAAATTCAAAATGTGCTTTATTATATTAAAGTTTCTTGAACATAATTTTAGTACATTTTGTTAAAAGTTTTTTATGCCTGCTAATCCAAAGTCACTTGCCAAATTAAAAGCGGACTACGAAGACTTAATGGATCCCATAAAAGGGGTTCGAAGAATCGAAAACGCATTAAAAGATAGAGAAGAGAATTATCACGAGTATTTAGAAAAATGGTATGCGTTAAGCAAAGGTGCGGAATATGTTTATCCTAGTCAAGGACTTTTACAAACCCCATTTGATTATTTAGATATAAAATCGGAAAGTATTTTGCCCCAGGAACAGTTGATGGAAACACTTAGAATGCGCCGATTTTTTTTAGAGTTATTTAATCATCCACTAAGAATCACACATTTAAAAGAAGTAGATAATTCAAAGTTTGTTGCTCCAAAAAAAATCGGCGCAGAAGCAATAGAATATGCAACTCGCAATGGTATGGCACTTTCTATTGGTGACTTGGGATCAATAATCAATGGATCTCAAAATGAGCGTATCAGTCGAAAAGAGCGTTATGCAAGCGGACCCTTTGTAAAGTTAGGTAGGCAAGCAAGAACGTTCTTTGTAGGGTCCGCTTCGCCAGATGTCTGGAACAGTGCACCTGCAATCGCAACTATGGCAGCTAGTCACTGTTTAAGTGCAATCCCCAGAAACGGGCTAACATCATCTATTGAAAGACAATCTGATTTAGCTAAAGAAGTATTTATATGGTTAAAAGATATGGCTGATGAAATCTTAGATGGTAGAGAAGACAAAAAAGAGATATTGACAATGTGGAATAAAAATGTTTGTGGAACTATAGAAGCCAACCCTAAAAGAGTTTTAGAAAGAACAACGAGTTTATATAAAGCTGGAGTTAGAAGCTTTAGAGTTTACTCACCTGAACCAGGAACCGGTCCGTTAGAAACTTTAAAAGTTTTAAGAAAGGAATTTGGAAACAAAATTGAAATCTTTGCAGGTCAAGTTGTAGATGTTAAACAAGCAAAAGATCTTGAGGCCGCCGGCGCAGATGGATTGTTTGTTGGAATAGGAGGCGGCGGCCGTTGTATAACCGGTGTACGCAGTGGTTTAGCAATTGACTGGCCTGAACTTGTTTTTAGTCTAAGAGGTGAAATTAACATTCCTGTTATTGTAGAAGGCGGAGCATCGGATCATATTGCAATAACATTACTTTTAGGTGCTTCCGGCATAGGCGTAAGTAGAGTAGTAAGTGGCGGAACAATTGAATCTCCCGGCGGTATTCTATATTGTGTAGATTCAAACGGAAGATTATTTAAACCCTACGGCGGAGAAGCTTCTGCGAGAACAAAGTATCTGGATGGGAAATTACTGCCATTTGAAATTCCATCTTTTGTAGAAGGTGAAGTAACTAAAGCTGAAAAAAGCTATATCAAACATGTGCGTCCAACACTTACATACAATTTACATTTATTAATTGAAGATGCAATTTTAGCACTAGTCTTTAGAGGAGCTCCTGACATAACAACACTGCACAATATCAATCCATCGCCATTAAGGCTGATCTCCACATCAGGGGACTTTCAGCGAAATACTCATTAAGAGTTAATACTATTTTTATAGCAGTGCAGCAAATTCAGAATTAAAGTAGCTGTTTACTCCTGACATCTCAAGCACTACAGTTTGGGGTCCAAAAGCATATGGAGCTACTTGATATTCAGGAAATGTAATAACAAGAGCAGTGTCAGTTAGATTAAATACTTTAAAGTTATCAGCAATTGGTGCAGTTCCATCAATAATAAAATCTTCAGGAATATCTACTCCTATTGTCTCAACTAGTTCAGATGCAGAAGCTTCTGATAATACATTCAAATATCCAGAATCCGGATTAAACAAGTCAGATATCAGAAGAGGTTTATTATTAAGTAGATCATAATTTATAGAAAAGTAAACACCATTTGGATGAGCACCACCTAAATAATTTGAACCGCTAACTAGAATACTAATAAACTTATCATTTAAGAACCTAAGATCAAAATCTAATTCTATTGTACTTTGGCCACCTCCCATTGTTTCGGCAGTGGTTACATCCTGCTTATAATTTAAAATTAAACTATTAACGTAGCCATTAACACTTGCTGCAACAACAGGGTTGTTTGGATTGATTAATTCAGGATATGTTATATCAACTTTATACTGCTCAGTTTCAACAAGGTCAGTCTTGCTATTCACTATCCATTCTGTATTAAATGTCTCGCTAACAGGGATTACTTCCTCTTCATCATCTTGCAAACTTCTTTCAGTAGCAAGTTCATTTTCTAAATCTAAGATTCTTTGTTCTTGAGTTCTGGCGTTAATTGCCAAAAAAGCGATTAGGGCCAATAATACAGTTGTTATGAGGCACATTCCCATTACAATAACTAAAAGTCGAAGATTTTGAGCTTTCATAAGGCTTTTTGTGAGTTAAATGTAATTTGTATAGAGTATAGCAGTTTTGAATAAGAATGTTACGAGAAATTTTTACTACCATCTTACATTGACAAAATTATATATTCATTATATACTGTATTTGTGCCGTTGACAAACCAATAGACAAAAGAGGTGAACATGTCTGGAAATACCAAGGTAATGCGTACGATCCCTGATGATCTAGTAGAGACGGTAAGGAGTGCTGTTAGAGCATCATTACCGCCTCACTGTGCAATCGAGAAGTTCGAAAAAACTGCGTTTATGGCGCAGGAACACTCCGAACTCGATATCGAGGAAGTTCCTGAGTTTTTCGTAACGGGCATCATGCTCGCGCCGAAGGCTCGGATGAACTTCACGACACGCGTCATTCGTATCTGCCGCGGGGCGTACATCGCTACTGATGTTACGATCCTCAATTTCGTCTGGACAGAGCCAATGCCAGGGCAACCTGCTTGGTGTTAAAGTCCATGTCAACACACAAGGGCGCTCTTCGGAGCGCCCGTTCCATTTCTATAATTCGTTTTATACTTCTGGAACAAAGTTATTCCTACTCCAATTCCATAAAACAGGATGCATTTCAACCGGAGATATATCGCTATCTTGCAGTAACACTTGCCAGATTTTTTCTACTTGAGCAGATGTTACATTTTCATTTGCAAAACCTAAATGAATAGTAGATTTAATAATATGAGTATCGGGAATTATAGAAATTTTATGAGGATTCAATAACTGAATATCAGTAAACTTAGAAAGAATATATAGCCAATAGTTAGATAATTTTAAACCGTTTAAAAAAGGAAAATCTTTTTTGTTGCCCTGTAGTAAATTTATTATTAAATCAGCAGAATTATTTCCTGCCTCAATTATTAATCTTGGATCAGAATTATATTTGTTAAATAAAGTAGTAGAAATTCCAATCCAAATATCAGTATGTTTATTTCTTTGCAACCCAAGTTTATGTTTTATCAGATCATTCATTATTTCTTCACGCGATTTTTCTATAACCTTTTCGGGGTAAAATAAATAGTTTGTATCTGGATCATTAAAAGTCTGTAAAGCAGATTGCCACATTGAAGGAGAGCTGCGCTGAAAATTAATACTTACTGGCAAAGTAAAATATATATAATTTATACGGTCATTTTTTGGTAAATTTGGATGGACTTCGTGAATTGCAAGCTTAGGAATCAACCCATTATCAAAATATTCTTTAAGTTTTCTAATTCTATCTAAAGGACTTAGTTCAGTATTTTTCAACATAGATTTTATCTACTCCCAAATTTGTTAAAACTTCTTTTGTATCGTTAATCATTTCTGAAGAACCACAAATATAGAATTCTGTATTTTGCCAATCAAAGTTATAGGTTGGAATAACGGTAGTTACTCTTCCTTGTTTTATTTCCTGATGCAAATTTTTTTGTGATAGAGTAGAGATATCCTCCTGGCTAATACAATTTACGTATTTACATTTGTCACTCAATATATTTTCAAGAAAACTATAGGCTATGTCAGTTTTTATATCTTTCGATCCAAAAAAATTATAGATTTGGATCTGTGGTCTTGTTTTTACTACCTCTTTAATCATAGGTATAAATGGAGCGATGCCTGAGCCTGTAGAGACAAATACTTTTGGCAAATCTGTATCCTTAACTTTAAAAATACCATAAGGCCCAAGAATATTCGTTTGTTCACCTACCTGAACTTTCTCAAAATACTGCGATGCTATACCACCCGGTCTAACGTCTACTATTAAAGTTAGTATGTTGTTTTCTAAACTTACAATAGAATACGCTCTTGTGTGAGTAGGAATCGCTCTAATACCAATGAATTGACCTGGAGTAAATACCAATTCACTTGGAACTTTGTATTCAAACTGCAAAATACTATCTGTAAGTTGAATTTTATTAATAAGTTCCGCTTGAAAATTAAGGATTTTATTCATGATTTTGTCAAAAATATTCTAAATATTATCACAACGTTATATCTTTTTAAGAATAAAGATTGATGGATATAGCCCTCCCTGAGCGATTTTTATTTCTTTTTCTATACTAAACTTATCTTTTATATTTTCTAATAACAATATTTTTTCTGTAGTAAAAGCTACAACTTTTCCATTTGCTGTTAGAGCTGAATAGGAAAAATTAATAAAGGCTTTGTATAGTTCCATATTTTTATTGTGTTTACCTGCACGAATTCCAAAAGGCATATTGGTAATTACCTTAGTTAGATAGCCTTTTTGAATTCGCAATCTTTTTATATCGCTAATAAAAATTGAATATTTATTCTTATTAATTTTTGCTTCTATAAAGTTTTGCTTAGTAAAGCTTACAGCTTTAGAAGATATATCGCTTGCTAGTACCTTTTGTACATCAAAATCTAAAAGTGCTGTAACAGGAATTGTTCCGCCACCGCAAAAAGGATCCATTACTATATCTTCATTAGACAACTCTCCAGCTTTGCACATTACATAGGCTAAGGTGGGATTAATTCCTGCCGGTACTAAATGCTTACGCCATTCACGCTTAAATAGATTACGTTCAACCGATATGCTACCATCATCATTTATTAAAGCAATATGAAGTACTGTCTTTAAAGTACGAAACTCATCAATGTCTAAAATATCACTTTCAAAAGAAATTGTAGTTTCTGTTTGGCTGGTAATTGTATATTTATCTGTAAAATTAGTTTGCAAATCTTCTAATACAAAATCTTTTATCCCTTTAATAAATTTAAGTCGGTATTTCATATTAGACTTAATTGTTCTTCTGTAAAATTATATTCATAATGATTTAAGTAGTCCTCTATATTTCTCCCAATCAAGTAATTTATATCTAAAGCAGCAACATTATTATTAGCTGCTAAAAGTAAATACCTACCGCGTAATCCTAAAAAATGTCCAAATATATTTGTATCTTCAAATTTTTTATACTTTTCTGGAAAAAATAATTCAGCATTTTCTAAGAAGTTTTCAACATTAATCTTTTCAAAAAAAAGAGTAGAGTAATCAATATCGCTTTTAAATTCGGCTTTTATTTTGTCAAATATTGATTTCAGTTTTTCTTCTGCAAACTTTATATCCGGTTTTAAGCTTAGATATTTAAACTTATGACTGGATTTAACAATTTCTGTTATATTTAACTTTTTTGAGATTAGATGTTCAAGCTTTTGGATTTCATATCCTCTTCCTTTTGCAATAAAGGCAAAAATTAAGCAGTCTTGTTCAATTAATCGGATTTTTTCTCTGCTAATGTTTGCTGTTCCAACTTTTATTATACCTGGCTCAAAGTAGCCTAAGTAAATGCAATATTCTTGCGACAATATTTCATTTGAACGCTCATGCGATAGATCACCCAAAATAAATGATGACTTAAATCCTTGTGTCCTTTCACAGAATCCGCACTGCGAACTAAAATTGCCTACAATCTTATTTTTATATGGACATTCTAAATATCTAGCTTGGTAAGTATATCCTGTGCAAAATTTATCTTTACTTAGGATAAAGTTGAATTTGTAGCCTTTAAGCGGGAAAGAATTAAATTCTTTAGTTTGCCTATTCCATAACCTTATTATTGGAATAAAGCTACCTGCGTCTACTTGCCATGTTATGTCGTTTATTTGTAGATCTGCCATTATTTCTGTATTGCTCCAAATTGTTTTGATTGGTCCGTCTCATATTTAATTGATTTAGGTTCAATTGTAGAAAACTTCCTCTAATAATTCTCTTCTTATAAGGCGGTACAATCTTATTAAATTCTTTATATAAATTAAGCCATGTATCGTAATTTAATTCTGTAGGTTTTGCATCTAAACTAAAGCCTAGTCTTTCAGCTAAGATTTTTGTTTGCAGATTTGAAAACACACCTTTTAAATCCTGTTTAATATTACTTTTCCATCTTGTCAAAAAATATGTAACAAAATCTCGATATTCAGGATACTGTTGCGGCGCAACATTAAATTTTTCTTTCTGCTTGAATTCTAATAGGCATACATCTTTTGAAGGTATTGGGTCAAAGTCTTCCTTTTTAAAATTATAGACAACCTTAATATCGTAAAAAGGTTTGTATAAAAGCGAAGATAAAGATTCGTTAGCTAATGGTGCGCCGCAAAATTTAAGCGCTGCTTCCTTTTGCATAAATAAATGCGCAGCTTTAGGGGGATTTTCATCTTCAAAAAGTTTTTTCACAATCTCTGCTGTAATGCTAAACGGAATATTTGCAAAAACTTTGTATGAGCTCCTAGGTAATTTAAATCGAACAATATCATCAAGAATGACTTCTACATTTTTAAGTTCTCTTAGATTTTCCTTTGCTTTTAAAAATAATCCGCTATCCTTTTCAATTGCAATAACCTTATGAACATGTTTAGCCAAAGATCGGGCGATAATTCCATCACCTGTTCCAATATCCAGAACTGTGTCTGAATGATCTAGATCTGCTAGCTCAACCAGAACATCTACAAGTTTTGGATCTCTAATAAAATTCTGAGAATATTTTAACGGTATCTGTGTATGCATATACGAATTATACCCTAATTGATAATTCCTGCCTTGTAATAATGATATAATTTCAGTATTTACACGATTTCTATGGTTTCAGTTTTGATAACTGCTTTTAAAGAAGAGAAGACTATCGCTAAATGCATTAATTCTATTGCTAATAGGGCTTACTCCGGAATGCCAGAAGATTTTGAAATCCTACTAGCTTGTCCTGATGATGAAACTTTTAATGCTGCAAGTGCTGAAATTGATAGTTTGGAAATTCATGATAAATTTACCTTTTTAAGAGACCCCGGCAAAGGTAAACCTACAGCTTTAAATATGCTTATGGACAAGGCTCAGGGTGATATTTGGATACTGACAGATGGAGACGTATATTTTGGGGAGAATGCAGTTCAAAATCTAATTGAAAGATTTCAAGATTCTAAAGTTACGTTAGTAACAGGTAGACCAATATCTGCAGATAAAAAAGATACTATGATGAGTTACTTTGGCCACTTATTAAGTGATGCCGCTCATCATAAAAGAACTGTAGACCTTACCGAGCAGCCGGCTGGAAAAAGTTTAGCTTTTGTAAAAAAAAGAAGCTTCTTTCCTGTAAGTGGATATATTTATGCAATTCGCAAAACTGATATCCGTTTTCCTGAAGATACTTTAGTTGATGATGCATTTATATCTTACGCTGTTCATAATGCAGGCGGAAAAATCGAATATGCACCTCATGCAGTTGCTTACGTTAAATATCCAACTAATTTAAGTGATTACTTTAAACAAAAAAAACGATCTACAGGCGGATATATTCAGTTATGGCAATACAATATTGTAAAGCAAGAAACTAAAACCAGATCTTTTTTTAGAGAACTTGAATACTTCTGGTTCCCAATTACTTATGCTAAAAATATCAAAGAATTTTTTTGGTCACTCTTGCTTTATCCAATAAGATTGTGGCTTTGGCTACAGATTTACTGGGAGCGTAAAATTATAAAAAAAGACTTTGTTAAAACCTGGGTAAGAATCGAAAGCACTAAATAATACTCATTAGCTTTACCAATTTATTTCGCCTAAGCCGTGGCTTTTTAAATACTCGTTTGTCTTGCTAAAAGGTCGGCTCCCAAAAAAGCCACGATCAGCACTGAATGGAGAAGGGTGCGCAGATTTAATTACCAAATGTTTGTTTTGATCAATTAAAAATTCTTTCTTTTGTGCATAAGCTCCCCACAAGATAAAAACAACATGTTCTTTTTTTTCTGAAACAATTTGAATTGTATTATCTGTGAATTCTTCCCAACCTTGGCCTTGGTGTGATCCTGCCTCACCTTTACGTACAGTTAAAGTTGCGTTTAATAATAAAACTCCCTGCTTTGCCCAGTCACTTAAATCAGGATGAGTTGGCATAGGGTTGCCTAAATCGTTGTACATCTCTTTATAAATATTTATTAAAGATGGAGGAATCCGCTGATTTGGATTAGCAGAAAATGCAAGCCCATTGGCAACTCCTGGCGTATGGTAAGGATCTTGACCTAATATGACTACTTTTAGTTTATCGAACGGACATTCATTAAAGGCTCTAAAAATATATGGTCCGGGCGGATACACTGTACCGTTTTTATACTCCTCTTTAACGAAAGTAATTAATTTCTGAAAATATGGCTTTTGGAACTCCTCTTGCAGAGCAGCTCTCCAGGATTCTTCAATTTTTACTTCCATATTAGGAAAGATAATAAATAATAGTCATCTAATTTATGCTCTTTCTCTACTTTCAAACTGAATTTACTGAACTGTTCCATTAAACTTTTCTGTGTAAACTTCTTTACATAACAACAATAAATTTGCTTTTGTGATTCAAACTCCTGCCAAGCTTCACTATTAGTAGAAAACTTCTTGCACAATAATAAATAAAGTGTATTTTTCTTAGACTTTTTTCTGACTTCTTTTAAGAATTTTATTTCTGTTTCAGTTGGGATTTGGTTCCAACTATTGTTAAATAAAACAATATCAAAGTAGTCATCTTTATAAGAATTTTTTAAAAAGTCTTTACATATTATTTTTACTTTTTCTGAATTATTAAGCCTATTAACGTTTTTTGAGATATCAATAACATTTGCTTTGGGTTTCGCCTTTTCTAAAATCTTTAATACTTTCTTTGAGGTATTTCCTATTACTAATATTCTTTTATTTGGGATTTCTAAATAAGGCTTAAGTACATCTAATATCTCAGAAGTAATTTCGGAATCTTGCTTAGCTATTATTTCTTTAGCAAAAACATTCTTAAACTCACTTTGCTTTTTTACAACGTAGTCATAAGAAAAGTTATTTTTATTCCGCTCACGATTTATTTCTTCTCGTATCTTTTTTAATTTCCATAAAAATAACTTTCCTTTTTCTGAAGTTCTTGAATCTGCAACAAAACTATAAGCCTGCTCTAAAAGAGGACGCTCAACATTTTTTGCAAGCTTCATATATATCCTTAAGTGGTTTAAATCATTCAAATCGTGGGCTAACCTGTATGCATAAGCCTGAAATTCAATCTTCGCTTTCTTCTTACCTTTAGAAGCTTCTGTAGTTAACGTGTGATTTAATAAGATTGTTTTTGCTGATTCCATGGTAAATTTGACGCTTCAGAAACAAAATCATGTGCAATTTGAGTTAATCTGTACGCACTAAAAAATATAATTAATGTTTTACTATCATCTGTATACTTCATCAATTCTGATTGTAGATTATCATTAGGAATATGTCCGACATTGAATCCCAACTCTTTTAAGTTCTTAACAAAATCTTCTGTTGTAATTAAGCCTGGACTATCACTTAAAGTTGGAACAAGCACATTATATGCATCTTTAAATGAATCTTTATAAATATTTTTGAAGATTTCTGGGTTTGTTGGTCTGCTTCCAGAATTTGGCTCGAATACTGCTGTTATTCTATAGTCTGGATAGTAAGTCTTTAGTGTTCTTAAAGAGTTAGCTGCACGTTCCGGTGCAACACCAAAGTCATCAATAACAATTAAACTATCAGTTTTTAATAGATGTTCTAATCGCTTTCTTGGTCCTCTAAATCTACTGGTAATTTCAACAAATTTATTTAAATCAGAATTCTTTAGAACTTCAGTAAATACAATAAAAGCTGCAAGAATGTTTTCAAGATTATAACTGCCTAACAAAGATGTTGTTCCTTTTATAATCTCATTGCCACCTTTAAAAATAACATATTCTTCTTGAGCACTACCGTATCCTATAGCATAATCTAATGATTGATTTAGTGACAGTAATTTTACATCTACACCGTACCTAACAACCTTGCACTTAGCGTTCATAATTACTTGATCAATATTTTTATCTCCGGATTTTGCAATTAATAAACCATCACTTGGAATAATTTCTACAAATTTTTTAAATTCATTAACGTATTCTTCTTCTGCAGGATAAACATCAACATGCTCCCAGCTTATTTTGGTGATAATCCCATATTTAGGTTTAAACTGTAAAAACTTTGCCCCAGGTGATAACTCTTTAGAATAATATTCATCACCTTCTAAAACAGAATAAATTGAATTTGTATTTTGCAAAGAGTCTTTAAAATCTATTACATCAGCTCCAATCATATAGCTTGGATTTAAACCTAACTCTCTTAACAAAAATGTAATTATGGCTGTTGTTGTTGTTTTACCAGCAGTTCCAGTAACAACAATACTTTCTGGTTTTACTAGGTAGTCTTTTAAGATTTGTGCAAATGGGCGAATATCTATATTATGCTTTTTTGCATATAAAAGCTCCTTGTTATGAGAAGTTGCTGTTTCTACGATTAAGCCTAGATCTGGTTTATCTGGAATATTTAGAGTTTTACCTAGCTTAGTTTCCCAAAACTCTTTAGTTAAGTGAGAATAATGATACCCCAGCTCAAAGGCTATGCCGGCATCTTGCAAAATTGTACTTGCAGGTGGAACAAATTGAGTATCGGTTCCTGTTACAAACCATCCCATCTCTTTAAACATTTTTGCAATGTTTGCTGTTGCTTTGCCGCAGGCGCCGACTGCATGAAACCATTTTTTCTGACCTTCAGGATTATCCATAAACTAACTATTTATTTAATCTATATTACAATGAATAGTATAATATAGTATAGATTTAAATCTTAAATCGAAATTATGGATAATCTTTTTGCTTGGACAGAAAATAATAGATATCACCTTTCAGTCGGCGCCGTCATTTTAAATTCTGAAGGTAAAATCCTTGTCCATAAACTTGCAAGAATTGGAGATAAATATTTTCTTCCTAAAAAGACTCATAAGAGTAATTCAACATTAGAAGATACGTTAAGTAGAGTAGAAGCAGAAACAGGTTATAAAGTTAAACCTATTAGATATTTGGGCTCCAGACAATCTACTTTTCCGGATAATCTTGGTAATCAAGTTAATAAAACTACACTATATATTCTAACTGAAATTATTGAGCAGACTCAGAGAGATTCAGAAGATAGAGACTCAGATAGCGAACTACTTTGGATGGATAAAGCGGAGTTAATAAATATAATGAAGGATCAGGGAAAGTCAGAGAATGATTTAGATGAAAGTAGTATCTTAGAGCTATTGTGATTATGGGGATAGTAGATAAAAAAGAATGGTATAAACTACATATTGCTAAATTAGACGGATGGATATTATCACTTGCTGGTGATCAACATGTTCTAGGGTGGTTAATTATATTCCCTCCTGTAAAGATTGAAGGCAGCATCACTGCGTTATCAGATACTGAGATTGTAAAATTTAAACAGATTGCTACAATTGCTGAAAACTTATTAAAGAGAACATTTAATGCTGATTGGTTTAATTACACTCAAGCCGGAAATGTTGTAAAAAATCTTCATATTCACTTACAACCTAGGTATTCGTCAGATAGGGTATTTGAAAACTTTATATTTAAAGATGAAGGGTGGGGGCACCCCATAAAATATTTACCGTCAGAAAACCTTCCCTCCAAAAAATTAGTCTTTAAGATTGTAGATACCTTAAAGGGAAATTTAAAAGAATTAAATATACAAGATGTAGAGGTCAAAGTATTATAGGATATCATATCTTTAAATAAAATCCTTTTTTCAACACATAGATTCCTATCTAAATTGTAAAAATTTTCTTCTAAAATTTTTACCCTATAACATAAGAAATCTGTCAAAAGTTTGTGTGAAAACCATATAGCTCCTAAGGTCTTGCGTGTAACATCTTGCCTGTTGACACCACAACTGTTTGGGGGTAGCCTGGTACTTACATACAATTAATTGTGTTTAAGAAGAAAATGATTTGTCCTTATTGTAAGTCAGATTGTACCAGAGTCATTGATAAGAGAGAAAGTGGAAATAATGCTACAAGACGCCGACGAGAATGTGAAAAATGTAAAAAGAGGTTTACAACTTATGAAAGAGTTGAGAATGTAATTTTAAATGTATTAAAAAGAGACGGGAGAGTACAGGAATTTGACAGAGAAAAATTAAAAAGAGGTATTTTAAAAGCAACCAGTAAGCGGAACATTCCAGAGGAGATCGTTGACGACATGATTGCTGATATTGAACAAAGATTGATGATGAGCGATAAGCAGATCATCAGAAGTGTAGATATTGGAGAAATGGTGCTAAAGAAACTAACAAAGATAGATAAGTTAAGCGCATTACTTTTTGCAGCAGTATATAAGGAGTTTAAAAGCCTTGAGGACGTGCAAAGAGAGTTATCAAGACTATCTTGAAACAGTACTTTTAGTCTGCTTATTCGGACAAGACAAGTAGACTAAAGGCACTGCACTTTTAACTAAAGAGCCTTCAAACTTAAGCTTTATTAAGTTCTGATTTTAGACCTGTGTTTGTGCCCCCTAAATTTAATTAGTTTTTATTTTTAATAAAATGAAAATGCAGGAGGCCAAAGTTACCCCACAACTTCTTAGTGAAAGAGAAAAAACAAATGTTGGAAAGAAAGGTTTAAAGATCAAAAGAATGTTCACTCAAAAAGGTGTTGACCGATATAACGGCATTCAATTTGATAAGAGAATCTCCAAGATCACAAATCCAGATGGCTCAGTTGTATTTGAAATGAAAGATATTGAAGTTCCAGTCTTTTGGAGTCAAATTGCTACTGATATTCTTGCTCAAAAATATTTCAGAAAAAAAGGTGTTCCTCAGTTGAATAAAAAAGGAGAGATAAAAAAAGATAAAAATGGCGATCCAATATTAGGTAGTGAAACTTCTGCAAAACAAACTATAAATAGAATGGCAGGAGCTTGGAGATGGTGGGGTGAACAATATGGATACTTTGACAGTAAAGAAGATGCACAAGCTTTTGAAGATGAACTAGCTTATATGCTAATGACACAAATGGCTGCACCAAACAGCCCTCAATGGTTTAACACTGGTTTAAACTACGCTTACAATATTACAGGACATGCACAAGGGCATTGGTATGTTGACCCAGAAACAAAAGAATCTAAACAATCAGAAGATGCGTATACTAGAGGGCAGCCTCATGCATGTTTTATTCTTTCAATTAAAGATGACCTAGTAAATGAAGGCGGGATCTTTGATATGGTAAAAGCCGAGGCTAGAATATTTAAATATGGATCTGGCAGCGGAATTAACTTTTCACCAATTCGAGGCAGTGGAGAAAGTTTATCAGGAGGGGGGAAATCTTCTGGCTTAATGAGCTTTTTAAAAATATTCGATGCTGGAGCAGGAGCTATAAAATCAGGAGGAACAACAAGAAGAGCAGCAAAAATGGTTTGCTTGAATATGGATCACCCTGAAGTTGAAGATTTTATCAACTGGAAAGTTGAAGAAGAGCAGAAAGTAGCAGCTTTAGTTGCAGGATCTCATGTAAATTATGAACATATAAAGAAAATAATGAAGTCTGCTGAGATTAAAGGTATTAATCCGAAAGACAACCCTGAATTAAAACAATTAATTTCCGAAGCTAATAAAGATTATGTTCCTTTAAATTACATCAAAAGAGCCTTAATGCTTGTTGAGAATGGAGTATCAAGTGAAGAATTCACTATCCATAAATACGATACTGATTTTAGATCTGAAGCGTATTCTACAGTAGGAGGACAAAATTCCAACAATTCTGTAAGAGTTCCTAATGAATTTTTTGAAGCTGTAGAAAAAGATAAAAGCTGGGATTTAATTAATAGAGTAGATGGTTCAGTTTCTAAAACAGTAAGCGCAAGAAAACTCTGGAACGATGTTTTAAATGCTGCATGGCAAAGTGCTGACCCTGGCGTCCAGTATGATACAACAATAAACGAATGGCATACTACACCATTAGATGGTCGAATTAACGCAAGCAATCCTTGCTCGGAATATATGTTCTTAGATGATACAGCATGTAATCTAGCTTCACTAAATCTAGTGAAATTTTATAATCACGAAAAAGGAGAATTCGATGTAGAAGCCTATCGTCATGCTACAAGATTAATGACAATTGTACTTGAGATATCTGTCTTATCAGCTCACTTACCTACAAAGGCTGTTGCTGAGAAAACATATATATATAGAACTTTAGGATTAGGATATGCAAATCTTGGTTCATTATTAATGCAGCAAGGTATCCCTTACGAGAGTGAAAAGGGTTATGCAATTACTGGTGCAGTTACTGCAATATTAGGAGGAGAAGCTTATGCAACCTCTGCAGAAATGGCAAAAGTAATCGGCAGTTTTGACCGATATGAAGCAAACAAAGAAAATATGCTCAGAGTTATAAGAAATCATAGACGAGCAGCCTACAATGTAAATTCAAATGAATATGAAGGATTAACTATCAAACCAATGGGGATTGATGATACTTTAATTGATTCAAACTTAGCAAATGCTGCTAAAGAGTCATGGGATTATGCTTTACAGTTAGGTGAAAGATATGGATATAGAAATGCACAAGTTACAGTTATTGCTCCAACTGGAACAATAGGACTTGTAATGGACTGTGACACTACTGGAATTGAACCTGATTTTGCTTTAGTTAAATATAAAAAGCTGGTGGGTGGAGGATACTTTAAGATTGTAAATCAATCAGTAAGACCTGCTCTAAAATCTCTAGGATACTCAGAAATGCAAATAGATGAGATTGAAAAATATATTATAGGACATGCAACTATTGGGAATGCACCTTATATAAACTATGAAACTCTAAAGACAAAAGGTTTCACTGAAGCTGAATTAATGGCAATAGAATCTAGAATGGAAAATCTATACGCCTTATCATATGCATTTGCACCATACACATTAGGTAATGACTTCTGCAAGAACATACTAAAGTTAACTGATGAGCAAATCAACGACCCAAATTTTAATACACTTAAACACTTAGGTTTCACTGATGAACAAATCGAAATGGCAGAGGAATACGTTTGTGGAACAATGACAATTGAAGGAGCACCATATTTAAGAGAGGAGCACTACGCAATATTTGACTGTGCAAACAAATGCGGTAAAAAAGGAAAAAGATATATTGGGACAATGGGACATTTAAAACAGATGGCTGCAGCTCAACCTTTTTTAAGTGGAGCAATCAGTAAAACTGTAAATTTACCTGAGGAGGCTACTTTGCAAGATATTGAAGAAGCTTATGTTCAGGGATGGAAGCTGATGTTAAAAGCTAATGCATTATACAGAGATAGTTCTAAATTAAGTCAGCCATTAAACTCTTCTGCTAATGAAGGAGCATATGCCGAGTTATTCAATCTATCAGAAGAGGATGATCAAGTACCTACAGATACATTAACTCAAAAGCAAGTACAGCAGGTGATAATTCAAGAAGTTCAAAAGCCAAAACGAAGAAAATTACCTGATGAAAGACATAGCATTACACATAAATTTGCTGTTGCAGGTCATGAAGGATACTTGACGGTAGGTTTATTTGACGATGGACAGCCAGGTGAGGTATTCATAATTATGAGTACAGCGGGAAGCTTTTTATCAGGAATAATGGATGCATTCGCAGTATCGTTATCTATGAACTTACAGTATGGAGTTCCTTTAGAAGCATTAATATCTAAACTAACAAATGTAAGATTTGAACCAAGCGGAATGACCGGGAATAGAGAAATCCCTATGGCAAAATCCATTGTTGATTATATTGGTAGATGGTTAGCACTAAAGTTCTTAGATGCAGAAACAGCAAAGCTTTATCATAATGAAGAATTGGTTGAAAAATCTTATAAAGAGGGCAGCAACTTTAGGATTTTAATTCCAATTGTGAACGGACACGGACATACTGAATTAAGATCAACAAAATATATTGATTTGCAAAAAGAACATCAAGAGAATTTGGATGAAGTTGCTGCCCCATCAGCAAGTGTACAAGTACCTTTAACTGAAAGTGCCGTAGAACCAGTACAAATGAAGCTAGAACAGGCTACCAAGGTTACCATTCAAGATAATCTTGAAGGTGATGATGGTATGGTAGAGAAGATAAAAAAGGCTAAAGCATTAGGCTTCACAGGCGATATGTGTTCAACCTGCGGCAGCATGAATATGAAAAAGAATGGCAGTTGCAATGTATGTATTGATTGCGGAACAACAACAGGATGCAGTTAAGATACAAGATGATTCTATAGGGCGGGTCTGAAAGGCCCGCCTCTTATATACAATTAAATTATTAAACTCATTGCTATGAAAGAACTTAAGTTAGGTATTTACCAGCATTATAAAGGCAACAAATATCTAGTTATTGGAATTGCTAAACATAGTGAGACACTAGAAGAGTTAGTTGTATACATAACCTTATACGACAACGAATTATCTAAAATCTGGGTAAGACCTTTAGAAATGTTTTTAGAGGATATAGAATTTGAAGGAAAAACAGTCCCTAGATTTAAGTACTTAGGAGAGAATTAACCAGCTTTTCTATTTATCTTTCTTCTTTACTTCACCACTGATTTCTAGTAATGCAATCTGTGCAATAGCAGCAATCGGAATTGCTATTAGCGCGGCAATTGGGCCACCAAGTTGAAAACCCGCTAAGACAGCTGCAATACTTATAATAGGGTTTAAATCGATTGCTCGCTTCATCACAGCTGGTACCAAAACTACACCTTCAAGCTGCTGTAAAAGTAAAAATGCTACTGCTACATAAATTACAATACCTATGCCAGCTCCGCTTATTAAAGCTATAAGGATTGTTACAATCATTGTTAGTGCTGGCCCTAAATTGGGAACAGCTTCTAATATTCCGGCCAGCACTGCAACAATTAAGGCATATTGTGCAACCGGATAACTAGAATCAAATATTAAAGGCAAAATCATAATAAAGTAAGTTGCTACCCCTATAATCAGCATCAGAATACCTTGTCCCATTAACCAGGAACCTAAGCTTGCCTCCATTTTTCTTAGTACTGGTAGTAATCTTTTTTCATATTTTTGAGGCAACAATTCTATAACACCTTCGTAAGCACTTTTTCTATTTAAAAGCATATAAACAGAAACCATAATTATTACAAAAACCGAAAGTAAACCTCCAATGATTCCACCTACAATACTTATACCTTGTACACTAACTAGATTTATTCCATCTAAGATAAAAGTGTAAAAACCGCTTGATGTGATAGTAGAAAAATCAAGGCTTTGAGATTCTATACTCGATTTAATCACATCAAAATCAATAAAATCTCTTAAAAATGGTACATAGGAATCTACAAAGTTTTCTGCGGCTAATAGCTTACTATCAATGTTAGAAAAGAAAAGTTTTGCTTGATTAACAGAGATATTTACTACTGCAAATATAATAATAGCTGTAATTACAAATCCAACTAAGTAAGTCAATAAAATTGCCAGTGTCCGATTAATACCTATTTTTTCTAAATAGTTTATTAACGGCCTAATTGCTGCATTTAAAATAAAAGCAATAAAGATTGAAATAATCACACCTTTGATTTGATATGCGAACCATAAACCAAGTAACAGCAATAAAAACATCGATAATCCTTTAAATATTTCTGTTGCAGAAAGTTGTTTCATAATTATCTAAGTGTATAAATTAATAAGCCAATTACAGTACAAAGAATACTAAAGAGGGTAAACCTCATAACTACCTTTTCTTCACTCCAGCCGTATGCAATCTGAAAATGATAATGAATAGGCGCCATTGCAAAAACTCTGCGTCCTAGAATTCTACGTCCAACGCCTTGAATAACTGTAGATAATAGTACTAAAGCAAATGGTAAACAGATTATCAAAAGCATTAACGGTTCGCCTAAAATAAATGCTATAGCCGCAAGTAAGCTACCCATAGCTAATGAGCCTACATCGCCCATCTGAAAACGTGCTGGTGGGATATTAAAGTATAAGTATGTAATTAATGCACCAATAACAGTTGCAATTAAAAACACAATTTTTACGTCATCTTTAAATAAAGCAATAAATAAAAAACCGATAAATGAGTAAAGAAGTTGATTTGCGGCCAACCCATCCATTCCATCTGCAAGATTTACAGCATTAGACATTAATAAAACTGTGAGCCATGCAAAAGGTACAATCAAAATACCAATATCTACATTTAAGTTTAAAAGAGGGATCCATAGTAAGCCAGGAATAGCTCGGGATGAGAAAAAGTATAGACCAACACCTAATAAAATTCCTGCAACTGATTGAACTAAGATCTTTTCATGTGCCTGAATTCCTTTACCTGGATTAGAGCCCAACATATAAAAGAAGCTCTTGTAAGCACTCCAAGGTAAAGTTAAAATCATCCAGATTCGTGCACCTGTGCTTTTATGAACTCTAATTAAAGTTAAGATTCTACTTAATGTTCTTGGTTTAGCTCTATCACGTCCATAAATATTTAAAATATCATCAAAACCACCAAGTAGAGCAGAGATAAGAAATACTAACAACACTAAAAGTAGACCAGGATTTTCGTTAAACGGATTCAAGAATAGATTAAAGAATAAGATTGTCAGTATAAAAATCAATCCACCCATTATTGGAACTCCTACTTTCAAATTTCTTTTTTCAATTAGTGTTGTAAAGTCAACTGTCATTCGCCTTGTAATATTAAATTTATACAAGAGTTTTATTATTGGGAACGATACTGCAAAAGCAAAAGCACTGGAAAGTAAAATAGTGGCTGTGATATTTTTTAGTTCTTCCATAGATTTGTTATTAATTATTCTTATTATAAACCAATTTGCCGGTATATGCCTTGTCTGCAATCTAAATGTAATGGAGTATAATCTAAACAATGAAATATTTAGAAACCAAGAATAAAAAGTTTAAAGAAAAAGTCTTATCTGCGCCCATGCAGCCTGGGTGTTATCTATATATGGATAAAACAGGTGAAGTTTTGTACGTAGGAAAAGCTAAAAGCTTAAAAAGCAGAGTAAAGAGCTATTTTATGAACTATCCAAAACTAGAATCTAGAATTCAGATTATGCTTGATCAAGCTATGGATGTTCAATTGATTACAGTAGACTCTGAATTTGAAGCTCTAATTTTAGAGAATAATTTAATAAAGAAATATGCGCCTAAATATAATGTAATGCTTAGGGATGATAAGAATTACAGCTATATTAAAGTAGAAAAGGTTGTAAAAGGTGTACGTGATTTTCCGCGTATAAGATTATCTAGAGACCAAGATGATACTAACGCAATTTATTACGGTCCTTATCCAAATAATTTACCTTTAAAAAATATTCTAAAGCGTCTAAGACGGGTTTTTCCTTATGTAAGCTGTAATCGCAGATTAGTGCAGGTTTCTGATAATCCGTTAAAGATAGATACAAATAATCCAACACCATGCTTATACTATCACATAGGTTTGTGTCAGGCTCCATGCGCAAGTTTAATAAGCAAAAATGAATATGCAAAAAACTTTAGGAATATTATTAAGTTCTTAGATGGACGAAAAAACGAAATTATTGATGATTTGCAAAAACAAATGGATAAACTTTCAAAAGAATTTAAGTATGAGGAAGCTGCAGAGTTGCGTGACCGTATAAGAGATATTAAGTATGTAACTCAAAATGTAACAATTGGCAGAGATGTTGATGACATTATTGTTGATACTGTTAAAAAAGAGCAGAGAGAGAATGCTATAAACGAATTGATTGAAGAATTAGGCTTTCCAGCTGATAAATTAAAGAATCACGAGGACTTTAAAATTGAATGTTACGATATCAGCAATATTCAAGGCACAAATGCAGTTGGCGCGATGACCGTTATGGTGGATGGAGTTTTACGACCCGATTTGTATAGGCGATTTAAAATCAGAACAAAAAAAACGCCAAATGATTTTGCAATGCTACAGGAAGTTTTAAGTCGAAGGTTTAGACATTTTATGGCAGACCAGAATAGAGAAGACGAAAAAGATGAAAGTTTTTCAGTTTTACCGGATTTGATAATTATAGATGGCGGCAAGGGCCAGCTTGCTGCTACATTTAAGATCTTAAGCAACTTTGGCCTTGCCGCCTTAGTTCCAATCATCGGCTTAGCAAAACGAGAAGAAGAGATTTTTAAAGTGCAATGGCAATTTAACGAAGATGAATGGCCTGATTTAGCATTAAAAAGATTTAAAAGAATATTCTTGCCAAGAAAATCTCAAAGTCTGTTTTTAGTACAAAGAATAAGAGATGAAGCTCACAGATTTGGAATAACTTTCCATAGAAAACTACGTTCTAAACAGATGGTTAAAGAAATTGAAGAAAAGTTCGCCAAAGATTAGGCTTTTGGTGGAGGAACATCAATATATACTTCTTTTGGTTTATCCTCAGAACTTGGATTATCTATTCTAACGCTGATTGAATCGCTACTGCTTCTTCTGAATAATCGAAAACGCGGCGCCTTAATAACTTTAGTTGTTGCAACCGTAACCACCACGGCGCCGCCCAACAACTTTTCTAAATATCTTTCAGAAATCACATCTAATAATATAATTATAGCGAGCCATACAATTGCAGAAAGATTAATATAACCTTCCCCTAAAGGTAACTTAAAGAGTAAAGTTTGCGTCCATTCACTCCAACTAAAAATACTATCTACAAAAGCGCTTTGTCTAAAGGCTGGCAAAATAGCAAATATTTCGAATAGAATTCTTAATGTAATAATTACTTCAACAATCTTAAAAAGACCATCTACGAAGTTTTGAACAATATCGTGTAGGTTATCGTATAAAAATCCTGTAATTACTTTACCAACTAAAGATGCTCCAACAATGTAAACTCCTAAAGCAAAAAACGCATCTGTATTTAATGTTGCAAAAGTAGGGTTGTTTATTCTAACAATATCTTTAAAAGGTGCTATAAGAAAATCAGATACTGAATGTATTACAGAGATAATCGATGAAGTTGGCTGTAGTTCTGCCATATCAAAAATAACTCTTAGTACAAGAGCTAATGCAATAACACTAGTAACTAGTAATACAACATTTCTAATAGAATCACGAACATTTTCCATATATTCAATTTTACCACCATTAATGTTAAAGTTCTTATATGACAAATGCATATCGAATTACCCAACAAGTCGACTCTAACGAAAATCTAGTTTTTTCTTTAGATAAGTACGACACTTTTGGTGTTTTAGAAGTTTTTTCGGATAAAATTGACATTGAGATGCTTTATAACAAATTAAAGATAGAGCATAGTCTTACCGATATCATTGCAAAAGAAGTTTTTAATGGTAAAAAAAGCATTGTATTTGGGAATTGTCCTGAAAGAATTACTGTAGAAGAAAATGATTTTAAATTTATTGTAAATCTAAAGAACGAACAAGACACCGGCCTACCTTTAGATAAGTCTGAACTTAGGAAACTAATTAAAGAATACTCAAACAATAAAGAGGTTCTTGATTTATTCGGCTATACTGGCCATTTATCGATTTACGCTAGTGCTTCTGAATTAAACACAGTTTCAATAGTAGAGGCTGATTCTAAATTTGTGCAAAAGATCAAAAAAAACTTTGAAATTAACTCTATTGACCTTCCTCAAATTTGGGATACAAATTTTTGGAATTTTATAGAAATGGCTAAAGAATCTAGAACTAAATGGGATATGATTTTAGTAGATTTATCAGACTATAATCTAGAAAGATTAAAAGACTTTGATTTACAAAAAGACCATACTGAATTAATAAAGACTCTTCAAAATAGACTGTTAAAGCAGTCAGGAACTTTAATCTTTACCACAAATGTAAAAGGCTTTGTTTTAGATCAATATATTAGGCCTGGAGCAGATAAATTAACTAATCAAATTGCTACTGAAGCATTTAAACCTTTAAAAAATACTCAGGCATTTGCATTCTACAACTAGAAAGTTATTACAAGTTATGAGCCTTTTCGAAGCTCGTACATTCTGATGATTTCTTCAACAGTATTAGGATAATCTTTATCACGTTTCCATTTTTTCATTCTAGGAAATCGAATAGAAAGTCCTTTTGATGGATCATCACCTAAAACATTAGCTTCTATATTTATTGCAGCAGTATGATTAGGGCTCCTTGTAATTTCATCAGCATCGATCTCAGCTACAATAGTAGGCCTTACCCACACATCAGGATATAAGGACTTATTAACAACAAAGTTTTCAGGCATAGCATCAAGTTTTATCTCGCTTAAATCTTTAAACATAGTTACCATGTTTTCTTCTGTAAATCCGCTACCGACTTTTCCGATACTGTAATATTTATCATCTTTAGGGTTGTATACGGCCGTGAGCAGAGCGCCAAATCCAAATCTTGAACGATCTCCGCGGCCGATATAATAACCAATTATTGCAACATCAATTGTATCTACTAAATCAGACCTTGTATTAGCTTTTAGTTTGATCCATTTAAAATTTCTAGTTCCAGGTTCATAATTAGTACCTGTTCCTTTTGTGATAATACCTTCTAAGCCAGATTCAACTTTTTCTTTAAAATAACTTTCAAGCTCTTCTTCAGACTCCATCTGCTTGGTTTCTAGAAATTTTAAACCTACTGTTTTAACTGACATTGCCATTTTTAATGCTTCCAACCGTTCTTCAATAGGTTTTGAAGTTAAATCCTGACCGTTCAAATATAAACAATCAAAACACATTGCTTTAACAGGAATACTTACAGAGAATTCTTCAATTCCATACTTTCGTTTACGCTTCATTGTATCTTGAAAGTTACTGTATAGATCTGTTTGTTCGTTATATCCAATAATCTCAGAATCCAAAATTATTGAATCTACACCAAGATTTTTTACTGCTTCTATAATCTCAGGATATTGTGCTGTCATATTTTCCATATTCCTGCTGTAAATCTCTACAATGCCAGCTGCTTTATCAAAATGTATCTGACCACGTAGACCATCTAACTTAGGCTGAACAAAACAGTTCGGCATCCGTTTCCATACAGCAGCACTTGTAGCTTCACGCTCTACAAGTTTAGATGCTACAGGAGTTCCTGGTTTTAACTTAATATGTGTTAATGCTTCCTCAATATCTGTAAATTTTCTATCTACCAGGATTTTTGCTAGTTCTCCGATATCAGCTCTATAGCCAAATGCAGTATCTAATTGGACTCTTAAAGATTTATCACCTTTGATAGCCCAGGACATTGCATCTAAAAGAGTTTTTTCGGACATACCCAGTCTTAGTGCGCCTACAATTATTCTAGAAATATATTTAGCGCTTAAAGGGTCGCAGGATAAAACTAAATTCAAAAATGTTGTCATTTTCTTTTCCTGCGACCCTGCACCAGACGCAGTAGCAATTTCTTCTAATTTTTCAAAAACATCGTGAACAGATAAATCTTTAATAGAATAGGTATACGTAATTAAGTCCATATTTTGCCTACTCCTAGAAAATTTGTCCCAATTTTTTAAAATATCTGCAACCATTAAGCCGGCATCGCCTAACTTTTTGTAACTTGTCACAACAATAGATTCTTCAATTGCCAAACTTAGTGACTTAATAATAAGCTTAAGTGAAAAATTAAACTCCAAAGGAATATACTTAGGAGCTAAGCGGCCTTGCAGCAGGTACATTGCCGGCTTAACATCTTCTGAATTTAAAGACCTTAAAAATTCTGCAGTCTTTATAGTCATATCAGTTCGGCCAGAAATACCCTCTAGCTCCGAAAGAAATTGTGCAAAAGTTTGGAAATTCATTTAGTTGTCCTAATTAAACTGATCCTTCCGGCAAAATATCTAGAACATTTACGCCGATTATTCTTAATATTAGCACGCTAAATACCAAAACAGCTATACCTGTTAAAGTAGCAATCAGCTGAGTGCGGGCTTCCTTTATCTTTTCAGTATTACCCATTTGATAAAGTAATCCTACATATATCATTTGGAGTAGGGCAACACCACCCATTACACCTAAAGCGATCCTAATTAGTCCGGTAATAATGCCTGTAGGAGTAGGGTCAATACACCCAATAGCAGTGTAAATTCCTCCTGTTTCAAAACATTGTCTATAAAGATCTGCATTATCACCTTCTTCTAAAAGATATCCTTGGGTAATATCATCAGTCCCGATTAAAGTTTCTTCTCTATATAAAGTAGGTGAGGATGCATCACAAAAACGGACCTTATTATTGGCAGAATTTTCACTATCAGTAATTACCGCTATAGGGTCACCATTTGAAAAACATCTATCACAATTTAAACCTGTTGAGCTACTATATAATGCAGGACTTATTATAGAATCTTTATTTTCTGGATCAGTAATAGCACATGCAGTATTTTGAGGGCATATCTTGGAAGATCCCCCTGCTGCACCGGTACCGGTATTTTGTGCAACAGCCAAACCTGGATAATCTGGGCCTAAACCTAAACCGAACTGAGGTTTGGGTAACCCTTCTTCTGACGGATTATTAACTTTAGTACTCCAGCCAGAGCCTGTGTCTCTAACTCCTATAATTATATTAGCGTTCTGAGCCATAGCAGATAATGCTTGTTCAAAGGTACCATAAGTACCATTATGCTGTCCTGAATTATTTGGAATTATTACATCGCCCCCTTTCTTACATCCACCGTCATCAAAATCAGAATCCCATTCATCAAATCCGCTTCCTCGGCAGCAGACACCAGCCTGCAATCCTTGTCCTCCAGTCATAAATTGACCTAAGTTGCTTGATATATTTACAAATTGAAAGCCAACCGGACAACAACCTTGTAGTTTAATAGTTGAATCAGCAAATATATTATCAGCACCGTAAATTGTGTTACGCCCTTCCTGAGCAGTCCAGCCTGCAGGGCATACTCTAGGGATAGCTCTATAGCTTCCTAAGCTTTCAACTGACGGCAAATTTTCATTCGCAGAACCACTTGCTTCTGATTCAGTCATCCATCGCAATACAAAATTATTATAGTTTTCTCTAATACAAATAGACCTGCTATCAGCTGAAGGATTGTTAATATCACCTCCGTATCTAGCAATTATTGATCGTGATAACTTATCTCCATTCAATCGATTAGAATACCTTCCTCTAGAACTATTACTCATTTGCAGTAAATTAGTACTACCAGTAGGGCAAGAAGCGAAATTAACTACACAGTTAATTCCTGGTCTAAAGTCCACGCGTTCTTCAGCACATAGTGTATCTAAAAAAACATTTTGCAAAGGAACAAAAAAGAATAAGATCGGAATTATCGCGATTATAAATTTGGATTTTCTAATCATTAGAGTATGAATAATATATTAATGACTTTACTCAAATAATTAAACTGAACCTTCTGGCAAGATATCTAAAATATTTACACCTAATATTCTTAATATTAATACGCTAAATACCAGTAATGCTATTCCTGTTAAAGTAGCAATTAGCTGATCGCGAGCACCTTTTATCTTCTCAGTATTTCCCATTTGATAAAGCAGTCCTACATATATCATTTGGAGTAGAGCAACACCACCCATTACGCCTAAGGCAATCCTAATTAATCCAGTAATAATGCCTGTAGGAGTAGGGTCAATACAACCTATTGCTGTATAAATACCTCCTGTTTCAAAACATTGACGGTAGAGTTCCGCATTCTCACCTTCTTCCAGAAGATATCCTTGGGTGATATCACTAGTGCCAAGTAGTTCCTCTTTTCGATAATAAGGTGCTGCTGCCTGACAGAATACTACCTGTCTTTTATTACCATTCATAGGTCCTGCATCTTCTATCAACATTGCTTCCCCATCTACATAACATCTCCTACATGATTTTGTTTCATTCGCAGGATCTCGCAAAGCATCACCTTGCAATATATCAAACTCATTTCCACCACTTGCAATTGTTGAACCTTCAACTAACGCACAATCAAAGTCTCCTGTGTTGCCACACACTTTAGGAGCTCCAGTTGCTGCAACAAATTCTGCAAATGCAAAATCATAAGTATCTGTTAAATAAGTTCCTAAGCCAGCTCCTCTTATCATATTTCCGGGATCTCCTTCTACATTACTACTTGCAATTTCAGTAGGGACAGTCTGACCAGTTCTAGGATTTGTAGCCGTTGACCTTCCCCAAATTGAATTACCATTACCATCAACACATCTACTTCCTGCGGCATTTCTAGGTTCCCAATAATTAGAATTACTACCACTTGCAGGATTTAAACAACAACCTGACATAGCTCCTGCACCTTGTCCATCGTTTATAGCAGCCCATGGAGATACTTGATCTTTAGCTGCACGGTATGAATACCCAATCGGACAACAACCCCAAATAGACCAAGATCTATCTGTTGACTGTGATGGGTGATAATCAAACATACACGCTCTTGCCCACACCGCTACATTCGTCCCACTATTTCCAGAAAGCCCTAAGGATTCTAAATCATACGATTGATCCCAACCTTTATGTTCAAGCCTTGCAATAATTCCATTTATACCGTTTGTACCATCAGATTTTCTATAGCATAAGCCAACAGATCTTTCTTCTGACCACGAATTAACAAATCTAGAAGTAACTCCTTGAAGAGGGAAAGACCAATTAGCACCTAAGGCTCCTGTGGCACTAACTCCGTGAAAAGGAATAGTACCTGATTCTAAATCCTCTAAAAAGTTTCCAAATCCAGAACCGGCAGCAGTTTCGCAATCGCTATAATTACTTGCACATGCACCGCCATATCCTGCCAACTGAGCTTTAACATTAGATGGTAAATTTGCGCTTGCACCTGCAATTATTACAGCTAAAGATGTGAGTATAAATATTAATTTAATTTTGAAATGTTTCATCATATAAATACTATTCTAATCTTTTTAGTGCATCTACAAATATTGTAAAGCTTGCCTGTCTTCCATCTTCTAAAACAGCTCTCCCTTTAAAAATAAAGATTGGCATTACAAAACCATTCCAGTTATCTGGCTCGTAAAATCCCAAAGTAGTTCTTGTTGCATCTGCAATGAAGCTTCTTACTGATAAGTTCTCGTAGGTTTCTAAAGGATTCCCGTTTTCCGGCAAAAGGTTAACTAAAAAGCCATTACCAGATTGAGCTTTATTCCAAGCTTCCCGTAAATCAATAATAGGGTAAACACCTTTTGTAACACCTCTTGTAGCATATTCATAATCCGTAAATTGAAGGCTAAATACATCACGAGGATAGTCCGACAAATTGTTGCCTATGATTACACGTAGTGAGCCATTCCTGGGATCGCTTTTATAAACAATACCTTCAACTGCTGCAGGAATAGCATTTAAAACATTTGTATCTGTTGTAATCCGCCCCAATTCTTCACGAGTTTTTACATCTGCTAATCTAAGCCTTCTGTAAACTTCCAAAAATACAAATCTGGCCTGGATATCACGCTCAGGCTTAAAGAAAGCGCCAGCATTATTTAAATCAGCAGGTACATATTCTACATAAGGACTCTGAAGCCCAGCATTATTCGAGAAACCTAGACGATTAACTAAAGCACCAGCAGAATTGATATATGAAGTTAAATTAGTATTCAATGTACCTAGCGTCTTTACGTTTATATTATTAAACCAGTCTGTAGTTAAATCCCATTGTTGAGTAGTTTTATTAAATTTTAATGTTTTTGTTCCTTCAGATGCTACCCATGTATATTCATCACCATCGTAAGTACACCTATCTGCAACTGCACTGAAGTTTGGTAATTCTTGTACAGGAATGCATTGGCTTTTAAATCCTAAAACAGCTGCTGTTTTTACAGCATCTTCAATTGTTGTTAGTCTTTCTCGAGGCTGTTCAATCTTGTATACGTATGCAGTATCTGGAAAACCAGCAACAAGTGCATTACTTAATCTATCAATAGAATAATTAGGCGTTACTGCCGGATTAGTTTTGATCGCATAGATAGTAACTCTTGGAACATTCTGCAATGCTAAGTCAGGATCTTTATAATAACTGAACTGTGGGCTACTACCGGTAGACGGTCTATTAAATAATTGGGACACTGATTCCCATGCAATTACAAGAATTGCAAAAATTAAAAAAGCCAAAAGGGCTTTTCTTGCATTTGAAGCTGTTTCAAATAGAGTAGCCATATATTATCTACATTCTTAAGTCTAATACTTATTATAGATTATCATTTAATATCTTTCATTGCATTCAAAAATAGTTTAAACTTTTGTTATGTCTAACCAAAATTATCAAAACATGCCTTCACCTGATTTAAGTAATGTACAGGCGGCACCTTATTATTACGAACAACCTCAACCATACGAGGAAGTTACAACTACAACGACTGTTGAAACACCACCAGCAACTCCCCTAGCGAAGAATAGAAGATTATTAATTATCGGATTAGTAGTTTTTGGATTAATTCTACTTTTAATTTTAGTATTTTCACTTTTATCCAGAGGTGGAACCGGTACTACTAACACTACAACACCTACTACACAAAATGTAATTTTACAGTTTAGAGGTGCATTCATTTCGGCAGAAGCAATGCAACCTTTATTGGACGAATATACTGCACTTAATCCGAATGTGAAAATTGAATATGCCGATAAATGGCCACAGGGAGCATTTAAAGATGCATCTGCAATTTATAAGAGTGAAATAAACAGAGTATTAAGAGAAAACGATAGTGTAAATATTCCAGATATATTTATGGTTAATAATAGCTGGACAGGTGATTATGAGAAATTTACCAAAGTAAGTAATAATATTGATTTTCAAACATTTAATAGTATTTTTTATCCAGCAGCAGTTGAGGATTTTACAAATGGAACAAGTGTTTATGGAGTTCCGTTATGGATGGATACATTAGCTGTTCTTTATAACAAAGACATATTAAATGCTAATTCAATTCAGCAGCCATCTACTAATTGGGTAGAATTTAAGAGGCAAGCTCAAACCTTAACAACACGCGAAGGTGGACAAATAAAGGTAGCAGGCTTTGCTTCTGGAAATATGGATAATGTTTCGTTTGGGTTTGAGCTTGCCAATGTCTTATTATTGCAAAATGGAGTAGAGATACTTAACGCACAAGACCAACCAGTATTTGCTACATTCAACGAAGCAATACCTGCTTTGCAATATTTTCAAAGTTTCCAGAACGATAGTAGTTCAACTTGGAATAGTACACTAAAGAACGATTCAGCTGCATTCTTAGAAAGTAAAGTAGCAATGATAGTTTCAACAAGCTACAGATACAGAGACATTCTAAAATACAATCAAGCCTACAATATTAATTTAAATATTGGAGTATCACAGCTTCCTCAAATCACTGGTCAAAGTCAGCCGATAATTAACTTTGCAGATTATTGGGGTGCAATGGTATCGGATGCACGAGGAAATGGAACTTATGCTTGGAACTTTTTACAATGGTTAACTCAGCCAGAACAATTAAGAAAACTAAGTGATAACATTGCTGCACAAACAGAGTCTTTTGGTATCTTGTATCCAAGAAGAGACATGGCTCAAATCTTACAAACAGATCCTGACTTAGGAATATTTAATGAATCATTACCATATGCACAAAGTTGGTACATGGTTAATGGAACAAAGGTTAGAGAAGAATTTACAAAAATATTTCAGGGAGGTGGTAACGTAAATCAAGGTCAAGTAACTCAACTGCAAACAGCAGTTCAAACAATAATAACAAATAAAGGTCAGATTTAATGAAAAGGATCTTAAGTCTTGCACTAATAACTTTCTTAGTTTTGCCTTTTCAGCCGCTTTCGGCTGCTACAGCTGCAGATCCTGATGATATTTTAAATATTGTCAGTCCTAAACCCAACGAAAAAGTTAGTGGAAATGTAACTATTGAGTGGCAATCCTTTGACGAAGATCAAACTTCAATTCCTTACTACATTCAATTATTTGATGGTGCAACCTGTAGAACAACATCCTTTGGTAGAGTCAGCTCAAATTCAAATGCAATATCATCGTCTAGTCAAAATAACAAAGTAACATGGAGTTCAGGCCAAACATTAACTAATCCAAATTTACAAGATGGTAGTTACTGTTTGCAAGCCTGCTTTGCATTCAAAAACGGAAGTTCATATTATTCAGTTTGTAATGCTCGAGGTATAAGCATTGTAAATGTAAATAAATTACCTAGCATAACATCTGTTCCTACAATCCTTACAATTAATGAAAACGAGAATTGGGAATACCAGTTGAATGCAACCGATCCAGATAACGACACATTAAAATATTACTTGCTTTATGCGCCTGAATTTTTAGAAATTAATTCTTCAACAGGTTTGGTTAGAACAAAACCAAATGTAAATAGACTATCTGCAGGTGTAAACATTGCAGAATATAGGGTAGTTGTAGGGGTAGAAGATCAGATTAGCGGTACAACAAGTCAGGAATTCACTTTAAGAATAGAAAGAGGAAGAAGTCCTAATCCAACGACGCCAAGCACTCCAGGCGAAACACCGGATGAGCCCGATACTACACCTGAAGCACCTACAAATTCACCGTCACAAATTTCATTTAATACACCTAAAGAGAACGATGAATTTACAGGTCTCCAAAATTTTATTGAATGGAGTATATACGATCCAGAAGGTGTTAAAGAAGTTACCTTAAGCTATTCTAAAGATTTAGAAACATGGACTGAAATTATTACAAGAACTGAAGCGGATTTTTCGCGATACTCGTGGGACGTCTCCGCAATCGAAGACGGTAAATACTTTTTACAAATTAAAGTAAAAGATAACAAAGATGAAGTTGTGGCAAGAACATCTAAAGCATTCTTTATCAAGAACACACCTGAACCTGACATCGCGAAAAATCCGCTTATCATCAACGTTAGACCAGAGAACACAAATGAATTAACTGAAAGTCCTACTTCTATTACTGGCGACTTTGCAGCAAGTGTAGATGAAGAAATAGATGAATCATCTTTTGCAATTCAATTAAATGGACAAGATATTACCAATCAATGTAATGTAACTGTAAATAACTTTGTATGTAACTTAACAACCAAGTTACAAGAAGGAGAGTATAGTATTACTATTGAAGTATCAGACGAATCTGGAAATACCGGAAACTACGAAAGTATCTTTTTTGTAAGAGCGCCATCCGTACCAGAAGTACCATCTACACAAGGCTCTGATACAAATTTGGGAACAATAGGAATCATTATAGGAGTAGTACTTTTGATTTTAGTATTAATCATTGTTCCGTGGTTGATATTGGGCGCATCTAAAAGAAGAAAAGTTCAATCTACTAAAACAACCACTACTGCTACAACAAATTTACCGCCGCTGCCTGTACCACCCGTACCTATTCAGCCAGTTGCAGCTCAAGTAAACTTACCGCCTGCACCGCAACCTGTTGTACAACAACCAGTTACGCAACCGCAGCCAGTTACTCCATCAGCAGATTTCTCGTCGTTTATGCAGAATTATAATTTTGGAGTGCAGCCACAACCGGTTAAACCTAAACTACAGCAAGAAGCTGTGAAACCTAGAATACCTGAAACTCAAATACCTTCTGAAGGGCCATCACAACCAGTGCTACTGTCAACACCTCAAAATTTAAGTCAGAATATTCAAATAGCATATAGTGGGGGAGCAACAACTTCTACTGAACCAGATCAAACTTACGTTGAGTCACCAGCAACAGATCAAGCTGTTGAACCTCAGGTGGCAGAAAATAATACAGAAGAAGAACTTAAGAAAATGTACCCAG
Source organism: Candidatus Dojkabacteria bacterium (assembly GCA_030834985.1). GTDB lineage: Bacteria > Patescibacteriota > Dojkabacteria > J137 > J137 > Brojett037. The sequence continues at coordinate 42,670 of JAUQWV010000006.1, forward strand.
AATTATACGGTGCTTCTACACAAGCACAAGAAGAAAACAGTAATACCGACACTACCACCAACCTATCTGCTACGCCTAATACTGATAATGGAGAATATTTTGAACCTGTACCTAAAGATTAACTTTAACTTGCAATAGGAATGCAAACGGGCAGCTTTTTAAGCTGCCCGTTTAACCTAACTGCTCAGACCGAAGTACTGAGTGAATCTAGAGAGTTACTCCCCAAAGCCACAAGATGTAAACTGTGGCTAAGAAGAAGACGAGGACGTTTACAAATCGACGCAAACGCCGATCGAAAGTCCGAGCTAACCATGTCGCGCCCCATGTTCCAGCAGGCGGTAACCCACCTGCAGTTTGAAGGAACAGACCTTTGTGAAGGCCATTTTCTTTACCTACGGCACTACCGGCACGATCTGCCCAGAAAACGAATACAATGATCATCACTAGCCAGGGTTTGTTGACCATCCCTTGTCCGATAGCCTGCACTGCTAAGTGCATGGATACGAACGGATTTTCTGTGAACTCTGGCATTCCACTAAAAACGATACCCCACAACCACAGTATGTAGATTGTAGTGAAGGTATATACGCTTATAGTGAAGAGTGTTTTCCAGAATCCTCTCCATGTTTTTCTGTACCACTTCATCCATTGCACTGCACCTGCCGTTGCCGGCAATGCAGCCCGTTGCTTATTAATTCCCTCCGCGACGCTACGTAAAAACGCCTGCTTACGCGATTGGAGATTAACGAGCAGCATGATAACGATGATGATAACTAGAGCGGGATTAACGATAAAGCCTAGGCCAATTTGCGCCCAGATCGAGTTAAGCAACTCGAATAGGTTGAACATTTTGTTCTTCTCCCCATAGATTCAGTTGTTAAGTTACATATACAGTATATACCTAAAAGGGCCAATTGTCTATATACTCAATATATACTTGGGTATGGTATAATTAATATGTAAAATGATATAAAATTACTTATATGGCAGAAGAACCAAAAAAAGAAGAAAAAAAAGAGCCACAATCAAGAACTGATAAGGTTTTTGAAGGCTTAGAAAAGTGGCTAGACAACTCTGCTGAAAAAGGCCTCGGCCTTGGTATTGCAGGAGATGCAGATATGAAGAAAAAAATTGACCGACTAGGTTTAGATAGAATAATTTCTGGGCCTACGGCAGTACTTGAAAGAGCGATATTAACCCCTATAAAAGCTTATTCAGGACTTTATGCTGCCAGTCAGTACCTTGGTACAAGGATAAGAAATAGTGTAGCGATGAGACGAAGACTAGCTGCGGAAGAATATTTAAAAGGGACAGGACCTTGGAGTGAAAAAGGTCTTATCTATGGGCATGCCGATCGAGTTGTAAAGGAAGCGCCAGAGTATCAGAAGGCATATAATAATCTTGATAGTGTTGCTACTAAGAGAAATAATTTTTTTGATTCTAAAGAAAAATCAATACGTGTAGCACTAGATGAAGCTGCTGCCTCCGGTAATGCAGCTGCTGTAATAGCTGAAACCGCAAATCTACGTAATATCAGAAGGACACGCGCAAATATTGCTCATAGTGTGTATGTGGTCACAACTACACCACCACCTCACTCTGACGAAGACAAAGAGAATTATGCACTACATATGGCAAACACCAATTTAAATACACAAAGGGCGGCTTACTTAGGAACTTCTAGCGCAATACCCAATAGAGTAATTAGGGGATTTAAGCAGCGTCGAATAGAAAGAGCTATCAAGCATGTTAATTGGAAAAAGGAACTTGCAACAAAAACTACAAAATCGACATTCGGAGTTTTTAGAATGAGCGATTATTTTGACAGACGTGATGACATACATTCTGAAATAGCACTGGAAAGAAAAGCACTCAAGACGGCTAGTGCCCTAAAAGATCAGTATGCTATTCAGGCAAGAATTGATAAGCTAGAAAGAGAACTTAAAGATATGAGTGGAACGATGAGTATGACTGATCATATTATAACCTTCATGCACGGCAAGAAAGCAGGGTAGTAAACTTTACATATCTTTTCTGCTATATTAATAAAGTGTTATAACATTTTATTAATATGGTTATCCCAACTATTGATTCATTATCTTTAGCCGATGCTGCATTCTCAAATAATAGCTGGTTTGTAACTGACCTATTACAATTTCTAGCTTCTAGAAATATAAATACCTTAAAAAAAATCAATTTTGATTATATCGGCATACTTAACTTAGATTTATCTGAGATAACTATTAGCAATAGTGTAGAAAAGATAAAAGCATCATTTATAGACTTTGAGAGATTATTGAACGTTCTTCAACAGATTTCAGGATTTTACAAAAGTAAATCCTATTCAAACCTTGATATTCAAATTGCCAACTTGACTATTTATAACGCTATAAAAGCTAATAAGCTAGATGAACTTAGTAGTGAACCAGGATTAGTACAAATAATACAAGAAGCAAAAAATTCAATTCCACAAGAGTATTTTCAAAACTCTTTTTATAACTTTTACATAGCGTCAATAAAGTACAGCAATCTAGAAACTTTATTAATAGAATTAGGTGAAATTTTTAGTTTGTTACAAGGCTTATCTGATAATGAGCTAGCAAAGTCTTTTGAGATATGGCAGTTTTACAAAGCATTTGTAAAACTGCCTGAAGAAGTTTTCTCGTACATTGACGATATTTCAATTAGTGGATTTCTTACCAGACCTACTCTAAAGCAAAAAGAGGAGAGCTACATTGATGCCAACGTCAATATAACTTTACACAAGACTGCAGAGCAGATAGAGAAATATTTCATCGAGATGGAAGAATCTAAGCTAAGTAAGAGCTTGATTAAAAATTTAAATAAATTGCAGCCATATATTATTGAATCAATATATAACTTAACACAAATTGTAAGAGCATCTGATAAAACTTTTGGCGGGAAAATAGAACTTTTTTATAATGGAAATTTATTTGAATATGATTCAAAACTTTTTTCTGAAACATTTATTTCTATCAATCCAATAATAGAAGCACTTGATTCATTAGAAGAAGAAACTACAGAAAATAATATTATAGATCTACTAGCCTCACTGGTAGATTTAGGAGATGACATATTATCCACATATATAGAGTATTTTGATGAACTCCATGGTATTGTAGGGAATATTTTTAAAGCTATTTACCAGATGCATTATAAATACAGTGTTAACCTGTTTGGGACTACAGATAACATAACTGTATTTTCATTAATCTATAATCTTAATTATCTAGTTTTTCCACTATATAATGCAACATCTGGGACTTTTGATATATTACTTCAAGAAAAAGCCAAGTTATACCAAAATATCAGTACAGCCATTAATTCATTTTATACAACTAGGTTGCAGTCGCTCAAAAAATTACAAGATGAAAACTATGTTAACAGCTTAATCGAACAAAGAAGTAGCTTTTATAAATCTATAATTCTAAATACACTTCAAAAAAAGATTTCGTTAGAAGACCCGGATTTATATATAGAAAAGCTTTTTAATATAACAACAAGTCTGAATATTTCTACTCGACAATACACTGAAGATTTATTTAAAGACTTTAATCAATTAAAAGCAGAATTAATTTCACTATCACAAAAAGTAATGAATGAATATTTAAAAGAACTAGGAATATCTCCTGATAGTAAGAAATTTGAAGCATTGCAGGTCGCACTTTCTTATCTAAATAAGATAGGCCTTTCTATGGCTATTCAGCAAGAACCAATTAATATTACTATTACTGTTGATGATTCAATACTAAAAAATTACCTACAAGGTTTTAGAAGTACAAAGGTAATAGATGATGAGTATATAATTGATAACCTTCTTGCTTTTGGGCTAGCTAAGATTTAGGTTAAGAGATATATTTAATATTAATCTTAACGGGTCCCGACTGCTGATCTCCAATAACAAATATAAATCTATTGATACCACCACTACCAGGTAGAGTAGTAGTATTTGCAGGCGATACTGTATCTATCCATCCACCCGTATAAGTTGTTGCAGTAGGAAGTGCCTTTGTACCAAACAACGGTCCTTTTGGAGGAAGTAGAGTTACAGCATCTAGCTTCAAATCAAATGGAATTTCAATTTTCTTACCATCCTGCGATCTGTAATTAAAGTCTTTTGCTGTACATACTAACTGAGCAATAGTATCTAGAGAGGCTTTACTTGCATCCACTATTATACCCAATGGTTTATCACCCTTTGAACTAGCAGTAGGATCAGCTTGACTTAGTCTTGCATATAGAAGGCCAGCCTCAAATTTGCCTGTTGCAGGATCTTGTATTGCTTCATGAATTTCAACAACAGTATCAGACGGTAATACATTACCTTGGCCAGCCGCCTCTAATACTATTTTTCCACCTCCAGCAATTGCTAATCCTCCTGGTCTTGCTACCAATGCATCAATATCTGCTGTCTTAAAGACAATCTCATTATCATTAGAACTATTACCTTTAAACACTGCATTTAATCTTTGTTCTTCTTCAGGTTTTATAGCAGAACTTAATTTTCCTTCTACTTGTGGACCTAAATCTTTTGCTACTTGCTTTAACGCATCAATCTCTCCTGCCAATCTTCTAGCTTTGCCTCCTTCACCTGCCGTTATTGCAGCTTGTCTTTGAGCCTCTAATTCACTTATTTTTCTAGAAATATCTTGTGCTTGCTGGTATTCTGCAGATCCTCGTTCGCCTGCTCTTACACCCTTACGCCAATTCTGATATCCAAATGTAGCTTGAACTGCTTTTGCCCTCATTCTCGATGGTAATTGTCTAGCATCTGCAACTCCTGTTCGAATATTTCGAATACCCTTAGCTCCAGAACGTATTCCTCTTACACCACTTGCAACTGCACCAATACCTGCTGTTGGCAACGTTTTAAACATAACCTTTCTACTTTCATTAAACGACTCAATCGGAGTTGTAACAAATTTAGGTAGCGGTTGATTTGCATCTAGAGCAGTGTCAATTGACTTAAGTGTTGCAGGAATAGAGAAGTAGATTCCTAAACCTACAAGAGTAAGGAATAATTGTGTAATTTCATTACTTCCAAATCCAATGGACTTTAATCCAATTAGTGGAGGGTTAAAGCTACCGCTTGCAATAGTTGGTACATCTGCAATAAATTCACTACTTGTAAAGATTATGCTGAGCAGGAACATTGCATACGTTACTATGTAGAATAAACTAGCTGCTAACATAACTTTGCAATACTGCAAAACAGATTTTGTACCATTTCCTGGAATTGCAACTGTAGCAAAAATAAACGGCGAAAGTATCGGCATTAAAATTATTGTCATATATTTTTTAAACAATGCTATAAATACCTGAACCCCAATCCATAATGTAACTATTGAAACTATAAACTGAACAATATCACCTATCCATGTAAAGTTTGCAGGATCTTCATCTGTTTTACCCGTTAATACATTCACTATTTTTCCGATTGCTAAAAATATTACGTTTCCATTTAATCCTGTTACTTCTCCTATACCCGTTGCGGCTCGGCCAAAAGACCCAGCTACATCTAAATTATCTCTTGCTCTTAACCAGTCAACTCTAATATCATCAGGATAATATCCTCGATCTGGATATACATTAGCTGGATTCAAAGGATCTTTATAAAGATTATCGTCTTCTCCTGAAGTTACATAAATTTGATGACCAGGGGAACCTGGAACTCCAATTAAAAATTCATGAACAGCATTAGTTCCGACTGTAATAACATCTATGAATAGGCCAGATATTGCATAACTTAAAGGAACTAAAATCATAGCTAATGCAATACTAGGTATTGCGTTTTGAATAGTAACTTCAACATTGCCTGACAATCTTTGCCTAAACATAATCGCAAATGCAATGATTATTACAATTATCAAAAGAAATCCGTATACAACTCGAACTGACCAGCTCCAAAAATTTTGAATTGGACTTAGTAATGCAAAACCAGTACCGCCAGGAGAATAATAAGCTTCTCGACTTTCGATATCTCCTGTTGTAGCAGCTTGTGCTAAAACTGTTGTCGGATGCGTTAAAGCATAAATCTTATCGTTTACATAAGCAGCTGCACTAATCGGCCTTTCATTAAGAATAGTACCGTTAATATCTGCTACAACATCAACAATGCTGAATTTACTCTCCATTTTATCCATTACTCTAGATACACTTTCAAGATCACCGCAGCCTTCTGAGCTTTCTTTACATGCAGCAACTCCCATTGAATATGAGCTACCAGTAATAAATCCATTAGATAACTGATTCATTACAACTCCAACAAAACCACTATTCATACTTACAGGACCATTTGGATTTAATTCTGGATCTTCAACACACCAGAAGTTACAAGCGGCAGCGGATGGAGTATACTGCGCTGAAACATTAACAAATACAGCTGCATTAAATATAAGGATAAAAAAAAGCAGTAAGTTTCTGTATCTTTCGTTTTTTAAGACTCTTAAAAGCGACTTCAAGATGTAAAATTAATCTAATTAAATTCAGTATAAAGTAAGAAAAAAACCTATGCAAGGTGATAAAATCAGTTAATAGTAAAGTAAAATTTTATGAAAATTTATACAAAAACTGGCGATAAAGGTGAAACTGGAGTAATAGGCGGTAGAGTAAGCAAAACCTCAGTAATTATAGAAGCATTAGGAAATTTGGATGAGTTGAACGCGATTTTGGGGGTAGTTGTTGCTGCTTCGCAGAATAAAACTTCAAAAGAGGTGGAGTATTTAATTAGACTGCAAAATATTGTATTGAATATAGGAGGATTAGTAGCTGGGGGCAAAATCGCGTTCAACTTTAAATCAGAAACGTTAAATCTTGAAAAGAGTATAGATCTATTAAATAAAGACCTTAGTGAACTAACCGCCTTTATATTGCCCGGAGGCGGATTACTAAGCGCGCAAACTCATTTAGCCAGAAGCATTAGCCGTAGAGCAGAGAGATCATTCTTAAAATATATTCAAGCAATTGATGAATCTAAGCCTGAACATATGAAGATCGATAAAAAAACGTTAGCAGAAGCATTAAAATTCTTAAATAGAATGTCTGACTACTTATTCACTCTTGCAAGATATTTTAACAAGAACGAGGGGATTAAGGATGTTAAGTGGAACAAACTAATTGATTAATAAATCAAGCTATTAGATAATTTAAGTCATGGAAAAGATTAAAGGTTTGACTTCTGATGAAGTTGCCAAGAAAAAAAGCTTAGGATTATCAAATGACGTTGTTGACAGTTATTCTCCATCTACATTCATAATATTTCAACGCAACATTTTTAGCCTTATTAATATAGTAATCATCCCTTTGATGATAGTTTTGTTTACCTACGAACTATATCGAGATGTTTTTGCATTTACTACATTTTTAGTTATCAATACAGTTGTGTCTATTCTTGATGAATTAAGGATAAAAAGACAGCTTGAAAAATTAAAGCACGAGTTTCAAAAAACAGTAACTGTAATACGTGATGGAGTAGAGCACGAAATCCCTACAAATGAAATTGTAGAATCTGATGTAATTAAGGCTAAGGAAGGTGAAGGAGTAATTGCTGATGGACAAATTTTATACGAGAATTTTTTACAGCTAGATGAATCTGCATTAAATGGAGAATCAAACTATATTAGGAAGTATAAGGATGAAAAGGTCTTTTCGGGCAGCTATATTGTCACAGGACAATGTGTATATAAAGTTTTAAGCGTTGGTAAGAATAATTACTTAAACCAGCTTGGAGCAGAGGCACTAAGGTTTAGAGAAAAGAAAAGTCCGATGCAAAAAAACGCTGATAAGTTGATCTTATTTTTAGTAGTTTCTTCAATTTCATTAGGTTTATTAAATTTTTATGCTTCAGGATTATCTGGCGCAGCAATTGAGCAGAGAATATTAGGATTAACTACTATTATTAGCTTGATTATTCCTCAGACCTTAATCTTTTTGTTTACACTAACTTTCACAATATCTATAACAAGATTGTATAACAAAGGAATTTTAGTTCAAAAAGGCGGCAGTATTGAAGATTTAGCCAATATAAATGTCATCTGCTTTGATAAAACAGGTACTATAACAACAAACGATATGAAGATAGTTAACGTTGAATATTTTAATGTCAAGGAAGATACCATCGGAAAATTCTACAATTCAGTGCGGCATAATATTGTAGGAGTGAATAAGACTCAAGAGATAATTAATAAATATTATGCCGCCAAAGAAACTTTTGATTTTACAGAATTTGATCAGATTCCATTCACATCTAAAAATAAATATAGCCTAGTAAGCGCCAAAAACGGAAAAAATTACCATACTCTCGTTTTTGGCGCGTTTTCAATGCTTAGAAAAAATATTGATCCTAAGGTAATAGAAAAAATTGAGAATCATGTAACAGAGCAAGAAGATGCTGGCAATCGAATTTTAATAGGAATATATTATGAATCAGACAAAAGATTAGTTGATACAACTAAAAAAGATTTTGATTTAAATAGTGCAATTGATAGTGTAATTAAAGAAAGTTCAGCCAAGATTGCTGTATTTACAATAGAAGAAACCTTAAATCCAGGTATTAAACAAATTCTATCTGACTTATCTGCACAAGGTATTCAAGTTAAGATAATTTCTGGTGATAGTTACCAGTCTGTAAATAGAGTAATGCAAAAGCTTGGTCTTAATACTCAAGGAATTGTAGATTTATCTACTACAAAAGAGAATATAGAAGATTTAGTAAAGAATAAAGATATCTTTACCAGAGCAAAACCAGAAGATAAGTTAACAATTGTAAATGCATTAAGGAAATCCGGATTTAAAGTAGCAATGGTTGGCGATGGAATTAACGATGTTCTTTCATTAAAAGCAAGTGATGTATCTATTGCAATGGAAGGTGGCTCTAAAATAGCGCGTGAAGTTTCTGATATGGTTTTATTAAATAATGACTACAGCAAAATTCCTGATGTGTTCTACGAAGGAGAAAATATAATCTTTAACCTAAAAACAACCTCAAAAATATTCTTAGCAAAATCATTTTTAGCAATGCTCTTGGGTCTCTTTTTTTCATTGAATAAAACCCGTATGCCATTAGAGCCTGCTAGTGCTTTAATTTTCAGCTTTTTAGGCAGCAGTGCACCAAGTTATGTTTTAATATTTACCCGACAAAAGGTTGTTAACGGATTAAACTTTTTTAGAGATCTGATAGGTTCCGCTCTACCAGTAGCACTATTATATTCTGTCTTTATTGTGGGCTTTTATCTACATTTAAAAAACTTAGGCCAAAGCTTTAGTCAAATAAATACAGCCCTTGTAATATTAATACTCTCATTAAGCATTATTTACTCACTCTTTTTGGTATGGGAAGCCAAAAAACTAAAGAATATATTTGTTGTAGCATTCTTTTATGCTCTAATGCTTTTGGTAGGTATCTACGAAACCTTGCTTCCATTAAATTGGAATAACAGACCCGCAGATGACATGATTACATTGTTCATTCCAATGCTAATTGCCGCAGTTCTATTATTTGTAGCAGTGTTTAAAATACTCAAATTAAAAAAACTTTGGCAAACAGTTCTTCTAGCAATATTCTGTGTGGTTGCACTAGGAGCGGTTAGTATATTTCCTTTCCAACAGTATTACAGTGTTACAAGCATACCTGCCAATATTCATTTAGATATACAGGTCGTGTCATTATTATCAATCCCATTAATATTTATAGTTAATTTTGTTACAAAAAAGCTGTTTTTGCAGAAAGCACAAAAATAGACATATACTTAAGCTATTTGGTAAAATTACTTAACAATCTAGAAAAAGCATTGATCGGGAAGAAAGATTAGCCTTTGTAAAGAGAGGCGATGGCTGGTGAAAATCGCTCAAAGAAAAATCCCTGCAGCCCGTGAGCTGAAATACGATGAGTATTTCCGGACTAAACCGTAAAAAGAGTAATGAGGTTTCCTAATTAATAAGGAAACGAATAAAGGTGGTACCACGGAAGCCAAAGCCGTCCTTTGCATTAGAATGATATTAATGCAAAGGACGGCTTTTTTATTAATTAACTAATACATATGACAATTAGAAAAGCAGAAAGAAACGAGGTTACTCTTTTAGCCAATTTTCAACGGGCGCTAGATAACTATAATTACAGCACGCTTGGCTTAAGAGACTTATTCTACGGATTAAACCCAGGAGACCAAGGCGCATACGAGAGTATGATGCGAAATTATGTTGCAGACGAAAATAATGTTTTTTACATAGCTGAAGAAGAAACCGAAACACAGCCAGTCGGATTTGCATTATTAATTTTAGAGCCTAATAAATTTGGGGATAACAGGCTTTATGCATTATTAGACTTCATTTTTGTAGATCCTGATTTTCAGCGAAAAGGAGTTGGACAAGCAATATTCAATACAATCGTTGCAGAATTAAAAATTTTGGGTGCTGTTGGACTTTCAAGTCAGGTATTTGAGAATAATCAGATATCATTAAACTTTCATGAAAAGAATGGATTCAGAATAATTGCAACATCACATGAATTATATAAGCCTTTAACCTAATTTTATGAAATCATCTAAACAGATCCGTGAAGACTTCTTTAACTTTTGGACTAGTGAGCCTAGAAACTTTAAAGTTGTACCAAATATGTCTTTAGTGCCCAACATGGATTCCACACTCCTATTTGTAAACTCAGGAATGTTTCCGTTAGCTCCATACCTAGCTGGCCAGCCTCATCCCTTAGGAACAAGACTTGTAAATTTTCAGCGATGTTTAAGAACTAATTACGATGAAATGATTGAAATTGGTGATAATCGCCACACATTAATGTTTGAAATGATGGGTGATTGGTCATTAGGTGATTTCTTTAAGAAAGAGCAGATCCCTTGGATTTTAGAATTCTGGGTTAAAGTTTGCGGACTTGATCCTAAAAGAATTTATGTAACAGTTTTTGAAGGTGATGAAGATGCACCAAGAGATGATGAAGCAATTGAAATATGGCAAAAAGCTTTTGCAGAGTATGGAATAAGTGCAAAATTTAGTCCAGATATCACTAATATTCCTAAAAATTTAGAAGAAGGATCTAATTGGGAATATAGGATTTTCCCTTATCCTAAAAAGAAAAACTGGTGGGAAAGAGCTCATGCAAAAGGTGAGCTTGGAGGACCAACGTCTGAAATGTTCTATGATCGTGGAGTTATTGATGTAAAACAAGATAAATATCATGTTAATGACGACTCAGGAAGATTTATCGAGATCGGCAACAATGTGTTTATGCAATATAAGCTTGATGAAAATCTAAGATGGCAGCCTTTAGATCAGAAAAATATTGATTTTGGAGGCGGTTTCGAAAGAGTAGTTATGCTTGTGCAAAATAAAAACGATATCTTCGAAACCGACATCTATGAACCAATTATCAAAAAGATTGAAGAATTAAGTGAAAGATCTTACAAAACAGATAATAACGACAATGAATTTACACCAAGCTTTAGAGTAGTAGCAGACCATAGTAGAGCAGCTACATTTATACTTGCAGATGGAATTACTCCAAGTAATAAAGATCAGGGTTATATTTTACGAAGATTCATTAGACGTTTAGTACGATTTGGTAAAAAACTTGGAATCGAACAGGACTTTACTGCTGAAATAGCAAAAGTTGTTATAGAAAATATGAGCTATGCTTATCCTCATTTGGAAGAAAATAAATTAGATATTTTAGAAAAAATTACAAAAGAAGAGAGAGTATTTAAACAGACTTTAGATAAAGGATTAAAACATTTACAAAAAGTTGCAGATGAAGGTATTGATGGCAAACAAGCATTTTATCTATACGAAACCTATGGGTTTCCACTTGAATTAACTTTAGATGAATTAAAAGTTTCTGAAGATGATGCAGAAAAGATTACCGCAGAGTTCAAGATTGAAGAAGACGCTCACAGAGCAGCCAGCAGAGCAGGAGCTGAACAAAAATTTAAAGGTGGTCTAGCAGATCAAAGTGCTGAAACAACAAAGTTGCATACAGCGCACCACCTTCTGCTGGCTGCTTTACAACAAATAGTCGATCCAGAAATCAAACAACGAGGCAGCAACATTACAGCAGAAAGATTAAGAATTGATTTTAATTTCAATAGAGCATTAACAGATGATGAAAAACAAAAGGTTGAAGATCTAGTCAATAAAAAAATTAATGAAAACTTAGATATAGTCAGACTTGAAATGGGTAAAGATGAGGCAGAAAAAACAGGTGCCCAAATGGAATTTGGTGCAAAGTATCCGGAAAGAGTTATCATATATGTAATAGGATCTAACTTACGTGATAATCTAACCGCTGGTAAACCACTATTCTTTGAACCAACTAGTACAAAAATAAATCTAGGAGGATTTACAAATAATACGCGTAGTAATCCAAATCTTGTAAATGATCTTCTTACAATCAAAGACAGGATCTTTTCAATTGAATTCTGCGGTGGACCACATGTTCGAAATACAAGTGAGTTAGCAGAAAATGGTAAGAAGTTTAAAATCTTAAAGGAAGAAAGTAGTGGTTCAGGAATCCGAAGAATTAAAGCAAGTCTTGTATAACAATGTTTTGGATAATACTTTTACTAGTAACAGCATTTTTTATGGGAGCTTCCATCGGAAGCTTTCTTGGAGTTGTTGCAGATAGAAGTTCCAGACAAGAATCGTTTATAAGAACCCCATCTCACTGTATAAACTGCCAAGCTAAATTAAAGTGGTATCAAAATTTACCTGTAATAAGTTATATAGTTTTGCAAGGAAAATGTAGTAATTGTAAAGCAAGAATTCCTATAAAATTATTTGTTATAGAACTTATTTACGGAATTGCAGCAATAACTCTAATGGCTTCACTCATTGTAAGAGAATAGAAGCAATAGTGATAGGTTTTTCTAATAGAGGAATGAGTAGCAAAATGTATATAGCTATGCTATAATATAGTAGTAGAAAAGATTAATAAGGCATAATTATCATTATCCTCAGCTCAAATCTTTTAGGTTACTGGAATCAGAAATTCTTCTTAATACAAAAACAGCAACAACAGCTAATACTATTAAAAATAATGAGACGGATAGCTGTTCTGTAGGAACCTCCCAAGGTAAAAGCTTTGCTTCAATATTTTCAGCATTAAAGAATGGCCATAAAACTCTGAGCGAAGCTAACATTAAACCAACCGAAAGGCCCATGGTTTCAGAAGGGTATTTTTTTAATCCTTTTTTTATTAATTTGACAAAGATTAAAAACCCAAATAAAACACCAAATCCAATAGCTGCAACATCAACTAATTTTTCAAAATTAACTGAGAACCGTAAAAGATCTCTAAGTAAAGTAATTACAAAATCGTAGACTCCAAAAAGTAAGAATACAAATGATATTGATATACCAGGAAGCACAATTGCACTGATTGCTACTGCTGCTGAAATAAATAGAAATATAAAGGAAGGATTCTCAACAACAGTTGGCTTTATACCTAGCATCAGGAAAAACAAAATAAATGTTAGTGCTGTTACCAATAATTCTCTAAAACCATGTTTTTTCATTTCACCCCACGGTACAGAAGTTGATGCGGCAACTAAACCAAAAAAAAATGAATATGCGTAAACAGCATGCTCATCTAATAATCTTGTAATAATCTGTGAGAATAATGCTAAAGCAACTGCAATTCCTAAAAAGGATAAGACGCCAAACTTTAAATCAATATTTTTGAAGTCTTTCTTTAGCTCTTTTAAAGTTTGGCGTCTTAATACAAATTTAAAAACACCTTTTATAAAGTCAGAAATCTGATTTAGAAATTCTATAAAGTCATCATAAATTCCCATGACTAAAGCTAATGTTGAACCACCAATACTAGGAACAATCTCTGCAGCTCCCATTACCACTCCTCTAAATATCATCAGTAGTTCAGTCATTTAAAGATTACTAAAAGATTAATCGGCTTTATTATATCAAGCTAGAATTTCTTTTGCAGATTGCTCGCTATTTTGTAGTTCATATTTAGCAGGAGTTGCTGAAACATAAATTGTTTGATTTGTGCGCTTTAAGAATTCCTCAAATCGTAAAGGTCTATTATCTAAAGCAGCTCTCATTCTAAAGCCATAATCAACAAGGTTCTGTTTTCTGGCTTTATCTCCCTCGTACATTCCTCCTACTTGGGGGATTGTCATATGTGATTCGTCAACGAAGAGAATATAATCATCAGGAAAATAATCAAGCAGAGTAGATGGAGCAGAGCCAACTCCACGATTTTCTATGTATCTGGAATAGTTTTCTATACCTTTACAAAAACCTGTTTCCTGCAACATTTCTAAATCGTATGTAACCCTTTGTCTTAACCTGGTTCCTTCAATTATTTTTCCTTTATCTAAGAATTCCTGAACTTCAACTTCAAGGTCATCACGAATTCTATTCATTGCATGGTTAATCTTTTCCTGCGGGCTAACATTATGTTTTGCAGGAAAGATCTGAACCTCATCAACACTGCCAATAACCTCACCACTAATTGGATTTAAGATTTTAATATCTTCAATTTGATCTCCAAAAAATATAAGTCTAATTGCGCGGTCGTCTGAGGTTGTTAAATTTACATCAATATATTCACCGCGCACTCTAAAAGTTCCATTTAAAAAATCAGAGTTTATTCTTTCATACTGCATATCTCTTAATCTGATCATTATCTTTTCACGATTAAACTCCTCACCTTTTTTTAATTTTAAACTTAGTGCATTGTAGTCTTGTGGATCACCCAGACCATAAATACAACTTACAGTAGAAACAATTATTGTATCCCTGCGTGATAATAGTGATTGAGTAGCAGAGTTTCTGTACCTTTCAATAACTTCGTTGATGTCAGAATCTTTTTCGATATATAGATCTCTTTGAGGAACGTAAGCTTCTGGCTGATAATAATCGTAGTAACTTACAAAGTATTCAACTGCATTCTCAGGGAAAAAATCTCTGAATTCTGCAAATAATTGGGCGGCCAGCGTCTTATTATGAGAAAGAATCAGAGCTGGCCGCCCCAAATTCTTTATCACATTCGCCATAGTAAATGTTTTACCTGTACCAGTAGCACCAACTAAGGTCTGGTGTTTTAAACCTGCTCCTAGCCCTGCAGTTAAAAGATCAATAGCCAATGGCTGATCACCGGAAGGTTGGTATTTGGAATAAAGGTTAAAACTCATGAACTAATTATACAATAGAGTTCAAGCTTCAGTAGCAAGCTGACCTATTCGTAAAGTAATCTTAGCTTCACCTATTTCTACATAAATTATATGCGGATTTGCCTCAGGTGCCTCTGCAACTGCAAGTTCAATATTGCTTTTTAAATCAAAGTATTTCTGTGTAGGGATAGATTCTTCTTCAATAATAATTCCTGTAAACACCCCTTTTTCTATGTCGTAAGGTGCAGTTATCTTAATCGCAAAGGTACCATATTCAGGTATCTCTAGTGCAGGGTAAAAGAAATATTTTTGTTCTAATATAACTTTGTTTATCTCCTCAACAGTAGATCTCCATTCTTGGGTTTCACTATCGGTAACTACAGAAGTATCAGGGTTCATTGTAGTAAACATGTTTTAACTATTAATATAATAATTAGGCGGAACAAAAAGCCATTCCCATTCTACAGTTCCATTTTGCTCCTTGCTTTTTCGTTCACACTCATCTATAAGTCTATTTAAAGAAGTTTTCATGCTAGTTACCCTATTAGGCTCATAACTAGCTCCAAATTCAATATATCTTTCAAACTCTGCCAATGCATTCTTAGATTCACTCCTAGATTTACCTTCAAAACTAACATATGCGCTACTTTTCCCGTCTTCTTCTTTTCGGGCTTTACACTGGACATATTTAATAATTTTACCATTTTGTGAGATTACAAAATCAATTCCCATTTTATCTTCTTCTTCGCTAGCAGGTCTTATATCAAATTGTTTAGGGTATCTTTGTTTAAGAACTAGCCAAGCAGAAAAAGTAGCTCCCAATGCAGCTCGAATATATTCCGAAAATCCTGTCATGTTTCCTCCATACCATTTACCTAAAACAGATGTCATACCTCTAAAAATATTGCCAGATATTTCGCCAATTGCCCTGCCAGTAAGTATTACCTCACCTCTATCATTTGTAAATACAAGATTAGTGTAAGTAAATTCCATTAATTTAAAAAAGTATTCTAAATAGAGAATTCCGAATTTTATAGCATCTCTATTAGCAGAACTTCCAACCAATTTTTCAGATCTATCATAAATACCGTTCTTTATATTATCTAACCCAATTACTGCAATATATTTATTTAAATGGTACATTCCACGAACCAACCTGGCAAAAAACATTAGTATTCTAGTATTATTCCCTATAGGAAAATTTTCAATATAACCATCTTCCGCGATTTCAATTCCTTTTTCTCTAAGTTTTACTAAAACATCACCACTTGGAGGCTGGATAGATCCTGGGTCAATATCCTCTTCTTCTGGAAAAACATTTGAGCTGAAAAGTTTATCCATATATTCTATTAGATCATCGATCTTAACTGCACCTTTAAGTTCAACTGGGATATCGCCTAGAGCTCGAAGAGCTTCATTAAATTTACCTAAATCTAAATGTAGTTTTGTGTCAGGCATTGATGGCATGTATCTATTCTAAAACATTTATCCCTTTCTTGCGAGTTTTACACAGCTACAAATTTTACTCCATTCAGGATCTAAGTAGCACTTAGGATTCCTTGCAGTACACATTGTTCTGCCATGATAAATTATTCTTAAGCCAACATCATCCCATTCTTCCTGAGGAAATAATTTCATTAAATCCTTTTCAACTTTATCTGGATCAGTATTCTTTGTTAATCCTAGCCTAAAAGCAACTCTTTTAACGTGTGTATCAACTACGAAGCCAACAGGCAATGTAACTTTTTCTTTTTTAGCAAACCATTGATTAATAACAACATTTGCAGTTTTTCTGCCAACGCCAGGCAAAGAAACTAACTGACTCATTAAATAAGGCACTTGCCCATTAAATTCATTAATTATTTGCTGACTCAATTTGATAATATTCTTTGCTTTTGTATATTTATAATTTATACCGCGAAGAATTTCTGCAACAGCTTCTGGACTTGCAGTACTTAAAGCTTCCATTGTATGATACCGTTCCCACAATAAAGGTGTAACTTTATTAACTGCATTATCTGTTGTTTGTGCAGACAAGACTACAGCAACAAGTAGTGTAAAAGCATCTTTATGATGCAAAGGGGTTTCTACAACAGGAAAATCCCTTTTTAGAAGTGTATAAACTAATTTAGCTTTATCTTTTAAAGTCATATATGAATATTCTAGCAAATGTATACCTAGTTGAGAGAGCGAGTAGAGTGATAAAAATGGGCAGTGAGGGATTCGAACCCCCGACCACTCCGGTGTAAACGGAGAGCTCTAGCCAGCTGAGCTAACTGCCCTTTAGGGTAGTTGAATTATACTATCCTAATTGTATTATTTCAATCTAAAGGAGTAAACAACGCCTTCAAGTGCACCAAAGCTGCTAGGATCTTTATTTATTGTGATTGTAAGAACATAGGTTACTTCTCCCGATTCTACGTAATATTGTGTCTGTCTAACTCTTCCAGCTTCAGTTCCATAATCAGCTGTAAATTCAACCTTACAGGCATAAGCGCTGCCTATTGTAGTTACACTTACAGAATCAGATGCAGCAGCATAATAGAAAAGCTCATCCATAACATCTTCTGCTAATGATTCACAGTTTGTTTGACTTACAAAAATCTTACTATCATCAGCTGAAATATTTAGATTATCAAACCCGTTTTCAGCATATACAAAAACTCTGCCAGTATCTGATGATTCATCTATTGAGAAACTAGATGGATATTGAAATGTATATCTTTCGCTATTATATGTTTGTAACGTTGTTGTTTGGCCTAAGCCCTGGTCTTCATTTGTGTTTGTGTTAGTAATTGAAGGTGCAGATGCACAAGCTCCCTCTGAAACAGTAGCTAAAGGCCCTTTCCACATACAACTATTATTGAATTCAAAATAGCCAACCAGACCAAAGCCTATTCCTGTAGTTAAACAGCAGCAAAGGATTAATACAATAATTACACCAATAATTTTTTTCATAAAGACTAAAATAATGAATATTATTGGTATTATAACCGCAACAATTGTATTTATACAAACAGGCAAATAATAATGGTGCCAGGGGGCAGACTTGAACTGCCGACACCTCGCTCTTCAGGCGAGTGCTCTACCAGCTGAGCTACCCTAGCATTGAAAGCACGATAATTATATCCAACCAAGTAGATTATGTCCATTAAATATAACTCTGTCTGGTATAATCCAACCAAATTTATTATCTTAAGCCTATGCCAACCAACACACATTCCGGCGCTATTGAAGGATTCGGATTACTACCTGCAGTTCTGCATGCAAAGATGGATAAATTTGATGGTGTACAGCTATTCGTTAATGATGATTTACTAGACGAAGCTAAATTTGAACAGATTATAAATGAGATTTTAGATTCTAATTTAACAAATGTAGTGCTACATCTTCCCAACCTAGAGAATTTAAAAGCTGAGTATATTGACGCAGCAAATAGATTTATAGCAAGACTACCTGCACAATTTCGATGGCACGCGTTAATCCATTTAGAAGTCAAGGAATTTGGTGAAGTTAGAAATATTACATTTGAAGAAGTACCAGTAATTGGAGGTCGGAAAGTTTGTATTGAAAATTCTAAAACAGGAGTTTTTAATAAAGAAAGTGTTATTAGCGCAGTAAGATTGGCAAGAGCACTTGGAGCAGGCTTTGTTTTTGATATTGGCCGAATTCTTTACCCGAATGAGAGTGGAGAAGTGAATCCTGATGAAGTTTATACATTTATACGAGAAGTTATGCAGAATATGGATCCTCAAACAGATGTAATACATACAGCAGGAAAATTAGCATGGGAAAAAAGATTTAGAGATGCAGCCGCACCTTTTGGAGCAAAGGGAGACATAACCTATCCACTAAAGGATGCATTATTAGATTTTCATAATCAAGGAGGTATTGTTGTTTTTGAACACGAAGATCAGGAAATGATTTTAACCAGTAGAGTAAATCTATTGAAAGAACCATAATATAATCTGCTAGCGTACACTGCCGTTTACTAATATAATAAGTCAGTCTTGTATGCTTAGATAACCTTTTACAATAAACAAATGAGCTCCATCAAAATTCAAGGTGGATATTCTCTTAAAGGCACTGTTAAGCCAATGCCGAACAAAAACTCCATTTTAAAGATTATTCCTGCAGCAATTTTGGCTGAAGGCCCTGTTCTAATTCATAATGTTCCTAAAAGTACTTCTGTAAGGATTCTAATTCAAATTTTTAAAGATTTAGGCGGTAAGGTTTCTTATCCTAAAGAGGGATCAATCCGTTTAGATGGATCTACTATTAGAACTTCCGCAGTAAATGAGGAGCTAGCAATGAAAGAGCGCTCATCTTTTATGTTCTTAGGTCCATTAATTTCAAGATTTGGAGATTCATCTATTAAAGATGGAGGTGGATGCAAACTAGGAAACAGGCCGTTAGATACAATGTTTAAAGGTTTAGAGGATTTAGGTGTAGAGATCGATAAAGGAGATGGATACAAATTAAAAACTAAAGGACTTGTAGGTAGTACTGTCTGGCTTTTAGAAGCTTCGGTTACAGGAACAGAAAACTTAGTTTTAGCTGCAGTCAAAGCTAAAGGAACAACAACTATCTATAATGCTGCGTGCGAGCCCCATACGCAGGATCTATGTAATTTTTTAAACTCTATTGGGGCTCGCATTCAGGGCATTGGAACAAATAAGCTTGTTATTGAAGGGGTAGAGTACTTAACAGGAGGTGAGTGGACAATTATTGCTGACCACATAGATGTAGGGGGACTTATTGTAACTGCAGCAGTTACTGGCGGAGAGTTATTAATAAAAAATGCAATTCCTGAACATATGACTCAAATTATTAATAACTTTGCTAAATTGAATCTAAAAGTTGAAGTGCGCGATAAAGACATTTTTGTACCAGGTAATCAAGAACTTATCGCGCACCCAAATATAAAAGGCGATATCGATAAAATTAAGGATGAGCCATGGCCTGGATTCCCTGTAGACCTAATCCCTCAAGCGTTGATCTTGGCACTAAAAGCTAAAGGTAACATTCGAGTTTATTCAAATATGTATGAAGTTCAACTAATTGAACTATTTGCAGAACTTTTCAAAATGAATTCAAAGATGATGCTAACAAATCCGAATCAGATTGTTACATTTGGCCCGACAACATTTAAAGGAACACGAGTTAATGCATCAACAATCTTACAATGTACACATGCATTAATCCTGGCAGGTCTTGCTGCAGAAGGCACAACAATTGTAAATGATGCCGATATTATTTACAGAAGATTCCCAGAAATTATCCCAACTTTAAAAAAGCTGGGAGCTAAAATTGAAGAAATATGAAAATCATTTACACAACCTTAAATAATGTAGACGAGGCTAGAAAGATTGGCAAAAAGCTACTAAAGAAAAAGTTGACCAACTGCGTTAACTTTTTTCCAATAAACTGTATCTATAATTATAGAGACGAAATTACAGAAGAACCGGAAGTGGTTTTAATTATAAAAACTAGAGATGGCTTTTATCCTGATATTGTAGAAAATATTAAAGCTGAGATTGACTATACAAATTTTATTGGAGAAATCGACATCGATAAAGTTAATTCTGACTTCTCTGAATGGCTAACATCAATTGTTAAATAATATGGGAGAGCAATATAAAGAGCTTATCGGCAAATTAAATCCAAAATATTTAAAGTTAAATGAACCGTTATCTTTACATACTACTGTAGGGATTGGAGGGCCAGCTGATATTTGGTATGAAGCTCAATCAACTGAAGAATTTATTGAAGCTATCAATCTAGCACGAAAGTTAGAAATCCCAGTTACTATTCTAGGCCGCGGCAGTAATGTTTTAATTAGCGATAGTGGCATTCGCGGCCTAGTTTTAAAAAATGGCAGCAAAAATATTGTTATTGGCTCGGAAGTTTCAGTAAAAGAAACAGAAGAGTTAGAGAAAGAGGTTACTAAAATAGAAGCTAGGTGGGCTTCTGATAGTGAAAAAGGAACTTTTAAATATGAGTTTAAAGATCTAGATTATGATGAATTAGACAGCCCAAGAATTGAAGTAAAAATTGATAGCGGAGTAGATATGGCATTTGCTATTAATTTTTTAATTAACAAAGGAATTACAGGTTTACAATGGTATGCAAGAATTCCTGGTAATCTAGGAGGCTGGATTTACAATAATGTGCATGGAGGAACTCACTTTATAAACGAATTAATCAAGTCTGTTGATGTTTTAACCGAAAATGGAGCTGTAATCACTTTAAAGGTATCAGATTTAAACTTTGGGTATGATGTGTCCAGATTCCATAATTCAAATGAAATAATTTTATCGGCAACTTTAAATTTATATAAAGGAGATAAAGAAAAGGCAAAATATGTTGCTATTGAATGGGCAAAACGTAAGTCTATTCAGCCTCACAGGTCTTTAGGGAGTGTCTTTAAAAATATTTCAATTGAAGATCAGAAAAGGCTAGGATACCCAACTAATGGTATTGGATATATTGTTGAACATGTAATTAAACTTTCAGGATATAGAGTAGGGGACGCAGGCATTTCAAAAGCGCACCATAATTTTATAGAAAATTTAGGAAATGCCTCTGCAAAAGATTACTTACAAGTAATAAAAACTATTCAGCAGAAAGTTCAAGTAGAAATTGGCTTAAAGCTCCATCCAGAAATCTTTTTAATAGGTTTTAAACCTTCAGAAATAGAAGATATTTTATAAATATTTGCTTCAAAACTCTACTTTAAATATAAATCAAGCATTCACTTTTTGTAAATCGAAGGTATATTATCGTGATACCTATATTCCATTTTAAATGTATAAAAATGCCTCGTACTACGCAGATTGGGTAAACTTAAAATAGAGAGTTTATAGCTTGAGATTCCTATTTTAAGAAGAATTCTACCAAGCCAAGAGAGAAATACATTTTTTAATATCTATAATTCAAATAACAATGAGCTTCAATTTGTAAAAAAGTAGTTATAGCTTAGTGCAATGTAACATTCGAATTTTTGAAAACAAAAAGTATAACAAATTTAGACACACCTTTTGCATTCGCTAATTTACTTACTAGATAGCAAAACTAACTTACAAACATTTTCCACTTTATTAATTCTCGACTAAATTTTAAGGTACAAGTTACAATTTCTACCAAAAGAAAATATCTACGACTTTGTTACGATTCTGAACTTTATTAAAAATAACTTTCGTGATAATCTTTTAAAAATAAGTATCAATTTCTGCAAAGTTAATGGGCAAAATTAGAATTCTTCCTCAAAATTTAATCAACTTAATAGCAGCTGGAGAGGTGGTAGAGAGGCCAGCTTCGGCTTTAAAAGAGCTCCTGGAAAACTCTATCGACGCTAATGCTACAGAAATAATAGTAAGACTTGAAAACTACGGATTAGATACAATAAGCATTAAAGATAATGGAGTCGGAATGACAAAGGAAGACGCAATAATGGCCTTTAAGCAGCATGCTACAAGTAAAATTATATCCGAAGATGACTTGCACCGTATTGTAACAATGGGATTTAGAGGGGAAGCACTGGCCAGCATATCTTCTGTTGCAGAATCGATAGAAGTAGAAACAAAAACAGAAGGTAGCAAAGCTGTAAAGTTTATAATTCGCCAAACAGAGATCGAAGAAAAGCCCTCAACAAAAACTGAAAATGGAACTCTTATAAAAATAAATAAGCTGTTTGAAAATATACCTGCACGAAAAAAGTTCTTAAAAACACCGCAAACAGAATATCGATATATCACAGACATCTTCTTGAATGTAGCATTAGTTCATACAGGTATACATTTTGAGCTCTATAACAACAACAAACTCGTTTATAAACTTACAAAAACCGATAATATTAAGAATAGAATATTTGAAGTTTGGGGAGGACTTGCCAAAAATCTTTTTGAGGAAACACTATTTGATTCACCGCAGTTAAAAATAAAAGGCATTTTTGGCAAGTCCGAAGCAGCACGAAAAACAAGTGGAATTCAATACATCTATTTAAATAATAGGTATATACAAAGCAAAGTAGTGTCAGCGGCTGCCCAGGAAGGCTATAGCGGATTTATCCATAAAGACCTTAAGCCTTCGTATTTTATCTTTATAGAAATAAATCCTGAAGAAGTTGATGTAAATATCCACCCTCGAAAAATGGAGGCAAAATTTGCCAAATCAGATGAAATATTTAGAAGCGTCTTAACACTAACTAAAAAGACTCTAGAGAAAAATACAAAAGATATAATTAACGCTAGCTTCAGCTCAATAAGTAGTCAAAACTATAGCCAGCCAAGAACTATTATTCAGAACGAAGACACCAACCCACGCAAAAGGTTTTCCAATAGTTATACCTCAAAAGAGAGAAGCAAAATCTCTGATGCAATGACCTTTACTAAAGAGCTTTTACAGCCAATTAAGCACGTTGCTGATAGCGTAGCAGAAGTTTCTTTAATGCAGGATAGCCTTAAGCCATTTCAAGTTTTTAATACTTATATAGTTGTAGAAAAGGATAATAAATTAATCTTTGTAGATCAGCATGCAGCAGCAGAAAAGATAATGTTCGAAAAGTTAGTAAGCCAAATGGGCAAACTGCAGAAAAAACTTTTACTAGTTCCTGAAATAATTGATCTACCAAAAGACAGTAAGGAGTATATTTTAAGCCACAAAGAACAATTTGAAGATCTCGGCTTTTCTATAGAAGATATGGGACTTGATTCCATTCAAGTACTTGAAATCCCTGAAATTTTAAATAAATTTGATATAAAGGAATATATAGAGAGTATATTACAGCCAGAAGGTAATATTGTAGCGAATTTTGGACAATTCGAAACTTACAACGGCATAAAATTAACGCGCGATATATATTTAATAATCGCTACTGCAGCATGCCATAGTAGTGTGCGGGCAGGGCAGAAACTTAGTGAAAACGAAATGCTTAATATCTTAAAAGACCTAAATTTATTATACAACCCATATAACTGCCCGCACGGCAGACCAGTTATTTGGGAGCTATCACGCTACGATCTAGAAAAAGGCTTTAAAAGAAAAATATGAGAAAATCAGTTTTTGCAGCAATAATATTGCTAGCAATAGCTTCTGTTACCCTAGTTGCATATATCAACAGCATATACAACGATTCTATACAGCCTACTTCTAACAATACACTCTTTGCAGATGTAAACGACAATTCGTTTATTACTTTACTGCACAGAAAAAGCCTTGCTGAACTAACATTAGAAGTTGCTCAAACACCTAGAAAAAGAGCGCAAGGGTTAATGTTTAGAGAAGAGTTAGCTCCAAACTCAGGCATGTTCTTTCTTTTTAATAGAGAACAACCTCTTTCTTTTTGGATGAAAGACACGTCAGTTTCGCTTGACATCATTTTTTTAAATTCTGAGCTGAAAGTGACAACAATTTCTAGCAACACAAAAACAAACCAAACTACTGAAATTTATACTGCAAAAGTTGACTCTCAGTACGTCATCGAAACCATTGCCGGTTGGGCGCTGGAACACGATGTACAAGTAGGTGATTATTTTGACATAATCAGTTCAAAATAATTCATCACTCTTTCTAAAGCCTTTAACTGCCTATTGATAATATTTTTATTAAAAAAGCATTGACAAAAATTTTCTATGTATTACAATAAGTTTAGAAAATTTCATCAAATGAAATAGAGCAGTAAAAATAGTTAAAAGTGCAAGATCGAAAATCCCCGTAAAAGGGGATTTTCGGTTTCTAATAATATTTAGTACAACACATACAAATTAAACAACATCTAACTCCTAATCTGAAAAGTGATATAATTAGCAAGTTAACCTTAGAAATATGAGTTATTTAATACCAACAGTAATTGAGAAAACAAAAGAAGGCGAAAGAGCTTACGATATATATTCCAGACTCTTAAAAGAGCGAATTATCTTCTTAGGAAGTGCAATAAATGATGATGTAGCTAACGCAGTAGTAGCTCAACTACTATTTTTAGAAAAAGAAGATGCCGAAAAGGACGTAAAGTTGTATATCAACAGCCCTGGAGGCAGTGTATACGCAGGTTTAGCAATAATCGATACAATGAAAGTAATAAAGCCAGATGTAGTAACAATTGCGGTTGGCAGCGCCGCCTCAATGGGTACTATGATCCTGACAAGCGGTACAAAAGGAAAGCGATTTGCATTAAAGAATTCAACAATACATATTCACCAGCCATTGGGCGGCGCAGAAGGCCAGGCTAGTGATATTGCAATAAGTGCAAAAGAGATTTTAAGAATTAAAGACTTGTTAAGAGATATGCTTGTTGAATCAACAGGCCAGAGCGAAGATAAAATTGAAAAAGATATGGATAGAGACTACTTTTTAACAGCAGAAGAGGCTGTTAAATATGGATTAATCGACAAAATAGTAAGTTAATTAATAAGCAGGCGTTCCACGACGCAAATATAGGGCATTTAGCTCAACTGGTTAGAGCACCTCGTTGACGTCGAGGAGGTTATAGGTTCGATTCCTATAGTGCCCATTTTTAAACTAAGATTTATGGCAGGTAATGTATCAGATGCACAAAAACATTCAGCAGCCCATGTTTTAGCAATGGCTGTAAGCAGATTATATGATAATGTCAAAATCGGTGTTGGCCCAGTAACAAGAGATGGCTTTTACTACGATTTTGATCTAGATGAAGAGATAAAAATTGAAGATTTACCTAAGATTGAGGCTGAAATAAATAAAATAATTCAAAGTAACTTAAAATTCCAGCAGGTTTCTTTACAAAGAGATCAGGCAATTAACCTATTACTTCAACGAGGGCAAATCTACAAAGCAGAGCTTGTACGATTAATACCAGACCAAGAAGTTAGCTTCTTTAAAACAGGCGATGAATTTATTGATCTATGCCGAGGACCCCATATAAGCTCTACAAATCAGATAGGAGTAGTAACGCTTACTAAAATTGAGCCTACATTCTGGAACGAGGATCCTAACAGACCTAAAATGACTAGAATATACGGCAAGGTATTTAGGACTCTCGAAGATTTAATGGAGTATAAGAAACTACAGGAAGATCTTAAAGAAAAGAATTTCTTAAATCTAAGCGCTAAGTATCATTATGGAATTATTGATAAAGAAAACGACTTGATACTAACAGAGCGTGGAACTGTTATATACAAGAAAATTGACCAGATTTTCAAGGGTGCTTTTGATGTATCTAAATTTAAAGAGATTCACTTAACAAAATCATTTAGTAATGAACTAGAACTAGATAGCGTGTTTTACTCTTTGGTTAAATTTGATAATGCTAGTTTTAGGGACTTTCCATACAGATATATCTTAAATACCAATCTAAGTTCATTATCATTTTCAAAATTTATAAAGCGCCTAGAAGTTCTTTCTTTCAGATATTTAGACAACGATCTTGACATTGCACAAGGTCTAGGTGATCAGATTTCTAATATGATTGAAGCCTTGAAAGCCTTAGAAATAGACTTTGTAGCTGACATTTATTCGATGGACTTTGAAGAATCGTTTGCTAAGCAGATTTCATCCATTTTACAAAGAAATATCATTTCTCATAATAAGGTTATTAAAGAAACAAAGGATGTTTATGCTTTCATAAAAGTAGAGGATAAGTACGAAAAAGAATGGATATTAGCTGATATAAAAGTTCATACAGTAAAACAAGGGCTTACATGTGTCCAGTATAATATTTATCTAACAGAACTTTGGAAATACTTGCTAGAAAGACACGAAGGATTAATGCCAGACTATCTAAATCCGATAGATGTTGTTTGTATTCCAATAAATAAGAGATACTACGATTATGCCCAAAAAGTAGTTGATTTACTTAATGAACAAGGGTTTAGCGCATTTGTTAATAATAGATCTCAGAGTCTAAATAGAAAGATTTGGAGTGCTGAAAAATTAAAAATTCCGTTCCAAATCATTGTAGGACAAAAAGAAGAAGCAAATACTTCTGTTTCTTTACGAGAAGGAGGAGCAGATTCAGGCCTTCTAAGCTTAGAATCTTTAATAAATAAAATCCACGAATCCCTAAGAAGATAAATCGCCGAATCCATTGTATAAAGGCCGAAAATTTGATATTATTCTCAAGCCGTTTAATGGCTATTAAAGTAACTTTTTAATTTGGAATTTTATAATTAAGAGAAAGAAAAAGCCAACAAAGGTAGTCAAACAGACTAACTTTTATGACTACAATGAAGCAATCAAAATACCTCAGATGGTAGTTATTGATGCTGAAGGGAATAATTTAGGGGTTCTTTCAAAATTTGACGCGCTTAATTTAGCAAAAGAGGCAGAATTAGACTTAGTTTTAGTTTCTCCTAATGCTAATCCGCCAGTAGCAAGAATTGTTGACTATTCTAAGCTTAAATATGAACGAAGTAAAAAAGCCAGAAAGGGCCAGACTAAGCCAATAGAGAACAAAGAATGGTGGTTTAGCCCAACAATTGCTGATAGGGATTTACAAATCAAGCTTGAAAAAGTTAAAGATTTTTTATCAAAAGGCGGAAATGCTAAATTAACAGTCAAATGGAAAAAAAGGACTTTACCAGAACAGATTAAAGGCGTTATGGACAAGATTTTGGTTCAATCAGCTGAGTTTGCTAAACCAATGAGTGAAGTATTAAGAGAAGGTAGAAACCTGAGCATTTTAGTTAAATTAAAGTAATTTATGAAAAAGTATAAATTAAAGACACACAAGTCAACAGCAAAAAGATTTAAGGTTACAGCCAATGGCAAGATAATCAGAAAGAAGTTGCAAAATAGAAACAACTCTCACATGGTAAATATGAGAAAGAACGCTAGAAAAGCAATTCCTGAGTCTTTTGTAATTACTTCTAAATCTAATGTTAGAAAAATTAAAAAATTATTAGTTAAATAAATATGAGAATTAAAAGAGGAGTTACAAAAAGACAAAAGAAGAAACAGGTATTAGAGCAGGCTAAAGGCTATAGAATGACCTATCATAAGCTTTACAGAAGAGCTAAAGAGGCTACTTTGCACGCAGGTCAATACAGTTATGCTCATAGAAGAAGAAGAAGAAGTCAGGTTAAAAACGAATGGGTTAGAATAATTTCAGCAGCTCTAGTTAATACTGAACTCAGCTATAGTAAGTTTATGAATGCTTTAAGTACTAAAAATATTACACTTGATAGAAAAATACTATCAGAACTAGCAGTATTTAAGCCAGAACAATTTGCAAAGGTAGTAGAAATTGTAAAAGCATAAGAACTTTATTGAACCTGGACCTCTGTACTATTTGAGGATTGAATACTGCCATGTCCTGCAGCCGTTGTAGCTGTTACATAGAATCTATATGTTGCATCTTGATTGCCAGTATTCCAAGTATACTGATAACTACCTAATAAAGCAGTCATATTCTCACAAGATACAAGCGAACCTCCTCTAACAATACAAAGTTTTACATTACTTAATGTAGCTGGTCCGCTATAACTAACTCTTATCTGCCTACTTACATTATTGGCCACAGGTGATTCGGGTAGCTGTGTAAATGTAAAGTTCGGGGATATTCCAAATCCGGTAGGGATAACTACATTATTAACACCATGGTAATTCCATTCCGGAAATGTATTATCCTTTGCTCCAGCTTTAAACTTATAAGTTCCATTATCTAAGTTGAAGGAAGATATATCGCAAGTTACATCAAAGTTAGAGAAATTTGATACAGAGCTAGCGCAGCCTGGTATTGGAGTTTCATTTAGGTAGAATTCTAAATTTGTAACAATACCACCATCTTCACTACTAAAGACACCTCCAGCTAAGCGGAGCTGAGTAGTAGATGGAGCGGAGATATTTGTAAAGTTAAAGAATGGCCCGCTTGTAACGCCGCCAGACCTGTCTATATTACAAGGTTCTGTTGGCCCTCCATTCGGCACATTATTTTTTTCTTTAATATAGTTATCTAAGTAGCTTTGCCAGCCTGGAACAGGACTTCTATAGTATATAAACTCACGTTCCTCAGATAGACCCATAACAATATCTATTGGCCTTGCAACTCTGTCGCCTTGATCTTTACATACTCGTACTTTCTTTCTAGTAAAATCACCTCTTGCTGGCTCGCGACCTTGTATTAACCAGTCAGAATAGATTCCTAAGCACTCGCCAGCCTCGTTACAATCATTGCTACCACCTCCAGTATATACAAAGCCAG
Source organism: Candidatus Dojkabacteria bacterium (assembly GCA_030834985.1). Taxonomy (GTDB): domain Bacteria; phylum Patescibacteriota; class Dojkabacteria; order J137; family J137; genus Brojett037. Next base: position 72,007 of record JAUQWV010000006.1, read on the forward strand.
GTCTGCTAAAGCCTGTTTTATTACTAAATTGAGGATAGCCTGAAATTTCAGCCATATAGTTTTTCACCCATGGCACAACAACATAACCTGGGTAGCCATAAAGCGGGTCCATAGGAGAGTTATTATTATTTCCGCCCCATCCCAAAGTTACAAAGTCTGGAGACCATTCAATAATCCAAGAATCTCTATTATTTTCCGATGTACCAGTTTTACCTGCCATATCTCTATCATCCCAAGAAATAGGAGCTCCTAGTGTATCTAATCTGAATAACGATTGGTTAGTTAAGTACACAGCCTGTGCATCTCCTAAAGTCTTTCTGTTTGGTTTTGCCTCGTAAATAACGTTACCGTCTTTATCAACAATCTTTAACACTGGGTCTAATTCTACCCAATCACCACCGTTTGCAAACACACTAAATGCTTGTACATGTTCAATAGGAATTACATCAGCACCTCCTAAAATAACTGAATGACCAAAGCTACCTAAATCGTTATAAGTAGAGTAGCCCCATTCCTGAGCTGTCTTTAGGTAATTTTCAACGCCAATCATTTCGACTACATGCAGGGCTGGCATGTTTCGCGACTGTCTTAACATCTCTCTAGCTGACTGATGCCAGCCCGCATATTGATCGTCCCAGTTCTTAAGCTCGTATTCACCGATTTTTACTGGGATATCAGGCAATATGCTTCCTGGAGCTATCTGCCCATTTTTATAAGCCATGTAGTAGCCTAAAACTTTATTTGTGGAGCCTGGAGATTGAGGCGTATTTAAAACATTAACTTCCCCATTAAATAAACATTCTGCACCTTGTTCATTACAACCTTCACTTTGCCCGTAAAAATTCTTTGAACCTACCATAACTAAAATCTGACCTGTAGAAGGCTGTGCTGTCATTAAAGCAGCATTATGCATACCCCAGTAGGTGTAAGCATTTCCAGCTTCCTGCACATACCTTTCTGCAATCTTTTGCATTTGATAATCTAAGGTAGTATAGATTTTATAACCGCCTGTTTGTAAATCTGTTAGTGTAAATGGTTCTTCACCATTCTTATAGTTTCGTTTTAATAGCTGGTCAGTAACATAGTCAACAAAGTGACCTGCCTTTTTATCTGTAAAGATTGGAGGTCTTAAGGTTGAACGCCAGTCTTCCTGTCTTGCAATTTCAATCATCTCTTTTGTAATAGGATCAGGCGCATCTAAATTGCCATTATTCTTTTTTAACTGAGAGTTAACTAAGTCAAGTTTTTGCTCTAGCTGATTATAAATATATTCTAACCTTTCTTCTAATAAGGCTTTTGCAGTTTCTGGATCAGCTAAACTTACGGTAGGCGACAATATTGCGGGATTTTGAACAATAGCAGCCAGCACAGCTGATTGTGCTAAAGTCAGCTCTTGAGGTTCCTTCCCTCCAAGCTCTGGATTCTGTGGATCTTTATAAAAATAGAATTCAGAAGCAGATTTAATACCTACAAGGTTTGAACCGTAAGAGGTTACTCTTAAATACATCTCTAAAATCTCATCTTTAGTATAGGTATCCTCAACTCTTATAGCCATTAAAATTTCTCTTATTTTCCTATCAACAGATACCGCATTATCTTTTGTAGTAAGTTTGATTAACTGCTGAGTTATAGTACTAGCACCACATTGCCCAGATCTTCGTAGCAAAATAAAGAAACACCTAATAATACCTTGTGCGTCGTAACCATTATGGTTAAAGAAATTATCATCTTCTGCCGCTAAAAAAGAGGCTTTTACAGTATCGGGAATATCATCTAAGTTCACAGGATCGCTATTTGATTCTCCAAAAAGCCTATATAAAACAGTACTTGAATCTCCATCTTCTAGTCCTTGTCTATCAACAATCTCAGTGGCTAGTGGAACTTCTGGAAATACATTATCTGGGGTAGGTAATTTTTTACTAATATCTTGTAGAGTAGTTAATAGAACAATTATGCCTATAACAATTGCAACAAACACTACGCCTCCTAAAATCAGCATTATCTTTTTAAATTTCTTACCAAATCTAACTTTTCTAGCTAATTTTTTAGTATTGATGCGTTTGGATCTATTTTCTTTTGCCATATCTAACCTAGATTTTGGCATTTTAAAACCTTTGCGGTTTTTCTTCTTGTTGAGCTGTTTAACAGAGGTCTTAAGCATAAAAAATCTTTAAACTACGAAATTATACAATTAAAGTACTATCAAGTGTACAACACGTGTGGAATTATAGTAAAATCCACTGGTAACAACATTTTAAGGAGAGTTGACAGAGTGGTCTAATGTGCTCGTCTTGAAAACGAGTGTCTCGTAAGGGACCGGGGGTTCGAATCCCTCACTCTCCGGTTATTTAAATACCATGAAAAAGAACTTCATATTTGTATTAATAGCCATTTTTAGCCTTATAACTCTGTTTTATTCACATTTTGCTGTTAAAAAGCCTGTTATTTATGGTGATGGAATAGGCTACTACTCTTATGTATATAACTTCTTTGAATTTGGAGATTTAAGTTTTACCAATACTGAAGCTCCTAGGTTTGGAGTAAACACTCAGGAAGAACTGCCAAACAATTTAAATAAATATCCGGTAGGAACAAGCTTATTTCTATTACCCGCATATATTAGCGCAAAAATTACAACAGTATTATTTTCTCCTGATAGAGCAGGGATAACTGCTTATACAACTGCCCATCATGTATTTGTAGGCTTATTTGGGATAGCTTATTTGTTGCTGGCATTAAAGATATTACAAAAAATTCTATTAAGGTTCTTTGACGAAAAGACCACAAATATAACTTTGGTTTCTATTGCACTAGGTACAAATTTACTTTTATATTCATCAGCAGAGGCATCTTTTAGTCATTTATATTCCTTTTTAGCAATTAATCTATTTCTATATTTCTTAATTAAATGGAGAGAATTACAAACTAAAAAGACTTCCATTTTGCTTGGATTATCTATTGGATTAGTATTACTATTAAGGCAAAGCAACATAACTATATTAGCTATCTTTTTGCTTTATGAGATTGAGCTTAGTTCGTTTAAAGAAAGTATACGAAATCAATTCGCATTCTATAAAAAGAATACTAAAAGCCTTATCTTAATAGCCTTAAGTGCATTAGCTGCATTTTTACCTCAAATGATTTATTGGTTGTATGCAACCGGAAAACCAATCATTTATTCTTACAAAGAAGAGAATTTTGACTTCTTAAAACCTCAGATTTTTCAGGCGCTTTTTGGTATGGAGCGTGGCTTATTTTTCTGGGCGCCGATTCTGATCATTGCTGTTTGCGGAGTATGGTTTGCCAAAAAGCGCCTGAAAAACATTAGTCTTGGATTAATCGTCTTTATAGCTCTAAATATTTATATCGTTTCCTCCTGGTGGATGTGGGATTACGGCGTGGGGCACGGACACAGAGCATTTACAGATTTCTTAGGGATATTTGCGCTATGGTTTGCGGTGTTAATATCCGAGTTAAGTAACTACAAATTATTAAGAAGAATTTTATTAGTAGCACTACCAATTTTAATATTTATAAACTTAGCTTTTGCTATTGGATATTTAAAGCAAAGAATATATTATACAGATACTACTTTTACAAATATTCTTGAACCAGTTGTAAAATTTAGATTTAAATAATGAAAAAACGATTAAAAAAGATAAAAATACGAGAGGTTGTAATGTTTTTACTAGCAGTTCTTATGATTTTAAGTCTGGTTGCTCCTGCACTTTTAACCTTAGTCGAAGTTATTTCTTTAAGTAATAACTAATGCAACTAGATAGTTCTGTTACAGCCGTTAAGTCTATATCAGACAAGAGCCGGGAAACGTTAAGCAGGCTTGAAATCTATAATGTTAAAGACCTGATTACTTATTTTCCTTATAGATATCTGGATACTTCAGATATTACTTCCATAAAAGACCTAATCTTGAAAGATGATGTGACGAACCCTTATCTTATTAAAGCAAAGGTAGAGGAATTTAAGTCCAATTTTATTAATAGAGGTCGAAGTATACAAAGAGCGCTTATATCTGATAACACAGGAAGCATTCAGACACTTTGGTTTAATCAAAGATATTTAAGCAGAGCATTACAGGTAGACTCTGAGTATCTATTTTATGGAAGACTAAACAGGAAAGGCAATAGACTAAGTTTTTACCCTAGAAGTTTTGAAAGCTTAAAGAATCCTGAAAAAACAATCCATTTAGGAAGAATTGTTCCTGAGTATAGGCTGACCAATGGAATAAGCAAGAAAACTTTTAGGCGATGGATTAATAATTTGATAGAAATGCTTCCCGTTATAGAAATTAAAGATGAGTTAAAAGACTACAGAGCTTTTAAAAATGATTTAAAGCATTGTCTTAAGCAAGTACATTTTCCACAAAATTATGAAATGCTAGATGATGCAATAGACACACTTTCTATTTATGAATTAACAGAAATTCATTTAAAGTTAATGAGTAGAAGAGAAAAAGCTTCTACTTTAATAGCACCCAACATTTTACCAAGTTTCAATACCAACAGTGTTTTCACGGAATTTATAAAAACTTTGCCTTTTGATCTAACAATCGATCAGAAAAATATTATTTTAAGTATATTCAATAGAATTAAAAAGAAGGAGTTAATAAATGAAATAATACAAGGAGATGTAGGAAGCGGAAAAACTATTTTAGCAGTAGCCGCATGTATGGCAATGGCAATGTGCGGATATCAAAGTGTAGTTATTGCCCCTACAACAATTCTAGCTAAACAGCACTACAACAACCTTAAACAGATTTTAGATAAATTTAGAATCTCTACCGAATTAATATCATCAGAGAATAAAAAAGCTAAAAGTGCCCAGGTTTTGATAGGTACCTCGGCAATTATTGCTCGTAAACAATCGTTAATTCAAAACCTGGGCTTAGTAATTGTAGACGAACAACATAAATTCGGTGTTGAACAAAGAGAAGATTTATTAAAACCCTTAAGAGAAAGTTTTAATAAGTACTATCCACACTTTATAAATATGACTGCAACACCAATACCTAGAAGCATTTCACAGATTATATTTGGCGACATAAGCATAAGTACATTAAATACTAAACCAGCAGGCAGATTACCGATTAAGACCTTTACAGTGAATAATTCAAAAAGATTAGACAGCTATCAATGGATAGAAGGAAAACTAAAAGAGGGCGACCAAGTTTACTGGGTTTGCCCATTAATTATTGAATCTGAAAAACTACAGGTTAAATCCGCCAATGAAACATTTAAAGAAGTGTCCGAATACTTTAAAGGCTATAGAGTAGGATTACTGCACGGTAAACTAAAAGAAAAGGAAAAACTTGCTGTTATGACCGATTTTATAAATAAAAAGATAGATATTTTAATTGCCACATCCGTTATTGAAGTTGGAGTAGATGTGCCAAATTCAAACATAATGATAATAGAAAATGCAGAGCGCTTTGGCTTAGCCCAGCTTCATCAAATAAGAGGTAGAGTAGGCAGAGGTAATAAGCAAAGCTGGTGTTTCCTTTTTTATGACAATAATATTTCAGAAAGTAGCCTTAATAGGTTAGAATTCTTAGCTAAAAATGCAAATGGGATGGAGATTGCAGAATATGATCTAGTAAATCGAGGTCCTGGAGAGATTTATGGAACAGCACAGAGTGGTCTTCCTGACCTTAAAATTGCTAAGATATCAAATTTAGAGCTTATTAAACAAAGTAAGGAATTAGCTATCAAACTTAGAAGTAAAGGAATAAATCAAATCCAATTATTTGCTTAGATATGCTTAATAATAAACAAATCATAGTAATACTAGATAACATAAGATCAGTACATAATGTTGGTGCAATCTTTAGAACTTGTGATGGAGCTGGTGTTCACAGTATACATCTATGCGGCATTACTCCAACACCTGAGCATAAAAAAGTTCATAAGACTGCATTAAATGCAGAGGAGTACGTTAAATGGGAATACTTCAAAAGTACTCAAGAAGCAGTTAATAAGGCTAAAGAACAAGGATATGCGGTTTTTTCAGTTGAACAAAATGCTAATTCCAGCAAGCTGAACGAATACGATTTCCCCGAAAAAACCGCTCTAATATTCGGTAATGAAATCACAGGTATAGGGCCTGCCATAATGGAATCTAGTGACAAAGTCATTGAACTGCCTATGGCAGGCAAGAAAAACTCCTTGAATGTAGCTACTTGTGTTGGAATAGTTGTATATTATATTAAAATGAAGCTATGAAAACTATTCAACCAAGAATAATTACAGGAAAATATAAAGGGGTTAGACTTTCTGTACCTAATAATGCTAGACCAGTTACAGATAGAGTTAAAACAGTTTTGTTTGATACAATCGGTGAGTTAATAGAAGGTTCTACTGTATTAGATTTATTTGCAGGTTCCGGCAATCTGGGTATCGAGGCTTTAAGTCGTAGCGCAGAAACCGTAATTTTTGTAGATGACAACCTTGAAGCTATCGAAACTATCAAATCTAACTTAAAAAAACTTGATATATCTAAAAACAGCCATAAAATCTTAAAATTAGACTATATCTCTTTTGCAAAGAAGTTTAAGGGCGGATTCGACCTTATATTTGTTGACCCTCCGTTTAACATACAGTCACGTGTTAAACTTGATATCATCTTAAGTTTAATAAATAGAGAAGGCGTTATAGTTTATAAAATAGAAGAAAAACAAAAAAATAAGATTAAAATTCCTGACAATTTAATAGTAGTTTTAGAAAAGAAAATAGGCATAAACACGTTATTTTTTCTTAAAAGTAAATAGCGCAATGCCTTATAGTATGCTAAAATAACCAATTAGTTAATAAAGAATATATGGCAGCAACACCAAAACATAGAAGATCGAGCAGCAAAAGAAGATCTACAATGGCATCCAACAGATATGATGTAGAACTTAATAAACATAGAGTTATTAAGAAAAAAGGTGGAAAAAGACTACAGTTATCTAAGGAATCTGGCAAATTAGTGCCTCCACATATGGTTACTCCAGATAGTCCAACATACAAAGATATTAAAGTAATTAAAAAACAAAAGTAATTAAATTGCATGGAAGATAAAAGCTCGGATCCAAGACATATTGCTCGGGTTTTAGCAGTACAATATCTGTTTTCTCAGAATAGGCCAGAGAATAATGATGGATTTGTAGCTTTTGAAGTAGAGTCTTTGCTCCAAATTCTAGAAGAGGAAAAATACGATAAATCTTTATACGAAAAGCTTATCGATGGAGTAGAAAAAAATACTCAAGAACTTGATCAATTGATAATTACAAAAGCTCCTGAATGGCCAATCGACCAAATTAACCCTGTTAACCTAGCTATTTTAAGGCTTGCTTTATGGGAAGGATTTGTAAGCAAGATTACACCGCCAAAGGTTGTAATCAACGAAGCGATTGAAATGGCAAAAGAGCTGAGTTCTGAAGCAGATGGTTCTTTTATAAACGGCGTGCTGGGCAATATTTATAACGAACTTAAATCACAAAACGAAATACAAGATGAATCCACAGATAACTCAGGAAATTGAAAACTTCATAAAAAACATACTAGGATTTAAATCAGCTAAAGTGGAGTACTTTGTAGAAGCCTTGACCCATAGATCTTATATAAATGAAGTTAAAGAAACTACCCAAAACCATAACGAAAGAATGGAATTTTTAGGTGACGCAGTACTAGAATTAGCTGTGACAAAGTACCTATTTGATAATTACCCATCTCATAATGAAGGTGCGTTAACAAGTTTTAGAGCCGCATTAGTTAAAACTGAAAGTCTTGCTGAAGAAGCTAAACATCTTAACCTTGGTCAATATATACTAATGAGCAAGGGAGAGGAAGCAACTGGTGGTAGAAATAGGCCCTACATCCTTGCAAACACAATGGAAGCAATAATTGGAGCAATCTATCTAAGTAATGGATTAGAAGCTGCAGAAAGCTTTATTATTGAGAAAATCTGTTATAAAACTGAAAGCATTATTGCTGATAGACTGGATCTTGATGCTAAATCCAAATTACAGGAACTATCGCAGGAAAAAGCTAGAATTACGCCTGTTTACAAGCTTATCAGCGCAGAAGGTCCTGATCATAACAAAACATTTGAAATGGGTGTTTACATAGGAGATAGTTTATTTGGTCAAGGAATAGGTAAAAGTAAGCAAGAAGCAGAGCAAGCAGCAGCTTTTGAAGCTCTTAATGATTGGGATAAGCTATTTGATAAATATTTTAAAAAGTAATGACACATAAGGCTTTTTTTGCTATCATTCTAAAGCCTTTAAATAGTTATAAATAAAGTAAATGGTAAAAATTAGATTATCAAGAACAGGAAAAAAGAACTATGCCAACTATAAGTTGGTTGTTACCAATGCTAGAGAAAAAAGAGATTCTAATGTAATCGAATACGTTGGCTATTTTAATCCGCATACAAAAGAGCTAAAACTTGAGCAGGAAAGAATTAAATACTGGCTAGGAGTTGGAGCTCAACCTTCAGAAAGCGTAGCAGGAATGCTTGTAAAAAATGGTTTAATGGATAAACCGGCATTCTCAAAGAAATTTGCAGGTAAACCTGGTAAAAAAGCTCAAGCTAGAACCAAAACAGAAAACTAATTTTCTACGGAGTTACTGTCCGTTACTATATCAGACCTGCTTGCAATATATTTTTCCATCAATGGATTTAATGAAGCTTCAATAGGCACACTAGTGTAAAGAGCACGTAAGCTATCGTTACTTGGAGAATTAAACTGGTATTTTACAATATTAATTTTCAGCTCCCAGCGGTTATTTGTATCTAAGCCGCCCATAGAGCTTAATTGCAATTCTTTGACTACTAAAAAATCCTCAACAGTATTTAAAGCTTGAATAAAGCTGACTATATCATTAAAGCTACCTTGAACTGTAAATAAGAAAGGCACTTCTTGCAATATTATTGGCGAATCTAACTTGTTTGTAGAGTCTATTTCAGCATTTGCCTCGCTTAATCTTTGACTTATTATAGAAAGGTTATTAGATTGAATTAAATCACTAATTCGGTCACGAAATCTTACAACCTCAGTATTTCCTACAGGAGCAATTCCATCTATTATTGCAAGATCAGAAACTAATATGTTGTACCTTTCAGTTAGAGTATTTAACTTTGTAATTTCTGCATTATTCGCCATAATTTCAGTGTTATTTTCTGCAATTAAATCCAGGCTAGAAAAGATCTCACTAATTTTAGGAATTGTAAGAGCAATCAGTATTACAAGAAAAAAGACAATCGCAAAAATAGGAATTACATACAACCTTATGTATTTAGTAATTTGCCTACTACTAGGCTTTTTTACAATTGGATCCTTATCTTTCATACATTACTTAAGCTAAACGATATTATTGCATCTACTTCTTCTGAGTCGACTCGCTGCTGGACGCCTCTGGCAAACACTCCCGAAAGCCGGCTGTCGGCCAGCATCGAGTCGACTAAAAGCGTTGCAGCATCAACATTCGGCAACCTAAACATCAACACAAATTCACCTGTTGCTTCCCGGGCATAAGTAACTATTTGAGCTCCTGGGTTCTTAGCTACAATTTCCTGGCTCAAATCAAGCATTTCTGTTAATTTGATATCCCTTCTTAAAACTGGTTCTAATAACTCACTTTTAGTTATAAGTTCACCATGGATACGTCTAATATCATCATAGCCATCTAACTGAGATTCCTGAGTAGCTATCTGTTTTTCGGATAACTCAATTCTTTGATTTATTACAAAAGTCTGAATCAAGTTTAAAATAAAGAATATAAGCATTGCGAAGAATACCAACAAAAAAGAGTAAAGAATAGAGTTATCTCGTTCTTCAAGTACAATAAGCTCCTGCCTTGTTTTAGGAGGAACCAGGTTGAATTTAAAAACTCTTGTTTGGTCGTAAACACTTACATCCATACAATTTTATAAAAGACCTTTCAAAGATAGACCAACAGCTACATTAAAGCTGCTTAAATGAATATTTTGTATTTTTTGAGCTAGAGTAGGATCTTGTACAAAGTTAGCCATAAGGTTTGCGTTTACCACTGCAACACCAAGCTTACTCTGTAAATACTCGTTGTATTTAAGCAAATCAGATCCACCGCCTGTTATAAATACCTGAGCAACACCTGTTCCTCCAATTTTTTCTTTGTAGTAGGCCATTGTCCTTTGAATTTCAGCTGTTACTATTTGCAGTATTGGCTCAATTGACTTTGCAATTCTACCTTCAGCTTGAGCCGGATCAGCTCCATAAGTAATCTTATATTTTTCTGCCTGCACCATGTCAACACCTAGGTCAGAGGAAATAACTTTAGTTATCGCATTAGAACCGGTACCTATTGTTTGTGAGAACATTACAATACCATTTCTACTCAAAATCACATTTGTACTTTCAGCACCCATATCAACGATCATAATATCCTTATCGGCAACCTGAGGGTAATTGTAAACAATCATTCTTGTAATTGCTAACGATTCTGTTTCAACTGCAAGGAGTTCAACTCCTGCTGTTTCCATTACTTGCTGATATCTTCCAATTAATTCCTTAGGAGCAGCTACTACATACCAATTACTAAAAGTATTACCATCAACTGTTTTCTGATCAATCTCTAAAAAAGATATATTTACATCTTCTAAAGCCATTGGAACTAAAGGCTTTAAAGCCCATTGAATAGCTTCACCTACTTCTTTATCAGATACCTTTGGTAGGGTAATTAATCTTGAAAAAACTGCACTTTCAGGAACTGACATTACACAATTTTTCGACTTAATATTAGAGTTTTTCATCGCTTTAGTTACTTCACCTGCCAAAGTTTGAATACCTGTAGGAGAGTCATTATTCAATAATCCAACTGAAGTTGGAGTAGAGCCGATAGATTGTAGTTTTGCTTTATTATTAGCTCTTTCTATCTCAACTAGCTTGATTGAGAAATGTCCAAGATTAAGTCCAAAAAAAACTGGTATAGCAGCCATATCTTAATAAAAAAATTTTAATTCACTATCTATTGTAAACGCCTTTTAAGACAAGTTAAAGCCTTTTAGGAAAGATTTATTCGTTTATTGGTTTTGAATTGTTCCATCAGTAATTATTGCGTAGTCAAGAATACTGTCAGGTTGAGGAGCTAGTGGTATTTTTGTTTCAATACTTGCAACTGGAGTAGAGGCACCACCAGCTTCATTGTAACTACTAGATGTAAATTCCCTTATTTGATCTTTAAGAGTATTGTTACCCTGTGCATTTAGTAAAATACTATCAAATCTATCATTCATTCTTGGAATAATCTGTAATGATATAGGTGTACCGCCAGAACCTACAACAGACACTGGCGATGCAGTGCCAGCACTTTGAGTAGTAATAATTTCAGAGATATTTATTACAACTGAAGTTGCATAAGATCTTCCTGGAATTGCCCTAAAGTTAAATGTGTGAATAGGGGGACTAACAGAAAGGCTAAAAGAATTATAAATAACAGCATCAGGATCATAGACATCTCTTACCGATTGAACACCATTTGCATCGCTATAAGTTAAAATAAACTCTATTGCTGCATATTTGTCCCACCAAAATTCTATTATGTCTAAGTATCCGTCTAATCCCATATCGAAAGTCCTATCCTTATAAATTGGGAAATCTGTAACTTTGTTAGTATCCTTGGCAACAATTGTGGTTCTTAAAGGAACATCGCTAAATTCACTGCTTATAACTCCACATGTATATATCTTTTGGACTAAGTCAGTTTCATTACAACTTATATCTGAAGGAGAGTTAAATGTATTTATAATTTCTGACAATGTTGTGTTTGGCTTTCCATATACATCTAGAACTTTTTTTAGCTGAGTTTCGGATGTATTGTATGCTTCTTCGTATTGTTCTGTTGAAACAACTTGCTGAATATCTCTATTAACAAGACCAACTAGGCTTACTACTATAATAGCTATTATAGTTAAAACTAAAAGTGTAATAATTAAAATTTGTCCGCTTTTTGTTTTTAAATCCATATTTTAAAAATTCCTTGTTGAAATCGATGTTTGTCTAACTACATTATTAATATTATAGTTCGATTTTACATGACTTGCATTAATTAAGAAAATTATATTTGTTTTTGCTTCACTAGACCCATCTGTATATCCTAAATTAAACTCAAAAAGTTTTATTATTAACGTTTGGGAACTAATGAACATAATAGAATTTTCGCCATCTGCTCCTAATCTTAATTTACAAATTCTAGTCCTTTCTTCATCATTACCTTCAGCACTGCCGTTTGAATCACACTTTTCCCAAACATACGTTACACCATTTTGAATAACCTGACACCTTTGTTGATTTTCTGCAGAATCACCACATCCAATAATATAGTCTGCATTTCGAATGTCTCTTGCAATAAGACCGGAAACATTTGATAACTCTTCTCGAACAAAACTTCGAGCCAAAGATAGCGTACTAATCTGTAAGCTTAATATTAAAAAGCTAAACATTACAGTTATAGCAAAGCCCATAATGGCTAAACTTATTATAACTTCAATTAACGAGTAACCCTTTTTTAAATTTTTATTGCGTTTGTAATTGGAAACCACCATATCGATATGTTGTTAAGGTTGTTAATTTTGATTCTCCTCCAATAGAGTAGATTATTGTAGTATCAACTTTATATGCTTCACTTGTAACCCGCACACTCCTAATAGGAGTTATAGCTACCTGCTGACAATAAGAAAATTCAGATTCATCAATAATATAGAAAGGATTGCCGGAGCCAGTAGAGCATACTTCTGTAAAATCAAACTCACTTCCTGGCTCCGGCCAGTTATCAAAAGTACCGGTCGGCTGATATCTTAATACATAAACATTAGTCCCTGCTTGACTAGAACCTACATTCTCTAACGAAAAATAATAAGGACCGGAACCAGAAAAGCAGGAACCTGTTCCAGACCTACATTCAGAAGTTTGTGGTAGAGTTTCATCATTTAAAATTACAACTCTGGTTGGTGCTTTTAGAGCTTCTAATGCTTTAAGCAAAACCTCGTTAGCCTTATCTTCAATCTCATTATTTCTGATTTCAATACGTGTTCTAGCAACTAAGCTAATTGACGCAATAATTGTAAAAGAAACTATAGCTAATACAATTATAATTTCAATTAAGCTTGCTGCCTTTTTAGATTTAGGCTTAATCATGGTAGATTTAAACTATTTATATCTAAATTTAATTCTATATTTTTTTCAGCATTAACCATAGTATGAAACAATTTTATGGTACAGATACCTTCACCTTTAAATGTAGTATCAAAAGCATTTACGTCATTTAAATTATCCGGTACTGCTTCAAAAGAAACAAATTTACCTGTAAGCCTTGTAAAACCAATACCTTTACAAAATGGAGTAGCAGCGGTATTAGAGCTTGGATTTATAGTTATATCCTGAGGTAAGATTCTTGCAATAAAAGTACTATCCTTAGTACACCTTACATTATTATTAACAGTTGAAGTTTTTCTGCAGTTATATGCAAAATATTGATTACCAGAAATAAATATTGAGTAGTGATCTGGAGTAACACCTTCAGTCCCAGCAGAGAGTGAATTTTTAGCTTTATTTTGTTCTGTTTTGATTACACTAACTAGTTCAGAATATGCATTTTGCATCTCGGAAGTTGCTCTAAAATTCATTAGACCGCTCCAGCCAAGACCCATTAAAATAGCAACTATCGCCATTACCATTATTATTTCAAACAAGGAAAACGCTTTCATACTTTCAGTATAACTGAAAAAGTTTTACAAAGTAATCCTGCAGAACTAAAGTCAAAATATATCCTGTAGCTAAAAAAGGTACAAACGGAATTAATACATTTTTATAGCGTCTGATTATTATTACATAAACAATAGAAATAGCAGAAGCGGCCATTAAAGTATAAAAAAATGAGTAGAAAACTGCAGGTACTCCTAACATCAGGCCAATACTTGCAAGAATATCAACATCGCCGTCTCCCATACCACGCTGCTTTGTAAGACGCACAATTAGCCATATAATTAATCCGCCTACAAGTCCGGCTATTAGGTTTGACAATGTACCTAAAGGTATAAGACCAAATACATAGCTCGTCTCTGTATTTTCAAGTAAAACTCTTAAAATAAGAAAAGCTAAATTTATAATTAAACAGAATAAAATCATTCTCTTTGTAGTAATCTCTGGAATAGAAAAAGAGATTAGATCAAAAAGAGACAAATAGAGAAGGAATAGTATAAATATTACAAGTGAAGATAAATAAACTAAACCTACTACAAAATTAATAGCTAAGATATCTAAGTACTCGTTTAGTTTTATTGCAATTAATATTCCCCACAATAATGCAATTCCTAGTCCTAAATAGAAATAAAGTGAAAAGTACTTATCTTTTTTTTGTTTAATTAACAAAATTGGAGAAATAATATAGAAAAGAAAGTCTTTTCTTGATTCAAACAAGATTACATCAGTGTAATTTTGATAAGCAAAAAAGAACAAGATTTTGTATGCAACATAGCTAAAAAACAGTGAGATTATTAAAAGCACTTTTTTAAGTTAAAAATTACATATTAATGATAATAAAGCGCCTCGACATTGTCGAGGCGCTTAAAAGCATTATCCTTTAACTATTACTTTTTTAATTTGTAACAGTATTTTGAGCACATGGCCCTGCTGAATCGTTACCTAACTGCTGAGCAGTCCCTAGGTTACCCCAGCTACCTGTACCTTCTAACCAAACACCTAATCTGTAGGTTGAGCCTTCTTCAGTCTCATAACAGTAGGCGGTACCACTTTGTGTTGATTCTGCTCCTGTTATTGGTGTAGCAGCACCTGTTAGCTCTACTACTTTGGCGTTATTGCCTGTTCCTATTCTTGCTTCTTTCGTGCTTGCAGAGATTGTAACGTCAGGATATCTTCCGTTATCTCCGTAGTAAGCGGCAACTTCTAAGTTAATATTACTTAGAGCAGCTCTTCTTTCTGTGTCTCTTTGAGACCTTTGCACGGATTGAATACCGAACAAACTTAGGCCCATCAGTACAGCGATAATTGCCATGGCAATTATCAGTTCAAGTAGGGTAAAACCCTTCTTAAATCTAGTTTGCATACTTGACCTTTAATAAATAAATTTAAGCATTTACTAACTGTCCAACTTGGAAGATGGGCAGGTAAACCGCAATAGCTAAGAAGGCAACTAGCCCTCCTGCAATAACCATAATAAGAGGCTCCATAAGCTTTGTCAAATTATCAGCAAGCTGCTGAACCTCTCCCTCGTAAAACACAGACATATCTTCTAAAATCTTATCTAATTTTCCAGATTCTTCTCCTGTTGCTATTATTCTAATTAAAACCACAGGGAATGCAACATTTTCATTATATTTTGCCAGTGCTAAAGATACAGTTGAACCTTTAACAATCTCTTGTTTAGAATTTAAAATTACATTTCTAAAAACTTTGTTCCCGGAAGCATTACCTACAATTTCAATGGCTTCAATTATTTGAATTCCACTTTTAGCAAGCATTGCTGTTAACCTGCAGAATTGCGCAACTTCAGACTTTTGAATTAATTGCCCAAAAATAGGCATTTTTAGTTTTAACCTATCAATAAACTCAGCTCCTTTAGGAGTAGAGTATGCATATTTGTATAATCCGAATATTGAAATAGCTAGTATTACAACAATAATCAATGTTGCTATATTATTAAAACTTTCCCCAAGGCTTACTAAAAATTGTGTTACTGCTGGTAGCTCTGCTTGCCCTAAACTTTGGTATAAATCCTTAACCTGAGGAATCATTACTGTAATCATTAAAAATACCACCACTATAATTGCAATAAATATTATGGCAGGGTAGATTAATGCACCAGTAATTTTACCTTTTAAATTCTTACTTTTTTCTAAATCAATTGCGATTTTTTCCAACATTTCATTTAAATTTGCACTTTGTTCTCCTGCTGCAAGCAAATTTAAGTGTACGTCAGAAAGTATTCCGCCTTCTTTTTGAAATGATTCTGCAAGGCTAGTACCTGCTTCAATACTTTTATATATATTTTGAAGCTTTAGTTTTAAAGATTTTTTTTCAGTTTGCTGAACTAGAATATCAATTGCCTGAATGATTGGAATATTAGCACCAACCATAGTAGAGAGCTGTTTTATTAAAACTACTTTATCATTTAAAGGTAGGCCTCCAATGTCTGATTGAAAAACTCGACTTACATCGAAGCCGATATTCTCTGTTATAGATATAATTGTAAAATCCTGACTTTGAAGAAATTTAACTAGATCATCCTTGCTTGAGGATTCTTTTTCTCCTTCAATCCTTTGTCCGGTACTTGTTGTAACTACGTATTTAAAATATGCCATTTATTGTTGTAATAAAATGTCAATCTCATTAGGATTTACACTTAATGATTTTGCTTGATCTTTAGATATCAAGCCCTGTTTTACCATTAAAACGAGTGATTTCTCCATTGATATCATACCCGTATCGCTGCTTGTTTGAATAATATTATCGATCTGGAACGTCTTTTTTTCTCTTACAGCATTTCTTACACTTGGAGTAGATAGTAAGATCTCAACAGCAGGCTTTCGGCCGCCTGAAGGGAGCGGAACCAGTTTTTGAGAGATTACAGCTCTAAGTACTGAGGACAACTGTACCCTTATTTGGTCCTGTTTTTGACTATCAAATATATCAATAACCCTATTTATAGTTTCGCTAGCACCATTTGTATGTAAGGTGGCAAAGACCAAATGTCCAGTTTCTGCAATCTGCAAAGCAGCTTCAACTGTTTCAAGGTCACGCATTTCACCTACCAAAACAACATCAGGATCCTGTCTTAAAACTGACCTTAATGCGTTGTCCCAAGAAGTAAAATCTATTCCAAATTCTCTTTGATCAACAAGTCCCATTCCTTTTGGAAATACAAATTCAATCGGATCTTCTAAGGTTACAATATGCTTTGGCTGTGTAAGATTAATTTGATTTAATATAGCGGCAATTGTTGTTGACTTACCACTACCAGTTGGACCAGTTACCAGAACTAACCCATTAGGAAAATCTGCAAACTGATTAATCCCTTCAGGCATTCCAAGCTCTGCAATACTTAAAATCTTCTCAGGAATTATTCTTAACGCGATTGAAAAATTACCTGTCTGTTTAAATATGTTTACTCTAAAACGCCTGTCATTCCAAGTGTATGTTAAATCTACTTCATTAATATTTTCTATTTTTATCTCTTGTCGATTTTTTAATAATTCCTGAACATATTTATTTACAATATCTTCTGTTAGAACAGTAGAGGAGGCTAGTTCAAGTTTGCCATCAACTCTAATCATAGTTCTGTAGCCTGGAGTTAAATGAATATCAGAAGCTTTCTGTTTTATACCTATATCCAGAATCTCAGATAGTTCAAGGTGCCTTCCATTTGTATCAACTATAGGTTTTGCTTTCTCAACTTTTGCTTCAGCAGGTGGGTTAATCTGAGGAATTTCAGTAATTAACCTCTCCTTAGCCTGTATTGGCTCAGCTTCTGTATTCTGAATCTGTGGAACTTCCAGTTTCATAGAAGCTTCAAGCTCAGGTAGAGTAGTTGGGCTTTGTGGAACATTAATTTCTAAAGTTTCATTTGCTACATTCGGTATTTTTGCTTGTAAATCAGCAACTTCAGCAGGATTATTTACCAGTGGAGGTAAGTTTTGTACTGAATCAGCTTCTAAATCAGGTATATTAGAAAGTTTGTTTTCTAAAGAATCTTTAATATCTTTAGCTTCCTCAACCTGCGGTTCTTGTACTGGTCCTGAATACTCTTTAACATCATCATCACTATTTGTATTTGTGACAGCAACATTTGAAGAATAATTTGCTGGAGGTGTCACAAAATTAGGGAGAGGAGAGCCGATAATTTTTGGATCTGTTGTATTGTTTATATTTATTAAAGGCATAGTTGAATAAACAAACTTATTACACTAAATATTTAACTATATTTTGAAATCACTTACAAGGAGTTTTACTCGTTCTTAACTCTTAATACTTCCTCGATTGTAGTTATACCTTCTAAAGCTTTAATAAAACCGTCTTGCTGCATTGAAACCATGCCTTCTTTTTGAGCTTGCTCATTGATCTCTGAAATTGTTGAGTTTGTCATTACCATCTTAGAAATAGTTTCGGACATTTTCAGTGCTTCAAATATTCCAGTTCTACTTATGTAGCCAGTATTATTACATTTCGGACACCCTTTTGGTTTATATAAAGTTACAGCTTTTGTATTTTTATCAAAATGAAGTTTTAACTTATGATTTTCGTCATAGATATTAAAACCGTTTAATGTATCTAAAGACTCATGAAGAGTATCTAAAATCTCAGGAGTAGCTTCATATGGTTCTTTACATTCACAAAGTACTCTTACAAGTCTTTGCGCCATAACTACATTAACTGTAGAAATTAGAAGGAATGGCTCAACACCCATATCAATCATTCTAATGAATGCGCCGGCGGCGCTGTTAGTGTGCACAGTAGATAAAACAAGTCGTCCAACCAGCGCCGCCTGCACAGACAACGCAGCTGTTTCTGAATCTCTAATTTCACCAACCAATATTATATCTGGGTCCTGTCTTAAGAAAGACCTTAACCCGTTTGCAAAGGTTAAACCTACATCAGCATTTACCTGAACCTGATTAACACCATCAACTCTAATTTCAACAGGGTCTTCTAATGTCACAATATTCACCTCTGGAGTATTTAAAATCTTTAAACAACTAGCTAAAGTCTGTGTTTTTCCACTACCAGTTGGTCCAGTTACTAATATGATTCCCTGTGTCTTTTTAAGTGCATCTTGCAACCTTGCAAGACTTAAACCTCTAATACCAATTTGGTCTAAACTCATTACTGTTTGAGATTTTTGAAGAAGCCTCATTACAATTTTTTCTCCATATATACTTGGCATTATAGAAACACGGACATCAGTAATACCACTACCGCTTTTTACTTGAAAACGTCCATCTTGAGGAACCCTATGCTCATCAATCTTTAGGCTAGAAAGAATTTTAATTCTGGAAACCAAAGGGTTTAAAAGTTTCTTTGGAATAGTAAGTTTTTCCGATAAAACACCTCGAACTCGAAAACGTACCGATACTTTTTTTTCACGAGGCTCAACATGGATATCCGAAGCTTTATTTTTAATACCGTAATCCATAATCATATTAACAATCTTGATTATTGGAGCTTTATCCAAGTCTTGGCCAAGTTCGTTATCTTGATAACTTACACCTAAATCGAGCAGAGTATCGTCACCAACTTCCTCTAAAGCTTCATCTACCTCTTTGCCTATTTGTGCGCCATATTTAGTATCAATTATGTGATTGATATCTTCTTCTGAAGAATAGTATGTTTGAATTCTCTTACCAATTATAGATTCTAAATACTTTACCTTCTGTAAATCTAGAGGATCTTTTAATGCAACCTTTACATAATTTGGAGTATCTTCAAAAGCAATTGCTAAACTAGACTTTGCAGTTTCTAAGGGAATCTTGTTTAGAGTCTCTACATTAATATCAACCTCTTCTAAATCTACATATTCCATCCCTTGCATTTCGGCATAAGTCTTTGAAATATCTACCGCATTAACCATATTATGTGCAATCAAAAGGTCTTCAGGTTTTTTACCAGTATTAACAGCTTCAAATTTTACAGAATTGTACTGCTCTGGATTTATAAACCCTTTTGCAAGAATTGCATCTAAAATATTTGTAATGCCCTTTACAGAAGCAACATTGTTACCAGAAGAATCGTTCATTAATTAAGGGATTTACTGTTAAAATTGTTTCATAGTCCATTATTACTAATTTAAAATGAAATATCAATCAGTAATTGTAGAGAGTAGAGAAGCTTTTCAAAAAGATGATATAGAAAGCATCTTAAAAGATAAATTAAATATCTCAGAACCGATTTTAAATACAAACATTTTTATGATAGAAAAGCCGGAAGATAAAGCAAGTATTGGTATTGGTGATGTTTCTAATGTAGTAGAGTGGGCTTATCGTAAAGATACCGACTTAAAACTAATCGAAATAAAAAATGCAGATTTACTTACAGATCAGGCTCAAAATGCAATGCTTAAGTTAATTGAAGAGCCGCCTGAAAACGTACTAGTATTACTAATAACTCCAAACAGTAGTTCAATCCTACAGACAATAAGATCCAGATGTATTCTTATTACTACAACTGCCGCTAACTTTAATACATCAGAGCTTGCTAAAAAATTTATTGAAGCAGGCTACTTGGAAAGGACAAAGATAATAGATAAAATGTTAAGTGAAGATACTAATCGAGCTAGTGTTGCCGAATTTATTGAAGAGTTATTAAGGCTTAATTTAAATAAAAAAAATACTGACAGCATTAGCGAAATCAAAGAGGTTTATCGAGCTGTAAAGAGAGGAGTAAATTTGAAATTGTGTTTAGACTATTTGAATATACTTATTTAAAATTTAAAATAATTTATTAGTAACTACATATGAGAAGATTAGCCTTTTTAATTTATGCTTGGGGAAGCACTGCACTATTTGGTGTGCTAATTTATTGGTTAGCAACTATTCCTAACTTTCAAGCAGGCGGCTCTATGTCTGATGACTTAATAAAGGTAATCTTCAGAATGGTCTTATATGCAATTTTATTTATACTTTTGTACAGATCTATTATTGTAACTCTAAAATCTACAATCGAAAGATTATCTGCATTCAGATCAAAAGGAGAAAAACTTGATGATGCGGAATTTGTGTTGATTATAGAAACTTTAGTAGTAATCGTAAGTATGTTTGCCTGTGTACTTTTTGCTTTCTTTGAAGAACATATTCAGTTATTTACACCTGGCAGAAACGGCGCAGAATCATTCCTAGTTGAAAATAACGGTACATTCGTAAAGTCTGATAAGGTTTCTCCTTCTGCAAGTTCAACTTACATTGGGCTTAGCGCCATTAACGAGTCTAACAAGGATATATTAGTAAGCGTTCTAGCCGTCTTATTGACCGGTATGGTAGCATATAGCGTGCCGGTAATTGGAGAGCTTGAAATTGCTTTAAAACACAGATTCGATAAAGAGCTGAAAGAGCGTAGAAGCAAAGCCTAATCCAGCCCCGAAAA
Organism: Candidatus Dojkabacteria bacterium; assembly: GCA_030834985.1. Lineage (GTDB taxonomy): Bacteria > Patescibacteriota > Dojkabacteria > J137 > J137 > Brojett037. The sequence goes on from JAUQWV010000006.1 coordinate 93,131, forward strand.
CTAATTATTATGCTAAAATTTACTTTATTCGGCTTGTTAAACATTTAAATTTTATGTCTGACGCTAAAAAATCACAGGACTATAATGCTTCCAATATCACTGTTCTAAAAGGCTTAGAGGCTGTAAGAAAAAGACCAGCCATGTATATTGGAGGAACAGATGAAATAGGTTTGCATCATTTGATTTGGGAGATTGTAGATAATGCTATTGATGAAGCTTTAGCAGGTTACGCTGATACTGTTTCAGTTGGATTAAATAAAGATGGGTCAGTTACTATTAAGGATAATGGACGAGGAATTCCTGTAGATATACATCCCACAGAGAAGATCTCTGCATTGGAAATAGCAGCAACTGTTCTTCATGCTGGTGGAAAGTTTGATAAGAATACATATAAGGTAAGTTCAGGTTTACATGGAGTAGGATTATCTGTTGTAAATGCATTAAGTGAGTGGTGCGAAATTACAGTTTATAAGAATGGAAAAGAGTACTACCAGAAATACAAAATAGGAATCCCACAAGCAAGAGTAAAAGAGATTGGAACTACCAAGTTAAAAGGTACTAAAGTAACCTTCAAGCCAGATTCTGATATTTTCAAAATTACTGATTTCAACTATAAAACTGTTATTACTAAATTAAGACAGCATGCTTATTTAAACGGAGGAATTAAGTTTGAATTAAATGATGATCGAGAAAACGGTAATAAATACTATGCATTCCTATTTGAAGGAGGCTTAAGGTCATATATAAAATATCTAAACAGATTTGAAAAGCCTATACATTCAAATATATTCTATACAAAAAGAAATCAGGATAACATTGATGTAGAAGTAGCACTACAATACACAGACGACATCCAAGCTTCAGAATACTCATTTGCTAATAATGTTTTTAATGTTGATGGAGGAACACATTTATCTGGTTTAAGAACTGCAATCACAAAAACAATTAACGGATATTTAAGCGAATACGGTACTGAAAAGGAAAAAGACATTAAACTTTCAGGTGATGACGTAAGAGAAGGCTTAACCGCAGCAATTTCTGTACGATTACCAGATCCTCAATTTGAAGGTCAGACAAAAGGAAAGTTGAATAACTCTGAAGTAACACAAGTTGTAAGAAAGATAGTAGAGGAAGATTTAAAAACATATCTAACAGAGAATCCAAAGGATTCAAATGCAATTTTACAAAGAATTGTATTAGCATATAAGGCAAGAAGTGCAGCTAAGGCAGCCCGCGAGGCAGTCATTAGAAAAGGTGCGCTCGAAGGCGGCGGGCTGCCTGGAAAACTTGCAGATTGCGCTACAAAAGATCCTGCTCAAAGCGAGCTATTTATTGTAGAGGGAGACTCCGCAGGTGGTTCTGCAAAACAGGGTAGAGATAGAAATACTCAAGCTATTTTTCCATACTTTGGAAAACCTATTAACTCAGAGAAATATAGAATTGATAAAGTTTTATCAAATCCATCTATGGGTGATTTAGTTAGGGCACTAGGTGCTGGCATTGGAGAAACTTTTGATATTGGAAGACTTAGATATCACAAAATAGTTTTGATGTCTGATGCTGACGTTGATGGTGAGCATATTCGAACACTTATGCTTACACTTTTCTTTAGACATATGCGAAAAATTATTGAAAATGGTCATGTATACATTTCACAGCCACCTTTATACAAAGTTACATTCTCTGCTAACGATAGTATATGGGTAAAAGACGATGAAGAGTTACAGACGATACTGAAAGAAAGAAAAGTTAAGAAAGCTCCTGGCCAGCAAAGGTTTAAAGGTTTAGGAGAGATGAATCCGGAACAGCTTTGGGAAACTACAATGAATCCAAAAACTAGAGTATTAAAGAAAGTTGTAATTGAAGATGCAGAGGAAGCTAACAGAATGTTTGATGTGTTGATGGGTGAAGAAGTATTCCCAAGAAAGAAATTTATTGAGGCCTACAGTAACGAGGCGGAGTTAGATATTTAAAGTTAACTAAGAGTATATGAACGAAAACGTAATGCAAACAACAATTGAAACATCAACTGATCCAAACTTAATAAATCAGGATATAGTTTCAGAGTTAAAGAAAAGCTATATCAACTACGCTATGAGCGTTATTGTAGCTAGAGCCTTACCGGATGTTCGAGACGGTTTAAAGCCTGTACAGCGTAGAATAATGTACTCAATGTACGCAAGCGGTGTATTGCCAAGTACTCCATATAAAAAAGTGGCTAGAATTGTAGGAGACGTTATGGGTAAGTATCACCCCCATGGTGATGCTTCGGTAGCGGATGCACTTGTAAGAATGGGACAGGACTTTAGTATGCGATATACATTGGTTGATGGACAAGGTAACTATGGTTCAATTGACGGCGACCCTGCTGCTGCAATGAGATATATCGAAGCTAGACTTGAAAAGATAGGTCATGAGATGCTTAAAGGAGTAGAGGAAACCGTTGATTTTGTTCCAAATTACGATGGAAATGAAACAGAACCTCAAGTATTACCCGCAGCATTGCCAAATCTATTGTTAAATGGAGCAGAGGGAATTGCTGTTGGTATGGCAACTAAAATTCCTCCACACAACTTAAGTGAAGTGATCAACGCACTTATAAAGATGATTGATACTGGTAATACATGGGATTTTACGCAATTAGAGGAACTTAAACTGGACTATAAAGATGCGTTAAAGAGACGTGACGACATAGCTAACTTACCTAAAAATAGATTTCACAGATTTAACACTTCTTTAGAGATTAAAGAGCTTTTAACAGAAATTAAAGGTCCAGATTTTCCTACTGGAGCTCACATATACAATGCAAAAGCAATTTCAAGTGTATACGAGACTGGACGAGGCGGAGTTTTAATGCGAGGCGTATCTGAAATCGAAGAAATGAAAGGCGGTAAATATAGAATCCTAATTACACAACTGCCATATCAGGTTAATAAAGCAATGCTTATAACCAAAATAGCCCAGCTTTATAAAGATAAAAAAATAGAAGGGATATCTGATCTGCGTGATGAATCCAACAAACAAGGAATTAGAATTGTTATTGAACTAAAGAAAGATGCAAAACCAAAGACTGTACAAAACCAGTTATATAAATATACTGAACTCCAAAAGAACTTTAATGTAAACATGCTTGCGCTTGTAAATAATGAGCCAAGATTATTAAATCTAAAAGAAGTTCTTGAGTTCTTTCTTACTCATAGACAGGAAATTGTAATTAGAAGAAGCGAATTTGATTTAGGTAAAACCCGTGAACGTGAACATATTTTAGAAGGTTTAATGATTGCATTAGACCACCTAGATGAGGTTATAAATACAATTAGAAGCTCTAAAGATGCAGATACAGCAAAAACTGCTTTAATAACTAAATTTAAGCTTAGTGATATCCAAGCTCAAGCTATTCTAGACATGCAGTTAAGAAGATTAGCAGCTCTTGAAAGACAAAAGATCGAAGATGAATACAAAGAGGTCTTAAAGCATATCGAAGACTTACTATTCATTTTAAATACTCCTGAAAAAGTACTTGGAATCATCAAATCTGAATTACTTGAAATGAAAGACAAGTTTGGCGACACTCGACGAACTAAAGTGTTTAAAGGCGATGTAGACGAGTTTAGTGCAGAGGACTTAATTACTGAAGAGCAAACCTTTATAACTATTAGTACACAAGGATATATAAAACGAGTTAAAGATGATACATACAAAGCTCAAAAGCGGGGCGGAGTAGGAGTAAAAGCTCAAACTACAAAAGAGGAAGACTCTGTAAGACATGTGTTTAGCTGCTCTACTCATGATGAAGTATTGTTCTTTAGTAATCTTGGAAAGGTTTATTCACTAAAGGTTTATGACATTCCAGAAGCTTCAAGAACAGCTAAAGGGATTCCTTTAGTAAATCTGGTTAATATTAGCCAAGGTGAACTTATAACTACAGTACTTACAAGAAGTGCTGCAGGACATATTCTAGATGAAGATATTCATCAAGAAGGCGAAATTAAATCCGAAGCTAGTGGTAAAGAATATAAGTATTTATTTATGGCAACACGTAAAGGTACTGTAAAGAAGACAGAAATAAAAGAATATGACAACATTAGAGCTAACGGACTAATAGCAATCGCCTTAACAGATAACGATGAGCTCATTTGGGTAAAACCAACCACAGGTGATAGCGAAATAATCTTAGTTACTAAAGAAGCTAAATCGATTCATTTCCATGAAGAAGATGTAAGGGAAACTGGAAGGGCTTCTCAGGGAGTTCGAGGTATCAAGCTAAAAGAAACTGATGAAGTTATATCTATGGATGTTATTCGTAGAAAAGAAGATTTGATGCTTACTATATCTGAACACGGATTTGGTAAGGTTACGCAACTAGGACAGTTTACTTTACAGAACCGTGGTGGGTCAGGAATATTTGCTGCTAAGGTGAATGCTAAAACCGGAAAACTTATTGTTGCAAGGGTTTTAGACCATCCAGAAAAAGAGCTTTTAATTCTAAGTGCAAAAGGACAAGCAGTACGAATACCTACAAACAGCTTGCCTTTAAGAAATCGACAAACATCAGGTGTAACTTTAATGCGTGTTAAAGATGGTGATAAAGTTTCTGCAGCAACTATAGTTTAAAAGCTTATAATTGTAATCTTAAGAAGTCCCATTTTTGGGACTTCTTTTTTTATATATTTCACAAAAAAATTATACTCAGTAAACTTGCTGTTTTAATATTAAACATTTATTTCAAAAAAGTTCTTATAACAAATTTTTAAACTTCAATATTAAATTTTAGACTAAATATAAAAAGATGTTTTTAAGACAAAATAATAAGAATAAGATAAAAATTTACTAAATCCGTACAAAAACTATCAAAAGTCTTTAATCTCTTTCTAGTATAAGGCGCCCACAAGAATCGCGTTTAAATGCGTTTTAAGGCGCCTTGTTTGATTAAGTGGTATCAAGTGTCGTCTCCAAAATAAGCAAATAGAGCAGTTTAACCAAACAAGGCGCCAAAAAGCCCAATTTCTTCTAAAAACGCAAAAATTGATGAAGCTTAGAAAACCTTCAAAGAAATAAGAAAAATAAAAACAGAGAAAATCAATAAATATAAGCAAAAAACGAAATATAAAAAACTTAAAATTATTACTAAATAAAGGGACTAGAGGATATAAGTCAGGGTACATTCTAGGAACCAATCTTACTGAGTATAATATCCCTTATATTTACTCAGGCATAGAGTATGCGTAACAAATTAGCTTTAAATGAGTACTTTTATGTATACAGACGTTATAAGTTGAGAATTTATATAAGCTCTAAATGCCTCCAAATATGTGAATTTAAAATCTTGCCTGCGAATTTATTAAATTATACTTCCGTTAATGCCCCATACACTATTCGTGACGAGCAGGAGTGTGATTAAACCTATTAGAAGGCCGTACTCTACCCAAAGAGACCTGCCAACCTTACCTCGTACTTCTAAGGCTACATTGAAGATTATGTAGTAAATAATAGCCAGCACAAGAATCGAATATATACTCTCAATCGGCCATACAGATATAGCTAAGATTGCTATAAACATTACTAGTACTACCGATAATGCTCTAAGAAGCAAATGATACTCACTAAGCTCTTTTATGGACGATAATGCTGAGTATGTAAAATAAAATACAAAGGCAAGTACTAGCCCTAGTTTTAGTATTAAATTAAAATTAGAGCTAAAGGTAAAAATGAGCATTATATAAGTAGAAACTAGCCCAAAAATGAATTGAGACGCCTTTGCTGCCTGCTCTAGAGGCAACTGTCCCAATATTGTTGCACCGTTTAGAATATTAGCAGTCAACATTAAAAGATAGCTAACAAATACAACACCTAAAGACGCACCTAAGGCAAAGATAAACTTATAGCTGGTAGTATTTATAGTTAAGATAATTGAGGAACTTAGTACTAGTAAAGGGATTAGAACAACTGTCGGATATAGCGCTATAGTGAAGAAACGTTTCCCTTTCACCTTGTAAAACAGTACCCAATTTGTAAAGAAAAATACCAGCGCCCCTATAAATATAGCTAAAATTGCTATGTTGCCATATGTGATTGTAGCTTCATTTACAGGATTAAGTACTATCGTAGCATTCTGGCTTTTAGTAGTGACATTAGTCTGTGCTAAGTTAGATATATTCCCTGAGGCATCTTTACTACCAACCTGTACTGTATATTCTTTCCCTTCTATGAGGCTATAAATCTCATAGTTATCCACACTCTTGTTGTTAAGTTTTTCATCGTTTATCTCTTCTCCATCTAAGGTTATATAGTAACCTATAACATCATGTTCATCCGCTCTGCTCCATGATAAATCAAGCTCTCTAGCTTTCTGAATGATTGTAACGTTATTTACTGGATTTGGAGGTAATAAAATTTCATAAACAATCTTAGATAGTGGACTTGTTATAAAGAACACCACTATTCCTATTATTATTACGCTAAAAATAGCTCTTTGCCTTGTATTAAATTTCTTTAACTTTTTCATTTAATATCCATTATAAATTATTACTTAATACTCTTCTATTCCTAGCAAATGCTCACCTCCATACTCTCTAAGGCCAATATGCGTAACCACTCTACCCTTTGGAGTTCTTTTGATTAAACCTTTTTTTATTAAAAACGGTTCGTAAACAGTTTCTATAGTATCTGGTTCTTCCGATAAAGATGCTGCTAAAGTGCTAAGACCTACCGGCCTATTATTAAAATGCTCTATTATTATTTTCAAGATATTTCTGTCTAACATATCTAAACCGTTATCATCTATATCCAATAAACCTAATGTCTTTTGTGCAATTTCATAATCAATAACCTCTCTACCATCTACAACTGCCATATCCCGTACTCTTTTTAATATCCTAATTGCAATTCTGGCCGTCATTCTAGCTCTTCTTGCGATTTCTAAAGCAGCTGGTTCTTCGATGTTAACATTCAACATCCTAGACTTCTGAAGAACCAGCTGCTGAAGCTCTTCGTCTGAATAAAAATCTAATCTAAAACTCATTCCAAATCGGTCACGTAAAGGACCGCTTACCATCGATAATTTGGTAGTTGCACCAATTATAGTAAACTGAGGCAATTCAAGTCTTAAAGTTCTTGCATTAGGGCCTTTTCCAATCACAATGTCCAGCACACTATCTTCCATTGCCGGATATAAAATTTCTTCTATATTGAGTTTTAATCTATGAATTTCATCTATAAACAGTACTGAGTTATTCTCTAACGAAGTTAATATTGCAGCTAGATCACCAGGCTTATCCAGTACTGAACCATTAGTTATATGTATAGGAACTGCCATTTCTTTTGCTATGACATAGGCAAAACTTGTTTTGCCTAGTCCTGGAGGTCCGTGAAATAAAATGTGATCGAGTGCTTTACTTCTTTTTTTAGCAGAATCAATCATTATTTGAATATTTTTCTTTTCAACTTCTCGGCCAATAATTTCAGAAAGACTGCTAGGTCTTAGAGATCTTTCTAAGATCTCTTCAGATTCGTTCTTTGTATTGGGATCAGTAAAGTCTCTCATTAAATATTTTTAAGAATTACTTTTATTAAATCTTGTTCATTGCTAACTAATTCTAATTCTTCGTTATTCAGTTGTGAATAAACAGTTCTTACATCAGCTTCTTTGTAACCTAACGAAGTCAATGCTGCGAGTGCATCTTTAAGAAATTTATTTATACTATTGTTATTATTTGAATCCTCTACTATGCTTTCAGATAAGCCTTCTGAAAATTTAGCTAACTTATTCTTCAACTCAATAATAATTTTTTGAGCAGTTTTTACACCAACTCCAGAAACTTTTAAAGAATCAGCGTCACCTGCAATAATTGCTCTAATTAGATTATCTGCACCTTTTGTTTCAATCAAAGCAAGGGCTGTTCTTGGACCAACACCAGAAACAGCAATAAGATTCTCAAATAAACCCAAATCTTTTTTAGCTTCAAATCCCCACAAAGAGATCTCATTTTCTTTTACTACTGTAAAGATAAAAAGTGCAGCTTCTTGGTCTATTAAAAAATTTAAGTTTGAGGGAATCACAACTCTATAACCTACACTATCAGCAGTTAAAACAATAAGTTGATTGCCTTCAATATCAATTACTTTTCCTTTGATAAAGCCTATCATATACTTTTAAGTTGAGTTGGTCTGATTGAGTTAATATGACAATAAGAAACAGCAATTGCATCGGCTATATCATCAGGTTTTGGAATTTCTTTAAGGCCGAAAATCATCTTAACCATTTGCTGAATTTGCCTCTTTTCTGCCCTACCGTATCCAGTAACACTTGTCTTAACTTGTAAAGGCGTATAGTCATATATGTTAAGATTATTCAATTGCGCTACTAACAGTATAACACCCCGTACTTGGCTCACATTTATTACTGTCTTTTGATTTTTAAAATAAAAAAGACTCTCAATTGCAATATCGCTTGGCTTATATTCTTTAATTATTTTATCGAGACCATCAAATATCTGTCTTAACCTTAATTCAAATGGAGTTCCTGCTTCAGTTAGAATGGCACCGTAATCAATTAAATGTATTCCGTTTGTATATTGAGGGTCTTTATCTAATATTGACCAACCATTAATTGCGAAGCCAACATCTATACCTAATACTCTCATTAAAAGAAATTCTAACTATTTAATATTATCCCACACGTATACCACATCAGAATGAGACTTAATCTTTTCAACAAGAGTAAAGTTTTGGTCTAAAGTTTTATCATCTAATTCAACTTTATCTTTTGCTTGTTTAATCAAGCCAGCTTCATTAAATTCTATATTTGGTAAGGTAGCTTTAACTTCATCTAAAACTTGCTTAAGCATCTCTTTCTTAGTAAATATTGTTATAGTATTTTCTTCTGGATCTGAATCTACATCTACTACTCCATTTATTGACATTACATTATAAAGCTGATTATCTAAGTCAGACTGTAATGCCGATGTACTCAAAATAATTCTGCCTACTTCCTCAAACTGCCACGATAAAGATCCTTCAGGAACAAATTTTGCACCCTCTTTACCCACAATTGTCTTTAATTCGGTTAAAGTTCTATTTGGACTATCAGTTTCGCAATCAATTAAAAAAATTGCTCCACCAAAGCCACTGATTTCATAAGTTTTTTCTGAAAATCCGTCTGAAGAATGCTTACCTAACCCAGAGTTAACCGCTTTTTGAATCTTGTCAGAAGTCATATTTGCCGCTTTTGCTTTGTTTACAGCAACACGTAAGTACGGATTAAAATTGATATCTCCACTTCCTCCAAGTTGAGTTGCAAGTAATATCTCTTTTGCTAATCTGGAAAATAGTGCACCACGCTTAGCATCTTGAAGTCCTTTTGTTCTTTTAATGTTATTCCATTTGGAGTGTCCTGACATAGTCTTTAGCTAACTTAATTATTCTTTGCCGATTACTAATATCATATCACCGGAGTAATTATATTTGTAATCGCCGAATATGATTCTAACATCATCCCGCAATATTGCTCTAACAGCCTTTATTGTATTAATAAAATTATCTGGAGTTTTACTTGGAATGTACAATCTGTTCTCCTCTACTTTTTCAGTATAGTTTCCCGTCTTTATAACTGTGATTCCTATATTTTCAAACTTTCTTTTAAGGTTATAAGCAATTCCTGATACATTTGTTGCATTAAATATCTCTATTTGAGCCTGCTCCTTTATTATGGCAATACTAGAAAATACTTTAGATATATCTTCGTCTAATAAAATATCACTGGCAGGAATCCCTTCCTCTAAATTCGACTTAGTTAAGTCTTCCAAAGTAAGCTGTTGAGAAGCAAATCCTGTCTTTATAAATGCATTAGAACTAGCAAGATTGGCAACAAATCTTATAAATTGGTCTTTAGTAAAATCAGTACGTAAAATATCACTAAATTCTTTACCATCTAAAAAGTATCTATAAAGTTTGTAAGTGTCCCGCAATGACTCTAAAAGCTCTTTTAAGAACATATTCTGACGCTTTAATGAGTCATCTGTAAGAATAGCTTCCTTAGCAATAAAATCATAAAGCCTACTACCGCCAATAGCCTCATCCTGAGCATAAGAATTTCCCTCGATACTATAGTTTTTATCAGCAATTACTGTAACACCTGTCTTCTCTATTAAAGTATTTAAGTCAGAATAATTAAATGCAACGTACCTATCTATTCTTATAGCGGAGATCTTTTCAATTATCGTTAATAGATCTATCATTTTTTCTTCATCTTTAGAGGTTAGAAGATTAAATACGCTTCTTAATGGGAACTTAGCACTCCCTAAATTTACTAAGTAGTTAGGATTATATGAATATAATTTAAGCTCACCTGTTTGATAATCTAAATTTACAATAGCTAACATATTTATAAAACGATAGTTATTCTTAGTGTCGTCAAAGCCAATAAATACCACGTTAATATCTCTTGCATCACTAATAATTTGCGGGGAGTGCTCTATTCCTTCTACATCAACATAAGGAGCGACTTCAATTTGCAAATATCTGTGGATATGAAATCCAACAATGAATATTAATAAAACAGAAAGAATAATAAGCACAGTTTTACCTTTAAAAAAGTCTCTGCCAAATGTGTTTCTACGTAGATTAATAGAAGGTCTGCTTCTACCCGATCTAAAATCTCTAATAAATTTTTTTATAGAGTTATAAAAACTTGAACGTGTAATGTTTAATGGCAATGGAGATTTATCCATCTATACAATATAAAATCTCAGATAAAGCTATTATACAATTATTAAGCAGTTGCGTTAGCTTTACCTTCTGATTTTGGAGCTTTCTTTGGTAATGAAAATTTAGGTTTTATTTTACCTAATTTATTCTTTGCTTTACTTAAAGAAGCTTTTGCTACTTCTTTATGTTTTTGTAAATCAATTGATTTATGATTTGTAAGTTTTTTATCCTGTTTCTTTTCATCTTTAGGTTTCTTCTCTACCGACTTCACTTCAATAATCTCTTTTTTCTCTTCAACTTTTAATTCGTCTTTATTAGATTTCCATGCCACATCAATTGCCATATCTGAATTAGATTGAGTTTCAGTTTTTGCTATCTTTAACTCTAAACTCAACTGAACATTTCCATCCTGCCCAATAAAATTTACTACAGGAACATTAACTCCAGCTCTTGAAGAGTTATCTTCATGGTAAAAAAGATAATCATCATTATCTGGTCTAACAATCAAGTAAAAGACAAGCGATGGAAAGTTAAATATTAGCACTACTAAAAAGAAAATTATTGCAATTACAGTATTGTTATAACGTTTTTTGGCATCAACATATACCCAAAAGCTGAACATAAACCATAACAATCCTAAATATACTAAAACGATTGTTAAGATTGTAGGAAAGTCATTTCCACTTCCAATGATTTTTGCAATAAAATCTATCATAGACAGCATTTATAAACATAAATAAATACCGAGAGAGGGACTCGAACCCTCACACCGTTGCCGGCACCAGATTTTGAGTCTGACGTGTCTACCAATTCCACCATCTCGGCTTAAACTGCTGAATTATAACAAATTTAGCCAAAAATTTAATCCGACCAGTCTTCAAATCTGGTTTGTCTAGGAACAAATTTCACCTTTACTGTGCCAATAGGTCCGTTTCTATGTTTAGCAACAGTAACACTCACATCTATCTTTTTATTCTCGTCATTTGTTTCTTCTATAGAATCGGTAGCTGCCATGTCCCTACTCAAAAACATTACTAAGTCAGCATCTTGTTCAATAGAACCGGACTCTCTTAAGTCAGAAAGTTGAGGTATTCTGTCTCCGCGAACTTCAACTGATCTGTTTAGCTGCGATAGCGCCATTATCGGAATTTGAAGTTCGCGGGCTAAGATTTTAAGTGATCTGGATATTTCTCCAACTTCTTGTGCTCTGTTGTCTCTATCCTTAGCATGGCCTTGCATAAGCTGAAGATAGTCAATCAGAACAAAATCAAGGCCATGCTCAAGCTTTAGCCTTCGAATTTTGCTTCTTAACTGCATAATATTAATTCCGGCTGTATCATCAACAAAAATCTTTGCATTAGATATTTCAGAGATTCCTTCGTTATATTTATTATAGTCTTTAATGTTTCCCATTCTAATATCCCATAAATCCATTTTTACCTGTTGAGCCATAACCCTTTCGATAACCTGAACATTAGGCATTTCTAAAGAAAAGATTGCCACTGTTTTTTTTACATTGATAGCTATATGTCTTGCGATATCAAAACTAAATGCACTTTTACCTACCGATGGACGAGCTGCTAAGATAATTAAATCTGATTTGTGGAGGCCTCCCAAATGCTTATCGAGATCTTTCAGTCCTGTTGGGAGGCCTCTTAAAGCACCAGGATTCTTTGCATATTCATCTGCTTTTGCCATCTGCAACTCTAAAAGCTCTGCTGCACCAAAAAAATCACTTCGTGAGTTATCCTGCGAAATAGAAAAGACATCCTTTTCTAATTCATCTAAAACATTTTCTATTGGTTCATCTTCCTTTCTGGCAAGTTCATCAAACTTAGAAGAATAAGATATTAATAATCTTCTAATTGCATTCTCTTTAACAATATTCGCATATTCAATTACATTAGCCGAAGTAGGTACTATACTTATTAGTTCACTTAAATACTCTGCTCCACCAGCTTCTTTAATTTTTTTATTCTTTTTTAATTCTGTAGTAAGTGTTAAAAAGTCAATCGGCTTGCTGGCAGCATACAGGTTCATTATATTTGTAAAGATTACCTGATGCTTTGGATCATAAAAGAAGTCAGGCCTAATAATATCGGCAACTTTGTTAAAGGCATCGTTATCTATAAGCACAGAACCTATAACTGCTTTTTCAGCTTCAATATTATTTGGAGGTATTTTTAAACTCATTTTATGCTTTTGTTACTCAAGCTATTTTAATAGCAATTGTCTTAAAACTATATTTTCTCCTCGTGGGAAGTCACTTTCTTTAACTTTTAGACTTTTTTCTTCTACAAGATTCGGCATATTGTACTCTTTTTGAAGTTCGTCTAATTTTTTAGGACCAAAAAAAAGTAAATATTGTGGTTCAAAATATGTGATTAGCTTCCTAACTGACTCAACATTAATCTCTGAGTTTACAGCAAGAATGTCTATATTAGCTATGTCTTTAAGAGAATCTTTTTCAGATGCTTTTTCATCAAATATAATGCCTACATCAATACCATCAGCACTTACTGATACAAAATTAGCTTTGCCTTGATAGTCAGGAGTTGGAACTTCAAGGGCAATTATATTTACATTATTAATTTCATATTCACCTGGTTGATTAACTACAGATGAACCGATCTCTACTCTTATCCCACCCTCCGATAGAACCTTAACTGATTCATTTGCTGTTTCGATAGAAATCTCTTTTGCTGAGGCCTTTTTGATAGTCATAATCTGCTTAAAATAATATAAAATAGCTTTACTTAAGAGGACTTAATAGGTATAATTTTAGCACTAAATTTCTGAATTAATAAAGGATATGAGAAAGAATACCCATCCAGATTATCACGAAACAGTTATTATTTGTAATACCTGTAAAACTGAATACAAATTAGGAACTAGTGTAGATGGCGTTAGAGTTGAACTATGTGCTAACTGCCACCCTTTTTATACTGGCAAAGAGATGCTTGTAGACACTGATAACTTGGTTGATAAATTTAACAAAAAATTAAGTGCAGTTAAACCAGTAGGTACTTTAGTTTCTAAAAAACAAAAAAGATTAGAAAAAAAGAAGAGCTCTACTTCTCAAGCATTAACCCTAAAGGACATGCTTGCTCAGATTAAGTAAGAAACTAAATTTACATATAAACCTAAATCCCTTATATTAACGAATATAGGGGATTTTTTATTAATATGGACCAAACAGAAATCGATAACCTTCTTAAGCAGGTAGATTTAAATAAAATTACTAGTGAAATACACGCTTTCGAAAATCAAACAGATACAGATTACTCTTCTAAAGACTATATTGATTCCTTAAAAAAATATAATAAAAATCTTGAGATTAAAGATCTTCATAACCAAATTTTATCAATATTAAGTAACTTAAAAGATACTAAAGAACTGGCTCAGGATGAGGCTCTTAAAGAGCAAGCAGACAATGAGATAGCTTTATTAGAAGAAAACCTAGCTAATTTATACACTAAGTTAGAGTTACTATTAATTGAACCTTTAGAAAATGATGATAAAAAGGCTTTATTTGAGATTAGACCTGGAGTTGGAGGAGTTGAGGCTGCTTTATTTGCAAATGACCTGCTAGAGATGTACCAAAAATACTGTCTTAAAAATAATTTAAAAATTGAAGTTTATTCAATCGATTACAATTTAGAAGGCGGTATTAACGAAGCAGTTTTTTTAGTTGATTCAGAAAATAGCTACTCTACTTTCAGATTTGAATCAGGCGTTCATAGAGTGCAGAGAGTGCCCAAAACAGAGACTTTAGGACGAATACATACTTCCACAGCTTCTGTGGTGGTAATGCCTGAAATAGACCTAAATACGGCCGAAATTAGCCCCAATGATTTGCGTATCGACGTCTATCGTTCAAGTGGCCCAGGAGGACAATCTGTCAATACTACAGACTCTGCTGTAAGGATTACTCATATCCCAACAAAAATTACTGTGACAAGTCAAGCAAGTAAATCACAACACAAAAATAAAGAGATGGCTATGAAGATATTAGCTAGTAGATTATACGAGCTTGAATCAGAAAAGATTAGCTCCCAGGTTAACACATTACGAGCTGAGTCAATAATGGGAGGCAAGCGTTCTTCTAAAATAAGAACATATAACTTCCCTCAAGGACGAATCACCGACCATAGAGTCGGTAAAAGCTGGTTTAACATCGAAGAAGTAGTATATGAGGGTGCCCTAGATGATATTCTTGAAATCACTAATCAGATTATTAGAACTGGGAAATCTGATAGTACAGAAAATGACGGTGAAGAAGAACTTAAATAAATTAGCTATTTCTTAAAACTTCTTTTGCTTTTTCTAATTGAGGATCAACTGCACGCTTAGCGTCGTCTTCTGTAAATTCTACTTCGAAGTCAGGGGTTACAGGATTTTCTGGATTGATGTTTCTACCGGATGGAGTTAACCATTGCTGAAATACTAAAATCAACATACTATTGTCATCTAATGTCATAACTTGCTGCTCTACTCCTTTACCTACTGTCTTTTTACCAACAACTTTTGCTCTGTTGTTATCCTGAAAAGACGATGCAAGAATTTCGGATGCAGAAGCACTTCCTTCGTTAACTAACACCACAACTGGAACATTCTCAAACTTTCCTACTCTTGCATCAGTGTAATCATTTTTAGGCTTATTTTTTTGCTGTTCAGACATAACAATTTGACCATTTGATAAGAATTCTTCAAGTACATACCTAACAGAATACACATAGCCGCCAGGATTATTTCGTAAATCAAGTACTAATCCTTTTAAGTCTGGCTTCGCAGCTACCTCATTAACTATTTGGTCCCATTTTCGATTAAAGTCCTCTGTAGTTTTATCTAAGAATTGATAAATATTAATCTTATAAAGTCCATCCCCTACACTTCTGTAATCAATATTATCAAGCTCAATTTTTTGTCTTGTTACTGTATATTCAAAAAAGCCTTCAGTTGTATCTTTTCTAAATACTTTAACCTTAACTTCTGTACCACTTGGTCCACGCACTTTATTTGCAACAGCAGTAGGCAGCTGTCCAGTTACATCCTCGCCATCTACCTCTGCAATAATATCGCCTGTTTTAAGTCCTGCTTTTTGCGCTGGATAATTAGTCAAAACCGTTTCTACTTCTGTATTTTCACCGTTAAACTTTAATGTAACTCCAATTCCTTCTATATTCGGATTTCTGGAATCTAAATAATCGCTTGCTTCTTCAGGTGTTAAAAAAGAATTATACTCATTACCTATTGCACCTAAAATGCCTTTTATAGCACCGTAAGTTAATTCTCTTTCACTAGGAATATCGCCGATGTAATTTTGCTCTATAACTTTACTGACCTCGCTGAAAAACTCTTCATCTAAATCAGATGGAATTGCAGAAGTATTAGTTCCAAGCTGATTACCATTTTGATATGTAGGTAATGCAGAATTGCTGAACAATACACCTACACCAATTCCTAAAATCAATGCTAAAAAAACTAGGTAAGGAGTTGAATGGCTATTTATTTTAGGTGTATTTGAGTTAGTTTCCATCTCACTATTATAAATCAAAATGTTTTAAAGACAATAAGAAAGCCCTCCGATTATCGGAGGGCTTTAAATTACTTTTTATTAGGCCTTTTACACGTATTGAGTATACGGCAATAGTGCAATATACCTTGCTCTTTTAATCGATAAAGAAAGCTTTCTTTGGCATTTAGGAGAAACTCCTGTTTTTTCTGGATGTAAAATTCTACCTCTAGTTGTAATGAATTTCTTTAAAGTCTGAATATCTTTGTAATCAATCTTTGAAGGGTCGTTATTAAATGGATCTGATAACTTCTGAGGTTTAATTATTCTTTTCTGTTTTTTCTTCTTAAAATTTGCCATACCTTAAATTTATGTCTAAATTAATTAAAATAAATCTTCACTTTTAAATTCATCATCATTATTAGCAACTGGTGTAGTGTTTCTTTCAGAAGCATCAATATCTTCTTCAGAAACTTCTCTTGAAGGAAGCGATTTACCAGCTTCAACAGCAGCATCAACTCCAATTCCTTTTTTCCCTTTGCTGTCAATTAAGATCATATCATTTAACTTAATTTCAGTTCTATAAATCTTTTTGCCGTCTGTTCCTTCTGTTACTCGAGTTCTTAGTTCACCTTCAACATAAACAAGCATTCCAATACTCAAAACCATAGCGCAAATCTCTGCTAGTTTGTTAAAAGCAATTAGATTATGATACTCTGCTTTTTCTTTCATATTGCCAGATTTATCTTTCCAGCTAGTATTTGTAGCAATACCAAAAGAGCAAACAGTTACATTATTAGAAGTTTCTCTAATAACTGGATTTCTAGTCAAATTTCCTATCAGCATTACCTTATTTAACGATCTTGCTTTTGACATATGTTTTCAGTAATAAATAAAAACTAAAATTAGTCTTTTTTAATTAATAATGCTCTTAAAACGTCAGGATTAAGTCTTAATTCTTTTCTAAATTCACTTGATTTAGCTGAGGATAGTTCTACATCGTAAAAGTAGTAGAAACCTTCTTTAAATTTATTGATTGGATAGGCTAGCATTCTCTTGCCTAAGTTAGTGCTCAATTTAATATTTCCGCCTAAATCCTTTACATTTGATTCAACCTTAGGAAGAACCTTTTCTTTAATATCTTCTGTACTAAGTGGCTTTAACACTAATGCTAATTCGTACTTCATACTAAATTTTCTATATAAATTAATCTATGTACCATTAAAAATAGTCTAGAGATTATACAACATGTGCTAAAGAGTTTAAATAGGCAGGCTAAAAATTTATTCTACTTTTCATAGAATCAATTATTGTCTGACTTGATAAGTACTCTAAATCTCCTCCTACTGGAATACCTTTAGCTAGCCTGGTAACCGAGATGTCATCCCGAACACCATCTATCTGGTCTTTAAGATATAAACAGGTCGAATCTCCTTCCAAATTAGGATTAAGGCCAAGAATAACCTCTTTAACCATAGGGTCTTCTACTCTTTTTATAAGTGAGGTCATATTAATATCATCTGGTCCAATACCATTAATGGGCGAAATTACTCCTCCTAGAACATGATACACACCTTTATATTCTTTGGCTGACTCAATATTAATAAGGTCTAAGGAATCTTCTATAACTAATACAATAGACTTATCTCTTTTATCATCTGCACAAATTGAGCAAATATCTTCGTTAGTAACATTTCCGCATATGTTACATTTAGAAATATTGTTTACTACTTCCTCTAAAGAAAAGCTTAGTTTTTTAGCTAAATCTTTTGCGCTTACAGCAAGATATAAAGCTATACGTGCAGAAAGCTTAGGCCCTACATTAGGAAGGCTGCTGAAAGCATCTGATAGCTCAATTATCTCCTTAGGTAAATTGGCCATATATTAACCTAACATTCCTTTAAGATCATCCAAACTTGTATTAGCAGCCATCTCTTTTTGAAGTTGGTCTTTAGCATCATCTACTGCTTTTTTTGTGTCAAAAGCAACAGCTTCAACAAGTTTTCTTAGTGTATCTGCAGGAACTGAAGGAAACTTTTGACTTAAAGCTTCGTAGTCAGGTTCAATTTCTACAATTGAATAGACTCCATCTATAATTAATGCGATTGTACCGTGCTTTCCTACTGCTTTAATAGCTTTCATCTGATTCTGCATTTTCCTAGCTTTCATAGCTAACTTTGGTAAATCTAAAACTCCCATAATAATATTTATAAAAACTTAAAATAATTCCTCTACTAAGCTGGAATTGTCTTGTGATCTATCTAATTTCTTTTTAGACTCTACTATTTTATCACTATTTGGTTTTTCAGGGCTTTCTTTTTTAGTAGCTGCAGGTACAACATCTGAGATTATTGAAAAAGAAAGCCCTAACTTTTTACCATATACACTTTCAGCTGCATTCATAAATATATCTCTAGCTTCTTTTTTAGACATATATGCAATATTAAACTTATAGGGATTCCCTATTTTTATTTCACTAGTTTCAATTTCAATCTTCGACGTATTAATTATCCCTTTTAACCTTGGCAATACCCCTTCTGATAATTCTATAAGTTTAGAAATAAAGGATGATATCTCTGCAGGTTTTAACTCTACTATTTTTGAAGGTTCCGCACTTGCAGATTTAGAGGTTTCTTTAGTACTAACTACTTGTGTGATTATCGTTTCTGTTGATGTGATTGTTTTAGCTTCTTTAGAGAAGTATTTCAAAAATTCTAAGTTTATTACAGTAAGTTTATCGTTAAAATCTCTAACATCGCTTTTTAAGCCTATAATTAAATTAGCTAAGTCTAATAATTTATTATTCAGTAAGCCTTTTTTTGAATCTTCTACAAGTCTTTCACTCATAACTTGTAATATCTGTTCTAAAAAGTTCACTACATTTCCGTCGTTATCGGAAATACTTTTTAAAGAAGCTGTAATTGCATTTAAATCCTCTTTTTGGAAGTACTCTATAAATTCTTCTACTAATTTAAGATCCGAAATGCCAAGAGCATTTAAAACATCCTCTGTTGTAATTTCATTATCGGCGGAAGTTAAAATAATCTTTGTTAATAAACTTTCAGAATCTCTAAAACTTCCGCCTGAAGCCTTATATATTAGCTTTAATCCATCAGTATCAATCTTATACCCCTCTGCTTTAGTAATTTTACTAAGCTTTTTTATAACTTCTTTTTCAGTGCCGAGCTTAAAATCAAATCGGGTAACCCTAGATAAGATAGTAACAGGAAGTTTATGCGCTTCTGTAGTAGCCATAATAAATACTATATGTTCTGGCGGCTCCTCTAGTGTTTTTAAGAGGGCATTAAAAGCCTCTTTTGTGAGCATGTGAGCTTCATCAATTATGTATATCTTTTTAGCTAAGAAGTTAGGTACAAAATTAACGGTATCTCGTACTGCTCTGATTTCTTCAATTCCTCTATTTGAAGCCGCATCCATCTCAATTACGTCAACACTACTGTTGTTTATAGCTGTACAATATTCACATTCATTACAAATATCGCCTGTTTTTTGAAAATTTTTACAGTTAACTGCTTTAGCCATAATCCTAGCAATTGTAGTTTTGCCGCACCCTCTTGGGCCACAAAATAGATATGCGTGTGATACCTTACCCTGTAAAATTGATTCTTTAAGAATAGGAACAACATGCTCCTGCCCTTCAACTTCTGAAAAATTTATTGGTCTATATTTTCGATACAAAACTTCAGCCATATAAAAACTTTAATTTATACTCTCAAGTATACTACACAAAAAGAGGTCCCGGCCTTTCGGCCGGGACTAAAATTCTATTACAATATCACTTATTATTGTGCTTTCTGTTTTCTTTTTGCTTGTCTTCGTCTTTTCTTTGTTTTTGCCCAAACTTTAGTTTTTTGATGTTTGGTATATGTTTTTGGCACATAGTATCTCTTCTCTTCAAGTTTTTCCATCACGCCTTCTCTAGTAGCTTCTCGCCATAAAAGTCTCAACGCTAAGTCCAAAGACATCTCATCATGTACAACAACTGACATTTACATTACCTCCTTATAAAAATACAAAATTAATAAGCAATGGGATTTTATCAAAAATAGCTAAATTTGAAAACTATTTATCTGCCAAGTACACTTCTAAAGAAATCTCCTATTGAAGTAATCCAATTTAATTGAATAATATCTTTTAGAGTAACTAGAAGTCCTAGCCCCATTAATAACGCAAAACCAATAAAATTCACCCTATTTAAAAAGCTATCACTAAACTTTTTACGTCTAATCCGTTCAATAACCGCAAATAAAAGTTGGCCGCCATCAAGTGCAGGGAAAGGTAAAACGTTAAACATAGCTAAGTTTACGCTAAATAACGCAGTTAAAGGAACTAAAACTTCAAATGCTTTAAATTCAACTAGCTGGCCAACTTGGTTACCTATTGCAGGTAAGCCCCCAACGCTATTAGATACCTCTTGATAATCACCGGTACTTAAAGCATCACCAATAAGCCCTCCTAATGCCTTAAATTGATAAATAAAAGCATCATAAGTCATTGATACTCCACTTAATAATGTCTCATTATATTTTATAAAATATGTAGTTCTACCACTTTGTGAATCATAAGGAACTAAACCCACCTTTAATATTGAACCATCTTCATTTTCAGTACTAATTGGAATGTTTCTTTTAGATATCTCAAAGTTATCAAAATTTATAAACATAAATTCTGCTGTAGTATTTTGATTATCTTTAAGAAATTGTAAGAATTCATCCATGCTATCAAATACAAAGTTATTTACACCAACAATAGCTTCACCTTCTTCAAATTTTCCTACCGAAGGTCCTTCAGGATCAACAAAACTTACTATCAAAGGGAAATATGCCTGTTCTGACTGCGTATTAGTAAATTGGTATTCTACAATTTTTGGGATTGCAAACCTATAACCGTTATTATTTAAATAAATACCTAGCAGGAAAACTGATAACAGAAGATTCATAAACACTCCGGCCAGCAAAACAAGTGCTTTTACACGTAGTTTTTGATTTCTAAAGCCTCTTGGTGAATTTGAATCTTCCTCTCCTTCTAACTGAACATATCCTCCTATAGGTAACAAATTCAATTTATAATGAGTACCTTTATATTGCTTCTTAAATATCTTTGGCCCAAAGCCAATTGCAAATTCTTTTACATCAACTTTAGCTAACTTAGCCGTAATAAAATGACCAAACTCATGAGCAAATACAAGAATTCCTATAATGATTAATAAGATTATTAAAGTTAG
Organism: Candidatus Dojkabacteria bacterium; assembly: GCA_030834985.1. Taxonomy (GTDB): domain Bacteria; phylum Patescibacteriota; class Dojkabacteria; order J137; family J137; genus Brojett037. Next base: position 114,595 of record JAUQWV010000006.1, read on the forward strand.
AAGGAAAGTCATAGAGTTTATATAGTCATTAGTTCTTGTTTTTTATCTTTTGCAATTTGCTCAAATTGCTCTTCATATTCTTTTAAGATCTCTTGTATTTTCTCGTAGCTTCTTTCTTGGTCGTCCTCTGAAACTTTATCTAGTGCTTTAACTTCAGCATTGTAGTTTCTTCGAACTTCTCTTGCTCTAGTTAGATATTCATTTAAAAGTCTTGGAATAATTTTATCGGCTTTATCTTTTCGGTCTTCTTCTGTTAATGGAGTAAAATTTACTCGAACAATGTTACCTTCTTGTGATATTCTTGCACCCAATTCTGTCTTTTCTAAAGCCTCTACTACACTTTCTATATTATTTTTATCCCATATTTCAAGCTTAACAGACATGGGACCATCAGCAATAACTTTCGCTACTGCCGTTAGTCCCATTAATGTTCCATACGATACTACTTGAATTTTTTGAAAGATTCCTATGTTTGCCTTTCCGGTTCTAATTTTAGAAAGCTCTTCGCTAAATTTTCCTAAAATTTCTTCTAGCTCTAATCTATACGAGTCTTCATCAAATAACATAGGTATTGTGTTAAGAATTATTCTGCAGATTCTTCATCTGTAGCAGCTACATTATACACCACTGATTCACCAACTTGGAATTTATAAAATTGAGTAATTTCAATTTTTTCTCCAATTTTAGCTACCATTTCATTAAGATAATCCTCTACAGTTTTTGATTCATCTGTGAATAACTGTTGTTTTAACAATACAACTTCTTTATAAAATTTCTCTAATTTACCATCAATAATTGTTTTTCTTATATCTGCTGGTTTGCTGTCTAAGCCTTCCTCTGCAGCTTTAAGTTCAGTGGCTAATGTATCTTTATCAATTGACTCAACTGAGATATATTTTGGCCCAACAGCTGTAATATGAATAGCTAAGTCGTTAGCAAATTGAATCATAGATTCACTCTTTGCAGCAAAGTCAGTCTCACAAGCAACTTCTACTACCACTACAATTTTCTTATTGGAGTGAATATAAGTACCTAAAATACCATGCTCTGCAACTTTACCTTTTCTTTTGCTAGCTTTAGCTAATCCTTTTTCTCTTAGATATTTAATTGCTTCATTAGTATCTCCGTTAGAAGCTTCTAATGCTTCTCTAACGGCGTTTACACCTGCACCTGTTGAATTCCTTAGTTCTTTTATTTGTTCAATTGTTATCATAATTTTATTTTAAAAAATAAATTTTATTATTTTTTCTTGGCTTTAGTAGTACTTGCTGTTTTTTTAGTTACCTTTTTAGCTACTTTTTTAGTTTTAGTTGTACTATCTTTTTTTGTACTTTTTTCTGTACTGCTTGATTTTGGTTTAACTTCAGTCTTTTTAGCTTTAGCTGCCTTTTCTTTAGCGATCTCAAGCATTCCTTTTACTTTAGTTTTTCTTCCTGTTCTTTTTGGCTTTTCTTCTTTTACCATAGGTGATGAAGTATTACTTTGACCTTCAACACCTTTTACTTCTTCAAACTCTTTAGCTTCATCTTCTTCCTTTTTAGTGATTTTAATCTCTACTTTACTATAATCAACAAGATTGTGTTTAATTCCATTTCCTTTATTTCCAGCAAGAACGGCATCTGCTAAAGTCTTTAAGATTAATCTAATTGAACCGATTGCATCATCATTTCCAGGTATTATATAATCTGCTGTATCTGGATCACAATTAGTATCAATTAAAGCTACCACAGGTACTCCGATTTTTCTAGCTTCTCTAACTGCTGCTTTTTCGTATCTAGTGTCTACAATTACTACTGCAGTTGGTTTAGAATTTAAGCTTTTAATTCCTTCATAAAGACGATTTAATCTTTCCCATTCCTTTTTCATTACAGAAACTTCATACTTTGTTCTTCCTTGAATTCCTTCTTCAAAAGATTTCTCTAGACTGTCTAATTTAGCTAAACTTTTTTTAACTACATTAAAGTTAGTTAATAAGCCTCCTGCCCATCTGCTTGAAATAAAGTAAGCTCCAGCTCTAATAGCTTCTTCTTTAACAATATCAGAAGCTTGTCTTTTAGTACCTACAAAGATTACATTTCCTTTAGAAGCTGCATCAGCTAAAAAATTGACTGCATCAGTAAGCTTTTGCTCTGTCTGATGAATATCAATAATATGAATGCTGTTTTTTGAAGTGTAGATGTATTTAGACATCTTAGGATTCCATCTTTGAGACTCGTGTCCAAATTGAACCCCTACTTCTAATAATTCTTTTACTGTAGGAACAGCAACTTGAGCAGTAGATTTAAGCTCTCCACTAGGAGCAGTTTGTGTATCTTCCATTTTATATTCCTTTAAAAATTAAACTTCCGCAGATTCAGGTTACCCCAAGGAAAATAATCTGCGTGTTGGATTAATAAACGTAAGTATTATAACACAATTACTCTGCTTCAGAAGCTTTTTGTTTCTTTGCTTTTACTTGCTTGATGAATTTACAATTTGGATAGTCTGAACATCCGATAAAAGTCTTGCCCCACTTTCCCTTTCTTTCGACAAGATTGTGTCCAGATAATGGGCATTTATCTTTTAATAATAATGGCTTTGAATCTTTGACCTTTGGATAATCAGGATGAGCCCAGAATTTACCGTATTTACTGCTTTTAAGAACATAATCTCTACTGTCATCTGTTTTAGGAGCAGCTAAGTACTTTTCAGTATCTAAAGTGAGTACTTCCTCTTTTTCAGAATCTAAAGGCAGCATGCCATCGCAATCAGGGTATTTTGTACAACTTAAAAACTTACCATATCTGCTTAACTTAATGATCATAGCACTACCGCATTTAGGACATTTTTCATCTGATTTACCAAGCTGAGTAAATTCGCTTCTATCAATTTTCTTATCTTGCAGAGTAATTTCTTTTTCAAATGGGAAATAAAAATCTTTCAACATTTTTACCCAATCTAATTTACCCTCTGCAATCTTGTCTAAGTTGTCTTCCATTTCTGCTGTAAAGCCATAGTCAACTATGTTAGCAAAATATTTAGTTAACAATTTATTAACAACAATACCCATGTCTGTAGGCTTTAAATACCTACCTTCTGGCTCCACATATTTCCTAGCTAAGATAGTTGATATTATGGAAGCATAAGTAGATGGTCTTCCTATACCAAGCTCTTCCAATTTCTTAATTAAAGTAGCTTCTGAATATCTAGCTGGTGGTTCTGTAAAGTGTTGTACTGCTCTTAATGCCTGTAAATATAACTCAGTACCCTCCTTTAATTCAGGCAATATTGTATCCTCAGATTTTTCTTTCGAAACTCGCAAGTATCCATCAAATAGAACTACCTTTCCATTTGCAGTAAATAGATATTCTTCAAGCTCAATATAGATAGTTGTGTTCATTAATCTAGCTGGAACCATTTGCGAGCTTAAAGCTCTAGCACGGATAATGTCATACACCCTTTTTTGGTCTCCATCTAGTTTTAAATTTATACTTGTTTTTGAAAAATCAGTAGGCCTTATACATTCATGTGCCTCTTGCGCAGACTTATTACTAGATCTGTAATAGTTAGGTTTTTCGGGGATATATTTATTGCCGTATTCCTTTTGTATAAAGGCTCTAGCTTGATTGATAGCTAAGTTAGACATTGCAACAGAATCGGTTCTCATATAGGTTATCAGACCTGCCTCATATAGTTTTTGAGCAGCCGACATTGTTCTTTTTGCACTAAAGCCAAGAGAATTCACACCAGATTGCTGTAAAGTACTGGTAATAAAAGGTGGCTTTGGGTTTCTTTTACTTTCAGTTTTCTCTATTTTAGATATTATCCAATTTGCATCTTTTACTTCATCTACAATCTTTTCAGAGTCCTTTCTAGTAGAGATCTTCGGATTCTTTCCGTTTACTTTAAATAAGTTAAATTTAATAGCATTTGGTACTTCCTTAACTTTCTTTTCAACTATCTCTTCTTTTTTAGCCTCTAAAAATTCAATGTTTACTTTTTTGTTATCTTTTTTTTCAAGCAATTCGCTTTCTATAGACCAGTATTCCTCACTTTTGAATTTATTTCTTTCCTCCTCTTTTTCAACAACTAGCCTCAATGCTACTGATTGCACTCTTCCAGCAGATAATCCAAAGGAAATTTTCTTCCATAACAACGGTGAGAGTTTATATCCCACAAGTCGATCTAGTAACCGTCTACCTTGCTGGGCATTAACTAGATTTATATCTATTCCTCTAGGATTTTGCATCGCTTCTTCAATGGCATCCTTTGTAATTTCGTGAAATACAATCCTTTCTATCTTCTTCTTTCCACTTGGCTTGCCTTTTTCATCTATTAATTTAAGCTCTTTTGCAATATGCCACCCAATAGCCTCTCCCTCTCGATCCAAGTCAACAGCCAGTATAAGTCTTGTTGCATCTTTAAGGCTTTTTTTAATTTCGCTTAAGGATTTAGGATTAGTAATTACATATTGAGGTTTGAAGTTATCTTCTACATCTATACTTAAGCCGGATTTAGGTAGATCAACAACGTGACCTTTAGATGCTTTAACAGTATAGCCTTTACCTAGGTACTTACCTATTGTCTTTGCTTTTGATGGTGATTCTACTATTACTAAATCCATTTCTAGCTAATTTATATAAAAGTTATTTTGGTTATCAGTATTTAAAATACCATTTAAAATAAGTTTAGTGCAAATTTCTGATAAATATTTTATTTCTAAATTCAAAATCTCACTTAATCTTTCTAAATCTTTTTGCCCGTGTAGTATAGCATAATATACCTTTTGCTCATCTTTAGATAACTTGGCTATGTCTGCATTCTTATTGTATTCAAAGAAGCTATCTGCAAGCGTAGCAATATTATTCTTAATTAAATAATTACAACCTTTAGAATTTTCTGTGTTCACATTACCAGGATAAGCAAGTACTTCTCTATCGTAGTCAAATGCTAGCTTTGCAGTAATAAGCGCACCACTTTTTATGCCAGCTTCAATTACTATAGTTGATTCAGAAAGACCCGCAATAATTCTATTTCTTTTTGGAAAACTACCCGCAACGACTTTAGTTCCTGGAAAAGCATCAGAAAATATCAAGCCATTACTGTCCAGTATCTTACTATATAAAAAATAGTTTTCTTTAGGAACTGGACTATCTACTGAACAAGGTAATACAGCTATTGTCTGTCCATTATGTTGTAGAGTTAGATTATGGGCATATGCATCTACTCCATAAGCTAATCCACTTACAATCGGGATATTCTGAGCTACCAGATTAGGTAGTAACTTATCAAGTAAATACTTTCCATAAGGGGAAATTTTCCGTGTGCCAACTATTGAGATAAGCTTTAGCGATTGAGCAATTTGAATGTTACCCGCATAAAAAAGAACAATAGGTGCATCAGGAATCTCTTTTAACAAGGGAGGATACGAATCTTCCCATAAGCAAGTAAATTTAATGTTACTTTTAAGTAGACGTTTAATGGCAATATTCACATCTAAGCTAGCTAAGTTTGCTATTAATTGCGGGTCTAAATTTCTATGAATATAGTTATTATACAGTGCTTCTATTGAACCAAACTCCTCGACTAAACCTAAGTAGGTTTTTATACCTATACCTTTAGTAAGAGATAATAATAAAGTAAAGTTTCTTAATTCTTCCATAAAAAGAAGTTACCAAGAAAAATTTACAATTTTCTTACTTACATTCTGCAGGGAATCCAGCATACAGGCAATTCGTAAAATCTTTCATTATCTCTGCAACAAAAAAGCCTCCTCCTCCTAAATTTAAGACATAAGAAAATGAATAGCTGTTACCTTCATATTCAAACGTTCCTACAATCCAACCATGAGTTGTTTTTAATAGCTCTCCGCTACTTGAGATTTCGCTAGCTTCAGCTGTTCCGGTTTTAGCCCGAATATTTCCAGGCAAATCGTGTAAAAAGTAATATACTGTTCCATCATAATAATTAGCTACATTCCACATACCCTCATTGATTAAATTATATGTTTTATCACTCATTGGGATTTGCCTAAGAATCTGAGCAGAAGGAGCTTCAACTACATTGCCGTAAATATCAGTTACTTGATGAATCAAATTCGGCTTATATACAGTGCCTTTATTAGCTATTGTAGATGCAACTACTGCCATTTGTATTGGTGTAACAGTATTAGAGCCTTGGCCAATCACTGAATTACATGTATCACCTGAATACCAACCTAAGTTAAAAGCTTCTCTTTTATACTCTGGAGTATCGACATTGCCCGGGAGCTCACCCGCTAAATTTATTCCTGTTTTTTGTCCTAAACCGAAAAGGTTTGCAGTTTCAAAGAGTTTATTTAAATTCCCCTGCCGCTCTAATTCTAATGAATTTACACAAAAGAAAAGATTACTAGACTTATACAGTGCACGTACAATATCCATTTGCCCATAAAAGTATTGCTGGTATTCACAAAAATCAAAATTATATTCAGAAGGCAAACACCTGTTAGAAAAATATGTTGTGTATTCATCTATAGTCCCTGACTCTAACAGTGTATATGCAGTAATAAGCTTAAATGTAGAGCCAGGAGCAATTTGCAAGGTTAGAACTTTATCAATTAAAGGTAATTTTCGGTCATTACTGTAATCTTGATACTGTGATTCTGAAATTCCTCTAATATATAGATTAGAATCAAAGCCAGGGTAACTAACCATAGCAACAACATCACCGTTTGAATTATCTAAAATAACCCCTGCGCTTCCAGCTGCATTATGAATAGTTGAATACTTTTCTAAGATCTTGTATAAAGCTACCTGCCAATCCTTATCTATAGTTAAAGTAATATTGAGCCCTGGTTCAGATGGAATAAAATTTTCTACACCATCGATAGAAAAGCTTGCACCTTTTACCCCTTTAAGCTTTTCTTCGAACTGATATTCAAGTTTATATTTCCCAATCTGATCAAAAAGTGAATAGCCATTCTCAACATCAGCCTGCTCTGTTTTACCTGTATATCCAATAATATGCGAAAACTCCTTGGGGTAAATATAATTTCTTTGCGGCAAATCAATTATATAAAAATACTTATCAAAATCTTTGGCTGTCTTTAAGTTTTGGATTTGTTCAAAGGTTAAATTTTCAGCAATTTTTAAGTCGTATTTTGATTCTAAAAGAGCTGATTGTAGTTTATCAGTGTCAACCTTTAAATCATTTAAATAATGTTGAACAATATAGTTAAAACTCTGGATATCCTGAGTAGCATATTCTTTTTTTACCAAGTATAGAGCGTAACTATTATTGTTTTTAGCTAAGATGTTTGAATTTCTGTCAAAGAAAAAACCACGTTGTGCAGATATCCAATCTTTACGAGTAGATAAACTTGTAGAAGTATCATAGAGTTCTGTACCTGAAATTAGCTGTAGATCTAAGCCACGTAGACTTAAAACAATCACTGTTATTATAACTATACCTAAAAGAATATAATCCGAGAACTTGCGTTTAGTAGACTTAATAGTGATATTAGAAAGATCAATTCTCTGAATTTCTACTTTTTTAGACATTATTTTAAGATAAGATCTTTAACTTGATGTTTTTCAAGCAAGTCTACCCTGTCCATCATCTTTGAAATTCCAACCGCAACAGAGATAGATGCATTTTGAGAAATTTTAAATGGAACCTTTAGTTTTTGAGAAAAGTATTTATCAATATCTTCGATAAGTGCACCGCCGCCCGAAAGGAAGACGCCATTATTTATAAGATCAGAAAGTATTTCGGGCGGCACACTTTCGATAGCTTCTTTTAAACTTGTAGCAATCTTTTCTAATACAGGAAGTAACGCCTCTGTTACTTCAGGTTTAGATATCTTAGTTGATTTTGGCAATCCGCTAATAAGATCTTGTCCGCTAATTTCAATCTGCTTATCTGGGTTTTTGGAAAGTGCACTAGCATGTTTAATTTTGATATCTTCTGCCTGCTTTAAGCCTATTAGCAAATTATACTTATTCTTTATGTAATCAACTATCGCCAAATCCATTTCATCCCCTGCTATTCTTATTGTATTGTCTTTAACTATGCCTCCAAGAGAGATTAATGCAATATCTGTTGTACCTCCACCAATATCAACAATCATATTGCCGGTAGCAGAATCAACTTCTAGACCGGCGCCAATTGCAGCTGCCATAGGTTCTTCAACAATGTAGACCTTTCTGGCACCGGCCGACTTAGCAGAATCTATAACAGAATTTATCTCAACTTCAGTAATAGTCGTAGGTACACCTATAACTACTCGAGGTTTTAGTATTCTATTAAACACTGTCGATTTAACATTAGACGTTTTATTAATAAAATATCTAATTAAAGCTTCAGTAGCATTAAAATCAGATATCACTCCATTTTTTAATGGCTGAACAGCTTTTATATTTGAAGGTGTTCTTCCTATCATTTTTCTAGCATCATTACCTACAGAAAGAACTTTTCCAGTCGTACTATTTATTGCGATAATTGATGGTTCTTTAATGATATCTTTCTTGCCTTTAATAAGAACGCGGATATTAGCAGTTCCTAAATCAATAGCAATATCTTTTGAAAATCTAGCTAAAAAGTTATCTAACATTTTGATGTAGTTATAAATACATTAAACTACACTAATAATAGCAGGTATCGGGAGATTTAAGAAAAGCCGAGTTCGGGAATTGAACCCGAGACCTTACCCTTACCATGGGTATGCTCTACCAACTGAGCTAACTCGGCACGGGTGGCCTTATAAAAAAATCCGGAGAGAAGGATTTGAACCTCCGAAGTCCTTAGGACGCCTGATTTACAGTCAGGTGCGATTGACCGCTCCGCCATCTCCGGTTAATTAGCCACTCGAGGGACTCGAACCCACGACCCGCTGTTTACAAAACAGCTGCTCTACCAGCTGAGCTAGAGTGGCTTAAATAAGCTCGTAATTATATGACAAACTTAACGATGATGTCTACCCGAATAAACCTGCTATCAGCATTTTCTGATTGCTAAAAAAGGTAAAATCATTTAAAATTCATCAGCATTTAAGAAATATTAATATATTAAGTAACTATCCAATGTCAAGAGCTTGCGAAATAACAGGAAAAAAAACAGCTTTCGGAGGTAGTCATAAACATAAAAGAGGAGCTTCTGGTGGAGGTGGAGTTTGGAGATTCAAAGCACCTAATACTAAAAGAACTTGGAAACCTAATTTACGAAAAGTTAAATTAGAAGTAAATGGTCAAACTAAGAGAGTAAAAATCTCTATGAAAGCTTATAAAAAGCTAAGGAAAATGGCACAAGTTGAGCATAATCATAGCCATTAACTTTTGCATACCTATATGATTATTTATGGTAGAAATACTGTAATTGAAGCACTTAATTCCTCGCATACTAGCGAGGAATTATTTTTGCAGGAGAATATTAAAGAAGACAATAAGATTTCCTCTATTCTAAAATTAGCTCGAACAGCCGAAGTACCTATCAAATTTATTACCCCTAAAGAATTAAGAAAGCTGACAAACTCAGATGAACACCAGGGTGTTGCCTTAAAAATCAACTTCAAAGAAAGCCACTTAAAAGATATTCTGCCAGAAGCTCAAAAAGCATTCATATATATATCTGACGCAACATATGAGCACAATGTAGGGGCAATTATTAGAACTGCAGAATGTGCAGGCTTTGAAGGAGTAATAATACCATCAGATATTAAGATTACTCCAATTATAGCTAAGATTTCTACTGGCGCAGTTTTTAATATTCCAATAATTAGAAATTCAGTATTTAATACAATTAAAGCTTTTAAAGACAATGGATACTATGTTTGTGGAATTGAACGAGGCGGTAAGCAACTATTTGAGTCCTCTGCTCCAATAAATACTCTATTCATTATAGGGTCCGAAGATAAGGGCTTAACAGAGCCAGTAGCTAAACAATGCGACGACTTAGTAGAAATCCCTCAGTTTGGACAAGTAAATTCGTTAAATATGAGTGTAGCTTCCGCTGTGGTGATTTACAACTATCTAAGAGACAATATTAGTGATATTAAAAATTTATGAATAACCAAAATCGAAATTCATGGATTTATCTTGTAGGCATAATCATTATGTTTGGGCTGCTTATTGTCATTGCAACTCAAGTTATACTACCGATATTTCAGAGAAATAGACAAATTAATATCAATTTGAATCTACCTAAGCCAGAGCTCACAATTGACACATCAAGAAATTATTTAGCTAAAGTCACAACAAACTTAGGAATCTTTGAAATAGAACTATGCTCTGCTTGTGCTCCACAAAACGTAAATAATTTTGTATATTTGGCTCAAAAAGATTACTACGTTAACACTAAATTTCATCGAGTTATTAAAGATCTATTATTTCAAGGTGGAGACAGAAATACGTTAAGTGCTGATTACTCTACTTATGGTAAAGGAAAGACTAATTACTTAATAGAAGACGAGGTTAATTGGGATGCGCTAGCATTAAGCCAGGAAAAAAGAGAGCTATTAACGCAGCAAGGCTTTAGTTCTAATGCTACTTTGCCTTCAAAAAGGCTAACACGGTATACGGTTGCTATGGCCAATGATGATCCTAATACAAATAGTAGCCAGTTTTTTGTTATAACAGCTGATAATAGTGATTCAAGGCTAGAAGAATTTAATGGTAGGTTTACTGTGATTGGCGAGATCAGATCAGGATTTGACACCTTGTCAAAAATAAATGGCATCGAGATTTCTGATGTCAATTCGTTTCGACCAAATGCCGATATTGTACTAGAAAAGATCGAGATAACCATCTTGTAAAAACTTTGTAAAACTTTCTATTTAGAATTCTTACTAGTTAAGAATTCTAAATGAACAGAAATATAATTACTCCAATCCTTATTTTGCTTGATTTAATTTTACTTTCTATTCTTCTTTTTGTTGGAGAGATCGAAGCTAATGCTACCCAGATAGAATTTATAGAATTACCCCCGATCGAACATGAAAGTTCACTCTCCATTCATATACCTATTACTGCTTAGTTTCTTAGAACAAAGATTAAGCATCCTACTATTATTAGCTATTAATGCGATATCCCTGTCTGTATTCAAAACAATAAGACCAACCTTACGCTTAACTGCTCTATTTTTTATCTTTATCCTAACCAAATATATACTTGAATTAAATTTATTACAGTCGATGTTCACAACGCTAAACAGTACGTTGTCACATAGTCTTACCAGCCAAATTACTGATCTATTCGATACAAATCACGCACAATTTTTAATCGGGATTACAATAGGAGGCTCTAATGTAGATTTAAATCAAGATCTAAAAAATCTATTTAAAAAGTTTAATCTACTTCACTTAATAAGTGTATCAGGAGCAAATTTTATTTTAATTAATGAATTAACTAATCCACTAAAAAAATATCTAGGATACTATCGAATATTGATAACCAATTTAATAGTAAGCTCTTACTATATATTTGCCATAGGTTTTAGCAATCTACCGGCTTCAAGAGCGTTTTTATTTTCCAGCTATGATAATATAGCCGCGCTTTCCGGAAGACCCATTAAGTTTTTTAACAAACTGCTTTTGAGCTTATGCGTTATTTCTTATAGCAGCCCAACATTGTTATTCGAGCGATCTTTAATTCTAAGCATTGGATTCACTCTACTATACAAATCATTTGGGCTACCTAAAATAAAAACGCTCTTCGATAACGAACTTCTAAAATTGGCTACAATTTTTATTATCTCAGCTACTATCTTCGGGAACGAAAATCCCGACTTTTTAGCCAACTTACTATTATCAGTTATCTACCCAATTTTGTTTATAGGTACGTTTACTATATACATAACCTCTATTATCGGCGCAGAATTATTAGCAGACGTAACTTATAGAGTTATTAATATAATTCTCGATTTCATATTTGAATATTTAGGAGCTCTTTCAAGTACCGAAAATACGTATTTACAGACGATGCTGTTCTTAGCTATTTTGGCTATCTTTGTTTATAAAATTGTAAAAAATAAATATCGTGGATATCAGAATATTGCTCAATAATGTTGTAATTATTTTGCTTATAGCACTACTTCCGCTCGCTATTGATAAAGTAGTACTACTATTTAATAGCGACCAGATAACGTTTCTAAATATTGGACAAGGAGATTCAATTCTTATTTGTAACCAATTCAAAAAGTGCGGTCTTATAGATACAGGCAAGCAAAATTCTGTGATTAACAAGATCAAAAAATACACCAGTCCTCCATTAGAGTTTCTTATATTAACTCATCCTGATTTAGACCATACAGGTAAAACTTTAGAGATACTTAAAGAGATAGGTGTTAGAAGAATATTCGTTAATGAAAGCTCGAAAGCGCGAGAAATTATTAAATCTATCCAACAGGTGCAAGTCCGCGCTTTCGAGCTCAAATCACATAACGATTTCATATTTGGAAACTATAAATTCGACATATTCTGGCCTCTTCCAGACACCGAGCTAGATTCTCTAGACAGCAACGAAACATCTATTAGTATAGTTTTACACAACCAAAATCACCGCTTCTATTTAGCCGGCGATTTGGGTACAAAATTAGAAGATGAAAACCAAAAACAATATGGCTTAAATTCAATAACAGTAGCTAAATTAAGCCATCATGGTAGCAAGAACTCCTCCAGTTTATCCTTATTAAAAAGCCTTGCTCCAGATGTAGCTATCTTTTCAGTTGGAAAAAATTCCTATGGCCATCCTAATATACGGGTAATTGAAGATTTAAATATTCTAAAAATCCCATTTTTAAGAACAGATCTAGATGGAGATATACAAATCAAAATTAAAGAGCAAAAGCTCCAAATCGATACTGAAAAAAGCAAAAAATCATATATAATATTGAATTAAAGCGCTGCACAGTTTATAATTAGCGAGCTTAAATAATTAGTGATTATGTATGGCAGGAGCAAAGAAGAAAAAGCCAAATGTTTTTAGGTTTTATAATAGTGAGACAGGCGAACACTATACTATTCGATTAAGTAAAGAAGCCTACGATAAGCTAGCTGATAAACCAATTAAAAAGTTTAGTAAAAAGCTAAAAAAACACGTAGAATTCAAATTAATAAAGAAAGTTAAGTAATTAGTGCTGTTTGAAAACTGAGAGACGTTAGAGTAAAATCCGATATGCCGGGTGGATGCGAGCGTTGGTTAATTGGTAAACCACCGGTCTCCAAAACCGGGACTCTCAGTTCGAGTCTGAGCGCTCGTGCTTAATCAAAAAAGAAATCAAATGTTAAAAAAAGTATTAAATTTACCAAAAAAGTTAGCTAATTTTATAAGAGGCGTCTTTGCTGAGCTTAAATTTGTCCAATGGATAAAAGGCTCTGATGTATTAAAATACACTGTATTTTTAATGCTTTTTTTAATATTCGGATCACTAGCAATAATGCTAATAGATAGAGTATTTTTATTAATAAGAGAATTAATACTACCAGTATAATGGAAGAGGAAAACACACAAACACAAGTTGTAGAAAATAACGACAAGCTTAAATGGTACATCGTTGCAAGTTCATCTGGAAAAGAAAATAAAACGGCTGAGCTTATCAAACAAAGAATTAAAGCTAATAACTACGAAGAGAAGATTACAGATGTAGTTGTTCCTACTCAAGAGAAAATTGTAATTAAAAGAGGTAAAAAACAAACAGTAGAAGAAAGAATTTTTCCCGGCTACATTTTAGTAAAAATGCTTCCTGGTGATGAAACATTCTACTTAATCAGAAATACAGAGGGAGTAACTGGATTCGTTGGTACTACCGCTAAATCTAAAGTCCCTACTCCACTAAACCCTAAGGAAGTGGAAGGAATCTTAGCATTTACCCAAGTAAAACAATCGCCAGTATTTGATGCAAAATATCAAATAGGAGAAGCTGTAAAGGTAGTTGAAGGACCTTTCAAAGATATTGTTGGAACAGTTAGGGAAATTAATGAAGCTAAAGGTCAGGTTACAGTCTTACTTTCAATGTTCGGGCAAGATGTGCCTGTTCAGTTAGACTTTTTACAAGTATCTAAAATATCAAATTAACTAAAAGAATATGGCTAAAGAAATCGTAAGTGTACTAAAACTTGAATTGCCAGCAGGAAAAGCTAATCCCGCTCCTCCAATTGGACCTATTATTGGTCAAGCAGGTATCCCAATTCAACCATTCTTAACAGAATTCAATGCAAAAACTGCAGCTATGGGCAACGATATTATTCCCATTATTGTGCAGATTTTTAAAGACAGAAGTTACAAAATAATTTATAAACAACCTACTATTTCCGGTATGCTTAAGAGCAAATTAAAGCTAGAAAAAGGCTCTGCAACTCCAAATAAATCTAAAGTTGCTAAGATAAAAAGAGCTGACCTAGCTGAGATTGCAGAAAGAAAACTACCTGATTTAAACACCAAGAAAAAAAGTTCTGCAGTTAAAATTGTAGAAGGTGTTGCCAGAAGCTTAGGAATAGATGTAATAGATTAATTTAAGAAAGGTAAGACTACTATGAAGAAAAAAATTGAAATTGACACAAGCAGAACCTACACATTAGAAGAGGCAGTAAAATTACTGCCAGAGCTTTCTTTAAGCAAGTTTGTTGGTTCAGTTGATGTTGATATAGTTCTAAATCTAAAAGAGAAACAAAAAAAGGAAAGCATCAGAGGAAGCGTGACTCTACCCTTTAGTATGGGTGATGAAAAAAAAGTTGTTGTGATTTGTGAAGAAAAAGATGAAAAAGCTGCACTAGCAGCCGGTGCTAATAAAGCAGGTTTAAGTGTGGTTGACGATATTGCAAACGGAAAAATCGACTTTAATGTTGTAATTGCAACACCAAGTGTTATGGGACAATTAGTAAAGATTGGTAAGATTTTAGGTCCAAAAGGCTTAATGCCAAATCCAAAGAACGGAACAGTAACTACCGACGTAGATAAAGCTGTAAAAAGCTTTAAGGCTGGCCGATTAAACTTTAAGTCAGTACCTGATCAAGGAGCAATTAGACTAAAAGTAGCTAAATTAGATATGCCTGTTGAAAATATACAGGAGAATATCATTGCTTTATTAAAAGTAGTTTTTGCTGAAAGTAAAAAATTATCATCTAATCCATTCAAAAAAGTTACAGTATCCCCTACTATGGGTGCTGGATTAAAGTTAGATGTTAATGATATAATCAAATACGTTTAAAATTGAATAACGTTTAAGACAGCAGGTAGCAATTTTAATTGCGTAAATCCAGCCGAGACGCCAAGATAGACCAAAGTAAGATAATTTACTAAGTATTTATAGGCGCTCTCAAAAAGAGCGCTTTTGTTTTATTAAATATTAATTAACCAAAAATGGCCAAAACAAAAAAAGAAAAGGTGGCCCTAAAAAATGAATATGTAAGCGAATTACAAAAGGCTAAAGCGCTAGTAATAGTAAAGCCTTCAAAGCTTACACCAAATGAGGCCAATGAGTTTAGAAAAGAACTTTATGATTTTGATGCAAAATTCAATATCGTAAAAAATACTATCTTTACTCTTGCATTAGCAGAAGCAAATTTACCAGCTATTAAAGAACTAGAAAAAGGTGAACATGCAGTTTTAGTTTTAAGTGAAGATATTGTAAGTCCTAGCAAATCTTTGAAAAAGTTTATAGAAAATACTACTAGTAAGGATGGAGAAACAAAAGTTGAAATTGTTGCTGGAATAATGGATGGTGCTCTACTAACAAAAGAGCAAGTAAGTGAATTGGCCGATATGCCAAGCTTCGATGGAAGCATTTCAATGATATTAGGCATTCTTGATAATGCTATGTCTGGAATAGTTAATGTGCTTGAAGATCCTACAAGATCTTTTGCAACTATTTTAGACCAGGCGTTTAAACAAGACTAATTAATTTTATATTTTATTTATCAGACAATGGCTGCAACCGACAAAGTACAAAAAATCGTTGATAGCATCAAAGAATTAACAGTTGTTGAAGCTTTTGAACTAAAGAAAGCTTTAGAAGAAACTTTTGATGTAAAAGCGAGTGCTCCAATGGCTATGGCAATGCCTATGGCTGGAGCTGCAGCACCTGCAGAGGCAGCAGAAGAAAAAACAGAATTTGATGTTATTCTTGCTGATGCTGGCGCAAATAAAATTGGTGTGATCAAAGTTGTGAAGAATATCACAGGCTTAGGCTTAAAAGAAGCTAAAGATCTTGTGGATTCTGTAGCATCAGGTCCAAAACCAATTAAAGAAGGTGCTAAGAAAGAAGAAGCAGAAGATATCAAAAAACAACTTGAAGCAGAAGGTGCTAAAGTTGAAGTTAAATAACTTTGAAATATTTTTGTAAATACAAGCAGGTTAGTTTATATTAAGGTAAACAACCTGCTTTTTTAATTAATATATATGGATATTATTTGGAATTTGCTACTACAAAGAGGCATGAGCCCGGTAGAAATTGATCTATACAAGGAGGTATTTATTATCTTAATAATGCTTCCTGTTGTTACTACAATTGTAGGTATCGCAAGATATGTAATAGGAACTAGAACTCTTGGCATGTTTACACCTGTGATAATAACTTTCCTGCTCTATGAGTTTGGTAGAATTGGAACCGAACAAGATATTCTTCGAGCACTTAAATATGGAATTATTTTCTTTTTAATTGTTCTAATTGCAAGTTGGCTCAGCTACAAAATATTAAAACGTGTCCGAATGAACTATATCCCTAAGCTCACATTAGTGACCATCGGTGTAATAGTCGCGTTATTCTTGTCATTTATTGTTTCGGGCATATTAGGATTTACAGGGCCAGTATTTATAAACAAGTTTACTTTGGTTATTTTAGCTATATTAGTGGAGCCGTTTGCATCAGCCTTTGCCAGAAAGAGTTTTAGCTATGGCGTCTCCTCTGCTATTGATACATTCATACTTTCAGCGTTTTGTTACATAATCATATCACTAACTAAGGTACAGGAATTTGCAGAGGCTAACCTACTAGTAATTCCTGTACTAATAATTGTGAATATTTATTTAGGCAGATTTACAGGCTTACGCTTAAGTGAGTATTTAAGGTTCCGAAATATATTATTTTCAGACAACAAGGCGAGTGATAATGATACAAATAAGCAAAGTAATTGAAAACAGAAAATTAGTACTAGGGCGTAATGAACGATATCTAAAATACATTAGACCGCATAACTTAAGCCGTGCTACAAAAATTGCAGATGACAAAATTCTTACAAAAAGGATTTTGAATAAAGCTGATATACCCGTCCCCAAATTAGTTAAAGTGATAAAAGATAGAAGCCAATTAAATAGCTTTGACTTTGCTTCATTACCTAAAAGTTTTGTAATAAAACCTGTTAAAGGAGTTCGTGGAGGCGGAGTGACAATCATATATAATCGTGCAAAAGACGGTAAATGGATAGGATCAAGTAATAAAAGATTCTCGGAAGAAGATTTAAGATCCTTAATACAAGATATTTTAGATGGCCGGTACTCTCTTTTTAATGAACCAGATAGAGTTTTGATAGAAGAACGAGTACGTCCGCATAAATCTTTTAAATACTATTCGTACAAAGGCGCGCCCGATGTACGGATTATTGTGTTTAATTCTATTCCAATTATGAGTTATATACGCTTGCCTACCAAAGAATCTAACGGGCGCGCCAACTTAGATCTAGGAGCAATAGGTGCAGGTATTGATATGGCAGTTGGAAAAACAACCGGAGCTATAATTGGAAAATCTACCCCTATAGAATATGTCCCAAATACCAATTTAGCCTTATCTGGATTAAAAATTCCATATTGGGACCGAATACTAAGATATGCAGTTGAAGCAAGTAAATTAACAAAACTAGGTTTTGCTGCTATCGATTTTCTAATTGATGAAGATAAAGGCCCACTAATTGTAGAGTTAAATGCCCGACCAGGATTATCCATTCAGCTGGCAAATGAAGACGGTCTACGATGGAGATTAAAAAAAGCATCTGATATACGCGTAAAAACTACTGAGCGTGCTGTTAGACTAGCTAAAGATCTATTCGGAGGCGAAATTGAAGAAGAAATTGAAAGTATTTCAGGTAAACAAGTTATTGGCTTACTTGAAGAAGTAAAAATATTTAATTTAGATGGTGAAAGTTTTGAACAGGTAACTGCCAAGATCGATACTGGAGCTTCGTTTACCTCGTTAGATACTGAGCTAGCTATAAAGTTGGGCATGCAGGAAGTTATTGAATTTGCAAAACCGATTCTAGAATCTATCCCTAAAAACTTTGAAACAGTAGATGAGCTTAAAAAATACTCTGCTGATAACCAACTAGAAGAACGGTTAGAGCAACATCCTCTAATTGTTGATACTGCTATAATAAAATCTAGTAATGGCTTGGATTACAGAATTATAGTACCTATGAAGTTTCAGATTTCAGGTCTTGATGTCGAATCAAATGCTACTATTGCTAATAGAACTAACCTTAATTACAAACTAATTCTTGGAGAAAAAGATCTTAAGAAATTTCTAATAGATCCTAGTAAAAAATTAATATTAAAGCTTAAAAATTAATCATGGATTTTATTATACAGCAGGCTGTTGGATCTGATATTAAAGTGTTACTTGAGCTAAAAGATCAGGTTAGACTGCACACATACAAAGAATTTATCCCAGATCTTAAGTGGGAAGATATTAAGTACAACGAAACTTATGATGCAAGGGCGCAAAAGATAATAAGCCAATTTCAGGAAAAAAAAGTTTTCATCTTTTGCGCCAAAGATAATTCTCAAAATATTCTAGGCTATATAAAAATTATCCACAGAGGTTCCATAGTAGAAATACAGGATTTATTTATTATCCCTACTGCTCAAGGAATGGGAATTGGATCACAACTTATGATTAAAGCTTGGGACTTATTTAAAGACCAGGATTCTGTATGGCAGCTTAAAGTTAATGTACTCGAAAATAATACAAAGGCAATTGAATTCTATAAAAAACACGGCTTTGCTCCAGATATGGGCAGAATTTTCTACTATAAAATTGGAGATAATAAAAAAGCTAATACAATTAAAATGTATAAATTAAACGAGAAAACTACATCTCAGTTTTTACAATCGGCAAGGCTTATTTTAAATAATTTTGTCGAGAACAATATTCCTATAATTGAAGTTGACCCATTATCAAATAGTTATATTGTATCTGTAAATGGCAACTATATTTACTCTCGAGGTATACTAACACCACTCAATACTCTATCGGCATCTCATTTAGCAAATGATAAATTAACTAGCAAAAAAATCTTACAGTTTTTTAGAATTCCTACCCCTGATTATTTATGTTTTAGAAAGAAAGAAAATACAGATATAAAAGAAATTAGACTAAAGCTTGAAGAATTTTTACAAAAACATAGCAGGATTATCGCTAAACCACAAAACGGGCTTAAAAGCAAAGATGTATTTTTGAATATTCAAAATGTTAATCAGGCGCTGGAAGCTTATAATCATATTATTAATAAAGAATATAAAGGCGTTTTATTTGAAAGCTTTGCTGAAGGTGATGTTCATAGACTGCTCTTAGTTGACGGGACCCTTATAGCTGCACTAAGACGTGAAAAAGGCTACATTATTGCCGATGGTATTAGCACACTTAATCAATTAATAACTCAAAAAAATCAGTATTTAGATCATGGAGGTAGAAATGTAGGCAGAATTAGAATTGATGAGAAATTGAATGCTGTACTTAAAGATCAAGGATTTGATTCGTTAGAAGATGTACCTGCAAAAGATACTA
This sequence comes from Candidatus Dojkabacteria bacterium, assembly GCA_030834985.1. GTDB lineage: Bacteria > Patescibacteriota > Dojkabacteria > J137 > J137 > Brojett037. The sequence continues at coordinate 134,320 of JAUQWV010000006.1, forward strand.
AAGTATTTACAGAAATAGATTTTAGCAACCTTGAAACTGTTACAGAAGTTACTGACATTGTAAGCCCAGCATTAACACAAAAGCTATCTGGCTTAGCAAATAAGATCGGCCTTGGGCTAACAGGAATCGACGTTATCTCCACAGATATTTCTGATGAGGGTAAATGCAGTATTATTGAAATCAATAAAGAGCCAAGCATCGATTTTCATCATTATCCCGATTACGGAGAAGCTAAAGATGTTGCAGGAGAGATTGTCAGGGCAATAATCAGGAAATACTCTTAAAATATTCATCCAAATACTTTAAGACAGTAAAATCATGTCTAAATGCTGGGGCAGGATTTACTTCAAACAGATATATTTTTGAATTTTTATTAGAAACTACAACATCTACACCTGCTACTTGTAAATTTTTTACCTTTGCAGCTTTTACTGCAATTTCTGATATTTCAGGAAAGTCCTCTGGTTTTAAATACTCTACTTCTGCTCCTAAAGATACATTGTTTCTAAACTCAGCAGAATCTTTATTTCTAACTCTTTTTTTCACTACTGCTACTTTTTCGCCGAAAACTACAAATCGATAATCAAAATCATTAGGAATCAATTCTTGAATAAAATAGTATTCATCTTTTAGCTCTTCTTTAATCTTTACATAGTCATCAAATGAATTAAGCAGATAGACACCTTTCCCTTCATTGCCTCTAGTAGCTTTTAACACTGCAGGGTAACCGCCAAGCTTTTGTATATGGGATTCTAAATTCTCATCAAGAAGTCTTTTATGAATAATAAATGTTGCAGGTAAATTCAGGCCATTCGTAATTAATAAGTAGTGTTGGTGTATTTTTGAACCGTAATTTGAAAGTCCTACTGCACTGTCAGCAAATTTTTTTGAATGTTTGATTAAGTGTTTAGCTAAAGTGGAAGCTATATCAGGGCGTTTTTCCCACGTTCTGAAATAGATGAAATCGTAATCTAAAATATTTACACCATCAATTGTTACAGTAATAGGATCTCTAAAATCAAAGATTACATCATCCAGATAACCTATTATATAAGTATTTCCTGTTTCCTGCCCGTACTTATTAAAGTAATCTATAAAGTCAGTATCGTAAGGCTGTCTTCCTGCTTTCAGTACAAGTATTTTCATAGTATCATTGTAATTATTAGTATCTATGAATTATATTACAAAAGGTATGAGCTTAGAAGCTATAAATCCTCAAGAAAGAAGCCCTGAATTAATTCCAATAGAAAGAGCTCAGCTAGAAATAATCCAACTTGGTGAAAATATAGCTAAAGAAATAAAGAATCTGAAAGAAGCTTCTAAAGTAATGATCATAATCACTGCCATATTTAATAATAACCTTGATTTCTCTAATCCTGAATTAGTAAGCTTAGAAATTGATAATGTAAGAAAATCTCTATTAGAAATATGCGACAATGCCGAAATTCCTGAGCCGGAAGCGATCTTGCAGCTAAAAGAAATCATACAAAGTTTTGATTTTGGATCTCCTTTAGATTTAAAAGAACTTATATCTAAGATTGACAAGCTGTTGTTAGAAGTCATTAAAAATGAATCTATTCCCTTAACAGCAAAGAGCAAATTCTTCCAGAAAATTAAAGGTATTTGTGAAGTAAATCATCAAAATAGTGTTGCCAATAAAATTCAAATGACTGAATCAACAATATCATTATCTCAAGATATGCCGCTTCCAGTTAATGTTAGCTATATTTTAAATCCCGAGATGATTTCAGAAAGAGATGCTGCGCTAAGACGATTAAAGAATAGTATACAGACTCAGGAATCACTACTATTTCAATACTCTGCAAGTGAATACATTGAAAAGATCCATGGAACTGATCTAATTGATGCTGAAGAGGAGTATTACAGACAGTCAGAGTTTTATAACTCTAATAAACCAGAGCTAGTAGAAAATACAGTCCCTAAAAACAAAAAGGAAGGCTACCCTCTTGAACTCATAGTGATTCTTAAAGGCGGGCCTAAAGAAGTTACTTTTCGCCAACTGAATATGGCTAAAATACAATTATTAAGAATCTATCGTGAATTTATTAATACCTTAATAACTACAGAAATCATTGATAATAGAATTATTGAAGAACAATTATCAGAACTTGAAAATTCTTTACGAATAGGAATAGATGAAACCTCAGAAGCTGAAATTAAAAGACGAAAGCAAACCAGACGAATCTCATTATTTGACATGCTACATATGGGTACCGTTGCAGCAAATAAAGTTAACCCAAATATGACTTCAGAAAATCAAGTTCCACTATCGCAAGAAGTTTTAGATTATACGGGAGGAACAAAGCCAGCAAATACTTCTAGAGAGCTTTTTATAAGTAAATTAACCAAAGAGCAAAGAAGAAGGTTTGAAGTGTTAGAGTCTTTAAAAGACTATCAGTTTGATGAGACTCAAGATGGAATTCCAAGTCGGATTTATAGAAGATTCATAGAAAAACTTGGAATAGCTACCCCACTTGAAGATGTAGATGAACAATTGGAATTATCTGAAAAGAAAATACCTAACAATAAATTTAAAACATACACTATTAAAGTTAGACCTGGTGGCACAGTAGCGGTCGACCATGGGTTTAGAACAATTTTAATTCCCAGAACTTGGAAACCTAAATTATCAAGTATTTTAATATCTATCCAACATGAGATTGGCCACGTTGCACAACAATTATCACGAGATCAGAGCTTTCTGCCTGGTGTTAATATTTTAAGCGGACTTGGCAGATCAGGCACATTAGCCGAAGCTGGAGCAATAAAATCTGAAGCCTTAATGGCAGAACTTCTAATTAAAGAACGCGAAATTAATACTTATCATGTAAGTATTGTAAAAGGAATTATTGAAGGAAAAAACTATTGGGAACTAGTTGAAATGGTATTAAAGACTCTTTTTGAAAGGAATATTAGAAATAATGAAAATAAATCAAAAGAAGAGCTAGCCAGAACTGCTATTAAAACTGTCAATAGAGCCTACTCCTCTTTAGGCGCAATGGGAAACAAGACAGATCCACATGGACGATATCCGACCTATGCTGGATTTCTATCATATACTTACCAAGGCTTGCCAGAGTTTAGCCAGCAGCCATTTTATATAAGTGGTATTCCTGCACACAGAATAGATCTCCAAGAGTTTATGCCACAACCTCAAATTGAAGGTGTCCCAATTACAGAAGAACTAATAGCAGAAATTATAATAGATGCAGCCTACGAAGTCTTAGCAGAAAATGGGATTATAAATACAGCTAATTAATTCTAATGCTTCTTTTGTAAGCGCCTAAGTTTTTTATAGCTATTTCTAATCCTCTAGCTACACAAGTTAAAGGATCCTCCGCTACATATGTAGGAATTCCTATAGCTTTTGTTAGGAACTCATCGATACCTTTTAACATTGCAGTCCCGCCACTTAGAACCATACCATTATCTATAATGTCGCTCATTAACTCTGGAGGTGTTTTTGCTAAAACTTTTTTTACCGAGTTAGCTATATTATCTAAAACTTCTCTGGTTGGTTCTACAAACTCACCTGAGCCTATCTTAATAATATCTGGCTGCCCTGTTTTTGAGTTCTTTCCTTTGATCTCAATTTCAATAGGATTTTTAACCGGCATAGCTGAAGCATATTTTATTTTTAGCTCCTCAGCTGTGACTTCACCAACAATAAGATTATGTTTCCGTTTTAAATAGTTAATAATTGCCTCGTTAATTACATCTCCTGCACCTCTGTAAGATTCATATGCTACTACCCCATTTAACGATAAAACAGCTACTTCGGCAGTGCCGCCGCCGAGATTAACGATTAAGTTTCCAGTTGATTGATTAATTGGAAGCCCGGCACCGATGGCGGCGGCTACAGGCTCCGGTAAAATATATATTTTTCCGGCACCTACTGATGAAAGCGCCTGCGTTAGAGCACGCTCTTCTACCGAAGTTAATCCTGCAGGCGCTGCTACCATAACCTCAGGCTTTGCTAAAACAACGCCACCCAATACTTTCTTAAAAAACCTCTTTAGCAAAGCCTCTGCCAGCCTATAATTTGAAATTCCTCCATTCTTAAGCGGTCTTTTAGACTCTACTCCTTCTGGAACTTTGCCAAGCATTAATTTAGCATCTTCTCCTATAGCTAAAACTTTCTTTTCTTTGGGAGAAATAGCAACTACTGTAGGTTCTTGTAAAACCACTCCCTTACCTTCGACTATCATCACACAATTTGCTGTACCAAAGTCGATTGCAATCTTCTGCGGAGTAAATAATTTGTTAATCATTTTGAATGGCTTTAAAAAGAAACTTAGCTTATAATCACCTTAATTATAGCCTTAATTTATACTTTTTAATTAAATTTATGAAAACAGGATTACATCAAAGAACACTTGTGTTGATTAAGCCCGATGCTGTACAGCGAGGACTAATTGGCGAAATATTATTAAGGTTTGAAAGAAAAGGTTTAAAGATAACAGCAATGAAAATGGCTTGGGCAGATAAAAAGATGGCTATGGATCACTATTTCTGGTCTAAAGAGGAAAAAGAAGCCAGCGGCAATAGAACAATTGCTGTTCGTGAAGAAAAAGGACTTTCAATTGAAAAAACTGCTATCGAATACGCCGAAATGACTCAAAAGAAATTAATTGGTATGTTGATGGCTGGCCCTACAATTGCATTAGTAATCGAAGGAGCTCATGCAATTGAACATGTAAGAAAGGTTGTAGGCCACGGAAGCCCGTTAAATGCTGATGTCGGTACTATTAGAGCTGACTTCACAATTGATTCTTATATTGTTGCTGACGAAGCTGACCGTGCTGCAAGAAATCTTGTACACGCATCATCCTCTATTGATGAAGCAGAAAGAGAAATTAAAGTATGGTTTAAAGAAGAAGAGATTTCTGATTATGAACTGGCCATTGAAAAAATATTGTACAGTAAGGATTGGGATGCAGCTGAATAAGAATTTAAGACTCAACTAATTCAAGTAATTTTATATTCTTAACTATATTAAATAAACTTTCTAAAAGTTCAGATGGCTCGCCTACTTTAAAATGTTCACTATCTGTATGTCTGCCGCCCCTCTCTGGAAAGCTTACGATTACAGTATTTCTTTCCTTAGATGGTAAATGAAGTCCTAAACTGCATTGAAATGAGTTAGCTAAAGCATAAAGATCCTTATCTTTGCCTTTTAGTGCTGTTGTCAAAGAATTATCATCTTCAATCAACTCTGCTTCACCATAAGAGCTTTCAACTGCATCTAATATTGTAGATTTTATTTCTGGATCTACCTGTGAATAGTAATGATCTGCATTGTCAGGTTTAACTGAATACAAAAGACTGTCTTCTTCAATGATTCCTAATTCTCTACATAATGCTGCAAAAGTACCATATAAATCCCGAAGCTTATAATCTGATAAATTGCCCGGAGTAAAAGCCATATAAATATTTCCATCATCAAAATATGCGTTTATAGTTAACCTAGCAAAATATGGTATTTCTTTAAAATAAGAGCTTAAAAACCTCTGAATTTCAGCGGAGGTATAGCCCTGTCTTTTTACATTTTTAAAAAGTATTGTTTTACTTTGCATAATTTCATTCACAACACCTCCGCGTAAAGTGCCTGTTGGTTCAAGACTTATGGCCGCCGGTATGCTTATTCGTTTATAAAACTTCTTCTGACCGGGATTTGCAAGTTCTTCATCTGTTGAAATAGTCACTACCGGCGGCCCAACATTAGCCCTATAAAGTCTATAAAGCAATACAATAATTACTGCTACCTGAGTAAGCATGTCATTTGCTCCCCTGCCAAAAATATATTCGTTATTTTCACTATCTATTTGAATAATAGATTCTCCATTCGAGAAAAACCCATACGGTACTACATCTGCATGAGCATCAATCAGCAGATTATTGATAAAAATCTGTTCTTTTCCTTTACTAAATATTCTATCTGCTCCCGATTCTGGAGCACTTATCAGAAAAAATGGCTTTCTATTAACGTGCCTTATCTTAAGTTCAATAAATCCTTTTTGTACTAAAGGAGCAAGAAGTGCACTGACCAACTTTTCTAAATTACCAAAGTCAGTACCCACATTGGTAACTAGATTTAAGAAATTAAGCTGAGAGAAAATATCTGTGATTAGTCTGTCGGTTATTGCTCTATCTGTTAAATCAGCTGTAATAAGTTCAGTAACTACATCTAACCCTGCAACCTCTAAATTTGTTTTGAACTTAAACTCTGATGGATCCATCGTAAGATAATAGCATATAGCTGAAAGTATCCTTGGCAGGAGTCGAACCTGCAACCTTTCCCTTAGGACGGGACTGCTCTATCCATTGAGCTACAAGGACATAAATGCAGTGAAATTATACCAGCAAAATTAGAATCCTACATAGTTAGTAGGGTCAACAGTAACACCGCCTGTTCGTAGAATAAAGTGTAAATGAGTACCTGTACATAAGCCAGTACAGCCCATGTACATAACTGGATCTCCTCTAGAAACTGATTGACCAGCGGAAACCCATATATTTCCATCTCCGTGATAGTACAGAGTATTAACTCCGCCTCCACAATCAATTCTAACTACATAACCTCCGCCGCCATCTTCCCATCCGGTTCTAGTTACAACACCATCACACATTGCGCTAATTGGGCAACCGCCTCCTTTAGCTAAGTCTACACCATCGTGGTATAGCCAGCCGCCTTCACCCCAAATCAGACCTCGTGACCAGCTATAACCTGCACAAGATGGATGACACAATGGGTTTGATAATGAAATTCCATTAATCTCTCCACTTACACCGCAGTCACCCGGCCCCGGTCTAGGACGCGAAGGGAAACTATAAGAATACACCGGTACCGGGGCCGGCAAGCTTCCATTAGGAACAAGAATAACCTTTCTGCCATTTATAGAGTTATCAAATGCAGCTAACTGATTAACTTCAATTGTTGCAAATCTATCTCCATTTGTTTTTTCTAGAATAGTATCTAAGGTGTCTCCTTCTTGTATCGGCCACAAAACTCCTGAAACTTCAGGAATAACTAGCTCTTCACCTGGGTTTACAGTTTCATCGTAATAAGTGCTGTATGTTCCGTATTTATCGGTATTAGACCACTTTATCGTCTCTTTAGAAACTCCAAATCTATCAGCTATATTTTGTAAAGAGTCGCCTTCAGCCACTTTATAGTAATTTATCTTAAAAGGTGTGAGCGGGCTAGAAGCAAGTACACTCTGTAAGCTGTTACCCTGTTGTAACAAGTCAACATTACCTACAGTAGTAAAATAATCTACACTAAGGCTTTCTGAAGATGCATTAAGTCCAAATATTCTATAAGATAGACCCGATAAAGCAACAACTAATGTTATTACTACCACTACTACATGGATTATCTGTTTATATGCGTTTCCCCTACCCCAAAAAGATCTATAAACAAAAAAACGTTTTATTGAATCAAATGTAGAAATAACAATATCTGTGATATTTGTAGGCAACCATTTAACGTACTTAATTCTGGTGAATTTTATTTTCCGTCTGGAAGATTTCAAATTTATAACTGTAATACTTACAACCTCTATTTTATCACATGCTTTCGTGCAAGGTTGCCAAGAATTCTTCGTTAGTTTTTGTCTTCTTTAATCGTTCTAAAAGTACTTCTGTTGGGTTTGCATTAGTTTCGGACTGAATAGTATCTAACATTCTAATTACTCTCCATGTTTGTGCTAAAACTTCTGGAGAAAGCAACTTATCTTCATTTCTTGTATAAGACGAAGTTACATCTATTGCAGGGAAAATTCTTCTTTCGGTCAATCTTCTATCCAATTTAACTTCCATATTCCCTGTACCTTTAAATTCTTCAAAGATAACATCATCCATTTTACTTCCTGTATCTACTAATGCAGTTGCAATTATAGTTAATGAGCCGCCATTTTCCATATTTCTAGCAGCACCAAAGAACTTTTTTGGAGGAAAAATGGCCACTGGATCAAATCCTCCTGATAGTGTTCTGCCTGATGGTGGCGCAACAATGTTGTAAGCCCTGGCAAGCCTTGTAATACTATCCATCAAAATTACAACGTCTTTGCCATATTCAACTAGTCTTTTAGCTCTTTCTACTGCCATTTCTGCTATCTTTGTGTGAAATTCTGGAGGTTCATCAAAGTTTGCGGCAATAACCTCGCCTTTAACAAATCTTTGCATATCAGTTACCTCTTCAGGCCTTTCACCAACTAAAACAACCATTAAGTGTATTTCGGGATGATTTTTGGCTATACCATCTGCAATGTCCTTCATTAACCAGGTTTTACCTGCTTTAGGAGGAGCTACAATCATACCTCTTTGACCTTTACCGATAGGACTAATCAAATCAATCAATCTTGTAGATAAGATGTGCTGTTCTGTAGCAAGTTTAATTTGTGAGTCTGGATAAACTGGGGTTAATTTCTGGAATGTAGGTCTTGAGATGGCTTTTTCTGGACTTGTACCGTTTATAGCTTCAATTTTAAGAAGGCTAAGGTATCTTTCACCCTCTTTTGGAGGTCTGGCTTGTCCGGAGATAAAATCTCCTTGTCTTAAGTTAAATCTCTTAATTTGAGAACCTGACACATAAACATCGTTATCTGCAGGCAACATCGTTGCTGATCTTAAAACACCATGTGTATCTTTTACTACTTCTAAAAAGCCTTCTGCAAAGATGTTTCCACCTCTTTTAGTTTGCTCAGCTAAAATTATTAATACGAGTTCATTCTTTTTCAATTCTTGATTATCTTTTATTTCTAACTCTGTAGCTATCTTTCGAAGCTCAGCTAATGTCATATCTTCCAAATCTTTAATGCTTGTTGATTTTGCTATAGAATCTTTTTTTTGTACCGTTTCTTTTTTTACCACTGTAGTCATAAATACTTAACTGTTAATAAATAACTTAAAATTTAAATTTTTTAGGGAATTTTGAATAATTCAATGAAATTGAAAAGCTATTGATAGAATCACTTTAATATTATACCAACTTTTTTTGAAAAACAAGAATACTCTGTAATTCAAGTATCGGGAATGAAGATTTCCGAGCTGGTCCTAGAGTCCAGTAAGTTCACTCTAAAAAATTAGAATGATGTACGCGAACCAGACTCTGGGACCAGCTAACAACTAGATAGTTATTAACGATTACTTATATTATATCCTATAACGAAAAAATGTCAATACCTATAGTATTTTCAGCTTGCTCCATAAAAAACAAGGATTTAGCCTGGTCTAGCTCAATAATACCAATATACAATAAAAAGGGCGGGCTTAAAAGCCCGCCCTTTACAGTATAATCTCTTTACTAGCTCATTACTTGATTTTATTATCCGTTGGGGCAAATACCACTACACCCTCTTTATTTAAGGATGCCGAAACTTGTATTAAATTCTTTCGTTTTTTAGGCAGTTTTAACTTAAGTAAATACTCGGCTAAACCATTTTCTAAAAGCTCTTGAACTTTTCGTCTAATATTTCTAGCTCCATACTCCTTACTATAACCATCTTCATTTATTTTGTTTACCACTTCGTCCGAAACAGTTAATACTATTCCGGTAGGTAAAATACGCTTAATAAGTTCATCAGTTTCTATTCTAGCTATCTTTAGGCAATCATTTTTATTTAATCCTCTAAAAATATCTATAAGATCGATTCTATTTAATAATTCTGGTGCCAAAGTATCTCTAAGATCTTCCATAACCCTGTCTTTCATCTCCTCGTATGCTTCCTCTACCTCATCATCTTTAATAGTCTTTATCTCAACATCAAATCCTAGTTTATTATCTTCAGAGATCTCATCTGCTCCAATATTTGAAGTCATAATTACTATGCAGTTCTTAAAGCTTACCTTTCCACCTTTTCCATCAGTTAATTCACCTTCTTCAAGGATTTGAAGCAAGATATTGAGAACATCTAAATGTGCCTTTTCGACCTCATCAAATAGGATTACTGAGTAAGGTCGGCGTTTCACGAATGTAGTAAGTTGACCACCTTCTTGATAGCCTACATAACCTGGAGGTGAACCTATTAATTTAGATATGCTGTGCATCTCCATAAATTCACTCATATTTATCTGATAGAGCAAGCTTTCAGAACCAAAAAGCTCTTTTGCCAAAGATTTTGCCAATTGGGTCTTTCCTACACCGGTTGGTCCTAAGAACAAAAAAGAAGCTAATGGCCTATTTCCACCGTTTAAACCTAAATGAGATCTTTGTACAGCTAAAGAAACGTTATCAATTACTCTATCCTCTCCAACTATCCTTTTTTTTAAGTTCTCAGATAAATCTTTAAGCTTTTTATCCGAAATATCTGCTGCGGCAATCGGAATTTTAGTCCATTCAACAATGATATCTTTTATAAGGTCTTCAGATACTGTTTTAGAGTATTTAATTCCAGTTTTCTTCTTGCCGTCAATTACATCCTGAATCTCTTTCATGATATCCTCTTCCATATCTTTGTACTTTGCAGCATTCTTGAAGTCCTGATTTTTAAGAGCTTCGTTCTTTTTACTTTGACACTCAACGAGCTTCTCGCCAAGCTCATTAATTTGGGGCTCTAAGGCCTTTTCTCGACCTACTTTTATACTTGCAGCTGCCTCATCTAGTATATCGATAGCTTTATCTGGCAAATATCGGTCTCTAATAAACTTATTCGATAAATCTACTGCAATATTTACAGCATCTTGAGGGATTTTTACACGGTGATATTTCTCTAGCTCTGGAGCAATCTTAGAAATCACCTGCTTTGCGCTTTCAACACTTAATTCTTCTACTGAAATGGGTTGAAAGCGCCTTGTTAGCGCCGAGTCAGTCTCGAAGTACTTTACGTACTCATCCTGCGTTGTAGCGCCAATTATGCTTAAACTTGAATTTGTTAAATACGGTTTTAGCATATTAGCAATATCCATAGTATCTTTGCCGCCTGCACTTCCAGCTCCAACAATATTATGAATCTCATCAATGAACAAAATTGTATTATCATCATTCATTGCCTCATTAATTACTGCACCAATTCTTTCCTCAACATCTCCCCTTAGCTTAGCTCCTGCTAAAATTGCGCCAACATCTAGACTTAAAACCTTTGCATTCAAAAAAGATGCTGGAACTTTTTTTTGAATAACAGCATTAACAAAGCCTTCTACAATTGCTGTTTTACCTACACCTGCATCACCTACTAGTATAGGGTTATTTTTTGTTTTTCTAGCTAGAATATGGATTAAACGCTGAATTTCAGCATCTCTACCACTTATATTCGGATAACCACCTTCTAATGCAATTTCATTCATATTTCTAGTAAAGTATGGCAGCGCAGATCTTGGTCCTATATCTTGAAATTCTGGATTCTGCATCTGCATATCACCACTCTTTAATACTGCGTTTAAAGCGTTATAGTTACTTACATTGAGTAAAGTTTTTCTTATCTGCTCCGAATTTAGTCCTAATGTTTTTAACTCATCAATAAAAGCTACATCTTTTAGTTCAAACATACCCAACAAAATATGCTCTGTTCCTACATATAGATGATTTAAGTTATATGCAGCTATAAAACTTTGATTTATTAATTCCTTCATCTGCTCGCTAAATACAGTCTTAACTTCACCTCCTATAAATTTTGCTTCATTTTCCTCAAATTCCTTTAGAATACGTGCTGAGCTCGACTCTATATCTACACCTAATTTATTCAATATTTCAAAGACTATTCCTCCCTTGTCTAACAGCAATGTATAAAAAAGATGAATAGCTAGAAATTCCGAGTATTTATACTTTTTTGCATTCAAATATGCTTGCTCAATAACTCTTCTAGCGTTGGTGGTTAATCTGTTGATACCTTTAGTTTCAATAGTGCTCTCCATTAAATAAAGTTAACAATTAGCAGTTAATAGTATAGCATGCTAAAAGTAAATTTAGGGTTTGAAGAAATAAATATTTAAGAGATTGGAATAAGAGGAATAAATAAGGGGCGGCCTACAAGGCCGCCCCTTTCGATAGCTTTGTTCAACTACTTAGATTACTTAGCTTCCGTAGATTCAGAGATAATTTTATCTAATTCCTCTAATTCTCTAGAAGGTTCGTCATCTGTAGTAGCAGATGTGTCTTTTTGAGCCCGCTTTAACGATAATCCTAAATGCCTATCTTCATTAGAAATAGAGATTATCATCACTTTAATCTTGTCCCCTACATTTACTACCTGAGATGGATTCTTAACTAATTTGCTTGATAGTTCAGAGATGTGAACTAAGCCGTTTAAGCCATCTTCAATCTTAATAAATGCGCCGTAGTCAGCAATAGATTTAACTTCACCTTCCACGATTTGACCCACTTTATATTTTTGTACAATACTTTTCCATGGATCTTCCTGTAGTCTTTTAATACTGTATGCCACTCTTTTACCGTTATCTTGTAAGCCGATAACTTGCACCTTAACAATATCTCCTACATGGTAGAAGTCTGCAGGTGAAATTACTTTATCCCAAGATATTTCGGATAAGTGAACCAAACCTTCAAGTCCCTGAGCGTTAATGAATAATCCAAATGGAGCAATGCCTGTTACAGCACCTTCCAACACATCTCCAACTTTAAGAGATGTTAGGGTTTCATTTCTTAACTTCAAGTCTGTTTCGGAATATACAGATTTTTCGGAAAGGATAACTTTATTCTTTTCTTTATCTATTTCCATAACTTTAACCTTCAAAACTTCACCTATCATCTCGGCTAATTTAGTTTGAAGAACCTTTGCAGAGTCTTCTTTTGAAGAGTACATATTAGGAGCATAGATTCTTTTGTTGTTTAGTTGTGAACTTGGAACAAAACCTCGAGTAGATTCGCTAATTTCAACAATAACACCTCCGGTATTAGCTTCAATAACCTTTACCTCTATTGGAGTTTCGTTTAATTTAGCCTGCTCTAGTTCGTGCCACTTTAGTTCATTTCCTGTTCTTCTGATAGAAAGTTCAATCTGACCTTCCTCGTTCTCAGGATTAACTACGTAAACAAGTATTTTATCGCCAGCTTTTTTGCTGACTCTTTTGCCTTCTAGCTTCATCTCCCTACCGGAAATAACGCCTTCAGCTCTACCGCCTACATCAACTAGGATTTGACCGTCTTTAACATCAATAACGGTTCCTTCAATAATGTTTCCTTTCTTGTAAGTCTTTGGTGGGACAACTGAGTCTAAAAGTTCATCTGTTCGTTGAACTTTATTTTGCTTCTTTGCCATAAATTTCTTCAACTTAAGTTTTGGATTTTACCTTATGGTAAGACCTAAGTTCCTTTGAAGCATATGGATTTTACCATATTAAAAAGGCGCCCGACAAGCGGGCGCCTTAATTTCTCCATTATATGACTATAATTCCCCTACAATTGAAGACAGGGAATATCAGCAATTCTGATTTGGAGTCAATCTATTGCCTTCAATCGAGATAGTCGCAGAAAATCCGCGCAGCATAGATTACCTCCTTTCATATTTAACAAGTAAAGAACTGCCCTTTTTACTTTGTATTATGAGCAGTACCCGCCTTTCAGCGGTATGAATATTGCTATTCAGATAAGAGAATAAGAAATTTTGAGAAATTAGTCAATTATATTTTAGATAACTATTGCAATTACCATTAGCGGTCTTAGCTTTAGCTAAGCAATACAAAAAAGTATTTATTCTTTACGCACAAAGCAGATATTAAAAAAGAGCTCTTTATTGCTAAAAAGCTCTTTTTAAAACCGGCAATTACCTATTCTCCCAACAGGGTATCCCGTTAGTACCTTCGGCTCAACTTTGTTTCACTTCTGAGTTCGGGATGGGATCAGGTGGTTCCAAAGCGATACCATCACCGGACCTAAATTTAGAATTCTAAACTTAAGTCTAATGACGATCAATTGAACTTGTTAATGTTTTCTTTGTTCAAGAAAAACTGAATAGAAAGACGAGTTTCCAGTGCTCAGTCTCAAGCAACCAGTAAAGATTACTCTTAACTGATAACTGAAAGCTGAAATTTTAAGTCTGAAAAATTTTCGGTTTATTAGTATGTCTTGGCTTAATGTATTGCTACACTTACACCTAACACCTATCAACCTGGTAGTCTACCAGGAACCTAGTGACTAAATTTAATTTTGGAGTTAGCTTCCTACTTAGATGCTTTCAGTAGTTATCCAAATAGCAACGTAGCTACCCAGCTATGCTCGTTTTACGAACAACTGGTGCACCAGAGGTTGCCTAACCCTGGTCCTTGCGTACTAAGGGTTAATCTCCTCAAATTTAGAACACCCATATCGGATAGAGACCGACCTGAATTACTTCGGTCTGAACCCAGCTCGCGTACCACTTTAATAGGCGAACAGCCTAACCCTTGGGAGCTGATACACCCCCAGGATGTGATGAGCCGACATCGAGGTGCCGAACCTTGCCGTCGCTGTGAACGCTTAGGCAAGACTAGCCTGTTATCCCCGGCGTAACTTTTATCCTTTGACCAATTGCGCTTCCATGCGCTACAAAAAGGTCACTAAGTCCTACTTTCGTAACTGTCCGACTTGTATGTCTCACAGTAAAGCCATCTTATGCCTTTGTACTCTTCGGTTGATTTCCATACAACCTGAGATGACCTTTGAAATCTTACGTTACTCTTTAGTAAGAGACCGCCCCAGTCAAACTGCCCACCAAACACTGTTTTGGTTGCCCGATTAGGGCTCCAATCAGAAATAAAACAACAAAAAGGAAGTGTTACATTGGCGACTCCACTCCCCCCAAAAGGGAAGCTTCAAAGTCTCCTTCCTACGCTCTGCAATTATCGCTTTATCTCAATGCCTAGCTACAGTAAAGATGCCGGGGTCTTTTTGTCCAGATATGGGAAGGCCGCATCTTCACAGCCATTTCATTTTCGCCGAGCTCCGTGTCAAGACAGTATCTAACTCGTTACGTCTTTCGTGCAGGATGCCTATCAAGCACCGAGGAATTTCGCTACCTTAGGACCGTCAGGGTTACAGCCGCCATTCACCAGTACTTAGGTCGGAAGCTGATGAGCCGAAGCTCACTTCACTCCTTTCCGTAATATTCTGGCATTGGGCAGACGTCAGTATGTATACGTCCCCTTGCGGGTTTGCACATACCTGTGTTTTAGTTAAACAGTCGATTAGATCATTTTTGTGCCCCCTCTAAAACTTGCGCTCCAGAGGGCTCCCTTTTCCCAAAGTTACGGGAGTAATTTGCCGAATTCCTTGACACGGACTAACTCGTACACCTTAGTATTCTCTACTAGCTTACCTGTGGCGGTTTACGGTACGGTTTTAATTGGGTCTCCTATAGAAGGTTTTCCCGCAGGCAGAATCATTGAACTTGAGCCAGCCCTTAAGCTAACTCTACCCATAACAACTCAGATACATCCCAGACGAATCCAGGAAACGGAAAGCCGGATTTACCTAACTTTCCTACTTTGTTACTTAGATGCTGTAAACAGCACTCCAACTATCCCACCCGAAGCTCCTTAAGTAATAACGAACCAATTAAAGTACAGGAATATTAACCTGTTATCCATCGCCTACGCCTTTCGGCCTCAGCTTAGGACCGACTAACCCACAGACGACTAGCGTAGCTGTGGAAACCTTAAGCATTCGGTGTCCAGATTTTTCATCGAGATTTCGCTACTCATGTCTGCATCCGTACTTGTATAAACTCCACAAGACCTTACGGTCCTGCTTCACAGTGTATACAACACTCCCCTACCCAACTACGGCGGATGAACTCCGCCCTAGAAGATATGGCTTCGGTATTATGCTTGAGCCCCGATAATTGTCGGCGCAGAATTTCTTGACCAGTGAGCTGTTACGCACTCTTTAAAGGATGGCTGCCTCCAAGCAAACCTCCTGGTTGTCATAGAAATTCTACCTCCTTTACCACTTAGCATAAATTTAGGGACCTTATCCGATATTCTGGGCTGTTTCCCTCTCGAGCAATGGAACTTATCTCCCATGCTCTGACTCCCGCTTATCCGCTGTAAGCATTCGTAGTTTGAGAAAGTCTGGTAGTTCCGAAGAACCCCAAGACTTAATCAGTGCTCTACCTCTTACAGGTTCAATGAGCGAGGCTAGTCCTAAAACTATTTCGGGGAGAGCCAGCTATTGCCAGGTTCGGTTGACGTATCATCGCTAATCACAAGTCATCGGATAACTTTTCGACGTTAAACCGTTCGGTCCTCCTCCCGCATTTCTGCGGGACTCAACCTGCTCATGATTAGATCACCTGGCTTCGGGTCTAATAAACACTACTTAATCGCCTTTTCAGACTTGCTTTCGCTTAGGCTCCAGAGCAGAACTCCTTAGCCTGGCAGTGCTTATTAACTCGCAGACTCATTCTTCAATAGGCACGCAGTCACTCACATAAGTGAGCTCCTACTGTTTGTAAGCGTACGGTTTTAGGTTCTATTTCACTCCCCTAACAGGGGTTCTTTTCACCTTTCCCTCACGGTACTTGTTCGCTATCGGTCACAAAAAGTATTTAGCCTTTCCTGATGGGTCAGGATGATTCCTACCAAATTACACCTATGTGGTAGTACTTAAGATTATAAACTAGTAAGATCTGTAGCCTTCGTATACACGGCTATTACGTACTATGGCTCGACTTTCCATTCGAATTTTACTAACTACAGATTTTTTGACTTACTTTACACTCTATTGGAAGTGCAGCGTTTACATCTTTCAACCCCTTAGCCTGTTATACCGCCAAAACGGCTAAAGAACTACATCCTCCGCAAAGCAGAATCCGAAGTCCTTTAAACAGTACTAGGTTTAGGCTCTTCCCTGTTCGCTCGCCACTACTTAGGGAATAACATTGTTTGTCTCTTTTCGTCCTGGTACTAAGATGTTTCAGTTCCCAGACTTACCATTCACACACCTATGTATTCAGTGTTGTGATATCCCATAAAGGGATGGGTTTCCCCATTCGGAGATCGTGGACTAATAACGCTTATTAGCAGCTCATCCACGCTTATCGCAGCTTGTTACGTCCTTCATCGGCTTTTTGTGCCAAGGCATTCACCATACGCCCTTGTTAACTTTTCTCGACTTAAAATCTATTTCTTTCTATTCAGTTTTTAATGAACAAAGTTTTAACCAACTTTGTTGGCTAATTTAAACCCTTTGGCTTAAATCAGACAACAAATAAATGGAGCCTAAGGGATTCGAACCCTTGACCTCCTCATTGCAAATGAGGCGCAATAAACCAGCTATGCTAAGGCCCCGATCTCAATATTCAAAACTAATAATGGTAGGCCAACATGGACTCGAACCATGGACCTTTCCCTTATCAGAGGAATGCTCTAACCAGCTGAGCTATTGGCCTATGTTTAGTCTAAGCACCAGCTTACTTGCTGGCTAAAATTTTAATTAACTTTGAATACTAAAAAGTGACAAGATCCTCTACGGAGATCTTTGAGTATCAAGATCATGGGTTTGCAAAATCTATAACAGATTTTGACTAACTCCTTAGAAAGGAGGTAATCCAGCCGCAGATTCCCCTACGGCTACCTTGTTACGACTTAAGCCCAGTCGCCACCCATAACTTTCGGCCACGATAAACGTAGACTTCGAGTATGAGCAACTCCCATGCCCTGACGGGCGGTGTGTACAAGACCCGAGAACGTATTCACCGGAACACGCTGATTTCCGATTACTAGCAATTCCAACTTCATACAGGCGAGTTGCAGCCTGCAATCTGAACTGAGACGATCTTTGATGGGATTAGCTCCGCCTTGCGGCTTGGCAACCCATTGTTATCGCCATTGTAGTGTCTGTGTAGCCCTGGACATAAGGGACATGATGACTGGACGTCATCCCCTCCTTCCTCCCCGTTTTGGCGGGGCAGTATCAGAAGTAATTGTAACATCTGAAAGGGGTTGCGCTCGTTGTGGGACTTAACCCGACATCTCACGACACGAGCTTACGACAGCCATGCATCACCTCTGTGGCACCTTCGAAAGAGTCCTACTTTCATAGGATTAGCAGCCACAGTTCAAGCCCAGGTGAGGTTCTTCGTTGATCATCGAATTAAACCAGGCACTCCACTGCTTGTGCGGGTCCCCGTCAATTCCTTTGTGTTTTAACCTTGCGGTCGTACTTCACAGGCGCCCTGTTTAACGCGTTAGCTGCGACACTCAAAAAGTGCTTATCCTTCTCCGAAGAGAAATTTCAGCAAATTTCGAACATCTAACAGGGATCGTTTACGGTGTGGACTACACGGGTATCTAATCCGTTTTGCTCCCCACACTTTCGAGCCTTAGCGTCAGTACATGTCCAAATAGGTGCTTTCGCCATTGGTGTTCCTCCTGATATCAACGCATTTAACCGCTCCACCAGGAATTCCCCTATTCTCTACATGACTCAATCCAGAGAGTTTTCTATGCGGTTCCAAGGGTGAGCCTTGGGATTTAACACAGAACTTTTCTAGACGCCTACGCATCTCTTTACGCCCAGTGAATCCGGGTAACGCTTGTGTCCCACGTATTACCGATGCTTCTGGCACGTGGTTGGCAGGCACTTATTCATCTACTACACTCAGAACTTGTTCGTAGATAAAAGGAGTTTACGATCCTAAGACCTTCATCCTCCACGCGACGTCGCAGCGTCAGCCTTTCGGCCATTGCGCATAATTCCTAGTTGCTGCCTCCCGTAGGAGTCTGGGCCGTATCGCAGTCCCAGTCTGGCTGGCCATCCTCTCAGACCAGCTACCCGTCATAGGCTTGGTAGGCCATTACCCCACCAACAACCTGATAGGACGCGGGCTCATCCTTGAGCGAAAAATCTTTACTCTTGCGAGACTATCTGAGATTACCCCGCCTTTCGGCGAGCTATATCAGACTCAAGGGGAGATTCCCACGCGTTACTCAGCCGTTTGCCACTATGAACTTTCGGTATTACTACCAAAAGTTCACCGTTCGACTTGCATACCTTAGGCACGTCGCTAGCGTTAACCCTGAGCCAGGATCAAACTCTCCATAAAAATTGCTTCCACTTGACTTATGGAAGACCAACTAAATCAGTTACCTGAAGTGCTGGATTTTTGAGTCCCTCTATTATGAATAATAAAGGGGTTAAAATTGAGTTTAGATCTTGACTACAAAGAAATATATAAAGAAACCTTGTCACTTTTAAATATTCAAAGTGCTGCCCCTAAAATACAAAGAGCAAAGAAATCAATCTTTGTCTAAGATTTTAAAATATTGTTTTACCAATGAGGCAATCTGGTCTTCTTATTCGCTTGGATTAAGATTAGATCCAGAACTGAAAATTTGTATTGAGATTGTACACTTTTAGATATTTATTTGCAAGAGTTTTTACAAAGTTTTTAAAGAAAATTCTAGAGGGCAATTACATTACTTTATACACTGTATCGCGGGTTTTACCCTGTTGCCGTATAAAGCCCATAGATTCTAGCTTTTCCATGTCACGTCGTAGTGTTCTTGGCGTGACTGTACTAAAGGCAGCACTAACATTAGACATCTTAGAATCTAGATTTGTTCTTAGATAATCAAGTAATTGCTGTTGTCTTAAATTTAAATTATTAACAGATAACGATTTATTGCTGCTTGACTCGTTTATAGCTCGAACTACTTTTTTTAAGACTTTTTTAGAAGGTCTTTTTAATTTCTTTGTAGTTTTTTTATAGTTTTTTTTAGCAGCTGGAAATGTTGAAGTTAAAGTTCCCATCGCAGACTCTAACTTATCCAAATCTACTCTTTCTTCAATCTCACGTTTTACTTCGTCTAGAAAATTATTTTGGCTAACACTCTGCTCAAGCTCTTCAGCTTTTTCAGAAACATTCTGAAAAAGCGCCTTAAATAGCCGTTTATTCTTTTTAATATAGATATAACCGACAATAAAAATCCCAATTACGGAGAAAATTGCTACTACTAATGAAACCAATCTAAAAGAATTTTTCATTAAATCGGACAAAAAATTAACTCAAGTTAATAATAATACTACTTAAAGTTAAACTCAAGTTTTTACAACTCTCCCCAAATATTTCCGATATTAACTTCCACCTTATACTCTACACCTAAATCTAAAGCTGTCCTCATTGCATCTTTGATTTCAGTTATAAAAGCATTAAGGTTTTCATCTGATTTATCTGCTGCTTCAAATTCAAATAAATATTCATCGTGTATTTGAAGAAGTAACTTTACATTATACTTTTCAATTATGCTTGGGAATTTAGACATTGCAGTCTTCATAATATCTGCTGCACTTCCTTGAATTACAAAATTGAATAATTCCCTTTCTGCCGCCTGTCTTAATGCTCTGTTATTAGATCTAATCATTTCATTTATTCTTCTTCTACCTAATATAGTTTCGCTATACCCAGTTTCTTTCGCAGAGTTAATCGTATTATCTAAAAACGCTTTTACCTTAGGGTAATTTGCAAAGTACTTTTTAATAAATGTATCAGCAATTGCACGGTTTAGGCCTAGCCTTTCGGACAGCCCAAAAGCTGAAATTCCGTAGATGACCGAAAAGTTGACTGTTTTTCCAATCTGTCTTTGTTTTATATCTACCTCTTCAACAGCAACATCAAATAATTCACTTGCTGTTATCTTATGAATATCTACCCCATTATTAAAACTATCTACCATAACATCCTCTTTTGACAAGGCTGCCAAAATTCTAAGCTCTTGCTGAGAATAATCGAACGAAACAAATAAACTTTTAGAGCTCGAAACAAAAGCATTTCTAATATTAACTCCATAAGCTTCTGTAAACGGAATGTTTTGCAGGTTAGGGTTTTTGGAAGAATATCTACCACTAACTGCACCAAACTGATCAAAAATAGCTCTGATCTTTCCGTCGTTATCCACATACTCTGGCAATGCATTTACGTAAGTATTCAATAATTTATCTACTTCGCGATAGCCAAGCAAGTTTTCGATGATAGGATCTAAGCCCACTAATGACCGTAATGTAGATTCATTAGTACTTAATGCGCCGCCCTTTGTTTTCTTACCAGTAGGTAAGGCTTTTTCCTTAAATAGGACATCGGAAACTTGCTTAGGTGAATTTAAGTTAAATTCATGGCCAGCACTTAAATAAACATTTGTTTGAAACTCTTCAAGCTTCTCAGTAAGTATTCTGTTGAACTTAGCTAATTCTTGTCTGTCAACAGTGATACCATTTTGTTCCATTTCAACAGTTATGTATAAAACCGTGTCTTCTAGTTCAATAAGTTTAGATTTTTGGTTAATTTCTTTTTCCTTTGAAGCTAAAAAGTTGTCCAGCTCTACAAGTGAAGATATATTTGCAGTTACTGTGCCATCTGAATAAATACCAGCCCATCCAAATATACTCTTTAGCTCGAACTTTGCCCGTCCTTCTGCCACAATAAATGAATCAATACCTAAATCCTTTATTTTAATATCTCTAAGATTTTTAAATTCAAGGTTTAATAAACTGTGGAGCAAAATTTTTTTATCGAATGTTATAAATTCTATCTGGTTATGCACTTCAAAAAATTTTGCTATATCAGCCTCCTCTACCCTATAAACTTTATTACTCTTTAAATCTAATGCTAATAAATAGTTTAACTTCCAATGAACAGGGCTTAAGTTACCATTTTCTAAATCACTTAAAATATAAAGCTGTGTAGTATTTAGAAGTTTTCCATCCCAAGCTAACTCAGGATATGATTGAGTAGTTTTTGAACCATTTGTATTTCCAAAGAGATCCAATTCTGCAGGATCTTCAGCAATATTATAAATTTCAAAAAACTTATCTAACCTAGACATTAACGATCTGAACTGCATTTCCTGAAAAAATTTTATAACCTTTTTACGATTTATTACAGAAAAATTAGTATGCTCATAGTTAAAGCTTATAGGAATATCTTTATAGATTGTTGCTAACTGCTTTGATAAAAAAGCCTCTTCTTGTCCATCAATCAATTTTTTTTGATATCTAGGCTCTATTTGGTCGATTTTTGCATACATTTCTTCAATAGTACCGTATTTATTTATTAAATCAGCTGCACCCTTAGCACCAATTCCTGCTACACCTGGAATATTATCGGATGTATCACCACTTAGACCTTTCAAATCAGTTATATATTTAGGAGCTACTCCCATTTTTTCTTTAACCATTTCTGCATCGTATAGTTTAGATTCAGAGAACTTATGTCCCGCTAAATATACAAATGTATCTTCATCCACTAGCTGTAAAAGGTCCCTATCACCAGTAACAATAACTGTTCGCATTACATCGTTTGAATACTTATCATCAAGAGTACCAATTAAATCATCTGCTTCAATTCCATCTTGAATAACCATTGGGATATCAAACATTTGAATTAAGTCATACACCTTAGGAAATTGACTAATTAGTAACTCATCAGTTTCTGCTCTATTTGCTTTATACTGTGTAAATTCTGTACTACGGACAGTAGGACCATGCGAATCAAATACAGCAACTACCCTTGTAGGCGTAAACTTTGACAATACATCTAAAAGTAGACCTGCAAAACCATAGACAGCATTAGTAGGTTCTCCTTTTGCATTACTTAAGGTTGGTGGAAATGCGTGGAAAGCTCTATGTATTAGCGCATGCGAATCAATTATTAAAAATGTTTTTTTGTCCATTATTAAGCTTTAAGCTGTCTAATCAAAAAAGCGCGTCAAATTCCTCTTTAGACAAAACTTCTTTATCAAGCAATACATTAGCTACTTTACCTAATTTTTCTCTATTATCTTCTAAGATTTTCTTTGCATTGGCGTATGCTTTTTCAATAATTGTTCGAACTTCAGTATCGATCTCTTCCGCAGTTTTTTCTGAATATTCTTTACTTGTACTATAGGCATATCCTAAATATTCATTTTCTTCAAAGTCTCCATATTGAACAAGACCTAGCTTACTGCTCATACCGAATTTTTGAACCATTCTGCGGGCAACTGCAGTTGCTTTCTCTATATCATTTGACGCTCCTGTAGAAACATCATCTAGAGCAATCTCTTCTGCTGCTCTACCGCCTAGTGTTACGGTAATATCTGCTAACAACTTACCTTTAGACATTATATACTCATCATTTTCCGGTAAGAACATCGTTACCCCTCCTGAAGATCCTCGCGATACAATAGAAATTCTATCAACTGGTGTAGCATTTGGAGTAAACTTTGCAACTACTGCATGACCTGCCTCGTGATAGGCAACAAGCTTCATCTCATTGTCTGTTCTTTTTCGCGAACGCTTAGCTGGCCCTAACATTACTTTAGATACAGCTTCATCTATATCCTCGTTTGTTATTTCTTTACGATTAGCGTTCGCGGCAATGATGGCAGATTCATTTAAAATATTTTCTAAATCAGCCCCAGTAAAGCCAACTGTTCTTTTAGCAACTCTATAAAGATCCACATCTGCAGCAAAAGGCTTGTTCTGCCCATGTATTTCTAGGATTTTCTTTCTACCTTCTGCATCAGGAAGCTCAATCCTTACCTGTCGATCGAATCTTCCAGGTCTTAGAATAGCCGGATCAAGAACATCAGGTCTGTTTGTTGCAGCAAGAACTATCACATTTGTATTCTTTTCAAAACCATCCATTTCAACCAGAATCTGGTTCAAAGTTTGCTCTGTGGCACCAGTTTGCACTTTTGTACCTCGTTTTCTTGCTACTGCATCAATTTCATCGATAAAGATAAGGGCGGGTGCTGCCTTTTTAGCCTTATCGAATAAATCCCGAACTCTTGAAGCACCCGCCCCAACTAACATCTCTTCAAATTCAGAGCCTGAAGTATGGAAGAACGGGACTCTAGCTTCTCCTGCTATTGCACGAGCTAGCAAGGTTTTACCTGTACCTGGAGGGCCTACTAATAGTATTCCCTTTGGGATTCTAGCGCCTAGCTTTCTATATTTATTAGGATTTTTTAAGAAGTCAACAATTTCGAATAGTTCGTTTCTAGCTTCATCAATACCAGCTACATCATCAAAAGTAGTGTCAGTTTTTGATCCAAAAAAGATCTTAGCTCTGCTCTGCCCAAACTGCATAATACCCATACCAGAACCTTGAGCACCTCTAAAGATAAAGAATATTAATACAACAAAGCCAACAAGAGTGATGATATTAATTATGTCAGAAAAGCCCACTCCTGTAGGAACGTTTACTGCTAATATTTCAACATTGTCTAAGGATAAAGATATGCCTTCATTTTGAAGAAGATCTGTGAATGAATAAATATTTGGATTCCAGTCTACATAAACCTTCTGAACCATATCCGGTTTTATCCTTGCAATAAATGAATTATTTATTGACCAGATATTAGAAAATTGATGGTCGTTCTTTCTATCTAAGAAAGATCTGGAATCTACCGATGATGCAGCGCTGCGCAATCTAGTTACCGGTGTCGGAATTGATTCAATACTTAGGTTTTTATCTGCTAGTCTTTTTTGAAAATCACTTTCTGTAACATCCTTTACAATGATATCCTTCTGTCCTACAGGTCTAAGCCCGATAATAAAATTATCTGCTACAATTACTTCTTTGATAACTGAAGATTGATTATTTAAGATAGCCTTTAAAGCAGATAAAGCATCTACACTTTCAAAGTTAGCTACAAATTGATCCAATGTTTGAATTTCAAAACCATCATTAGTTTCGGTAGTTAATTTATAGTCAGAAGATGACTGTACATCGACATCTTTTGAATTGGCAATAACATAAGCTTTATCTGAAGCTAATATTTTGCCGTCGTTTTGAACATAAACCTGCCAAAATCTATTATCTTTGATTCCTCTAACTACTGAATCCAGTGTAGTTAATGAAGCAGAATTATCTGATCTATTAAATATACTTACCCCTATTAAAAGAAGTACAAAAATAGCAATAATAGGAATCAAGGGATTTATTCTTAATATATTACTTCTGCTTGGACGTCTACCCTTTTTTTGAGCAGATTTAAGCTTATTAATAATCTCTTCGGAAATTCTATCGACCTCTTGCTGTGATTGCTGGTCTTTATTCTTTTGTTTGTCCATATTTTTATCTATTAATCTGTTTATTATATCGTAAGTATACCTTTTGGGAGCAAAAAAGTATCAGGGGGCGGAATCGAACCGCCGCTCTCGGGTTTATGAATCCCGTGCTTTAACCGACTAAGCTACCCTGACATTAATGAACATAAGGATTTTATCAAAAATATCCATTTTATGTCTGAATAAAAATTCAAAAGCCCCTACAAACGTGTAGGGGCTTTTGGTTGCGGGGGTCCGATTCGAACGGACGACCTCCAGGTTATGAGCCTGACGAGCTGCCACTGCTCTACCCCGCGATCATTAATTTTAAATGCATTGGATTATACCAAAGAATCACCAAGCTATCAATTTAGCCCACCAATCCGAAAACTCTGTTTTATCCTGAATATCTAAGTATTCAAGCTCTTCAAAGAAGAAACTTGCCTTATCTTTGGTACTGAATAAGTTCTCTTCTGGCTTAGCCAAATTTTGAGCATCTCGAAGCAATAGAGCTTTATACTCATCAGAAGTCACATACTTATATTCTTCACTCAATACTTGATTTTTCTCGAGCAGTTTTTCTAAGTCCGTCCCTTCTTCTAGATATGTTGCATAATTGCTTTGACCATTAGTAAAAATCCTAATGATATTACCGGCAATCACCAATACTAAGAAGCCTAGAGCAATAGACAGTACAACACCGTCAAACTTGACTTCGCTTAAGTTACTTCTTGCTTTTTGTAGGGCTCTTTTAAATAGTCCTGGCATAAATTTTAAACCTCGTTGACCCTATAATATACCCATGTTAATATTTTGTCACTTATAAACCATATCCTATAATTTATGGAAACTGAAAAATTGATAAGTGACTTTATTAACTATCTTAGAAGAAGAGGAAAAGCGAAGTCAACATTAATTGCTTACCAAAATGATGTTACCCAGCTCTCTGAAAGTAATGTTAATAAATCTCTTGTTGATTTTACAGAGGATGATATTAAGCATGGGCTTAATTTTTTACAAACTACCTACTCTCTTTCTCCTAAAACAATCTCAAGAAAGCTAAATAGTATAAGGACTTTTTATAAATTCCTTGAAGAAAAAAAATATGTAAATAAAAATCCTACATTAAATATCTCTCATCCTAAATTTAGGATTAAAAAACAAAGATTTTTAACAAAACTTGAATACTTGGCATTAAAAGAAGAAAGCCGAGAAAATCCTAAAATATATATGCTTATTGAATTTCTATTACAAACAGGAGTAAGAATAGGTGAAGTATCTAGAATAAAAATCAAAGATGTATTTTTAGATGAGCCTAAGCCTTATGTTTACATCTCTGAGTTTGGAAGCAACAAAGAAAGAACAGTCCCATTAAACTCTAAAATAGCAGTAGAACTTAGAGAATACCTAAATACTTATCCTTTTGCTAAAAAGCCAAACGCCCCTTTATTTTCTACAAAATCGGGGAAAAATATTGAAATCAGAAATATTAGAAGTGCTATTGATAGAGTCATCATTAGAGCAAAAATCAAAAATGCTTGTATAAACGATCTAAGAAACACTTTTATAGTAAATCAGTTGTCTTACGGGATCTCAATTTCTAAATTAGCTGAAATCGTTGGCCATAAGAATATTGGAACTACAACCAGATATTTAGAACTTCTAACAAAGAAATACCGAGCAACGGGCGATGATAAAGTTACAGAACTGTAATTTACAGTATTAAGGAATAAACTCTTCCGGTAAAGTAGCTACCGAGAAATCTGTTGAATCAAATTCTTGTGTCCAAACATCAGTAAATTGAACTAATATACTCTTTATTGATTTAAGTGGAGTTTCTGGATTATCAACTTTAGTAACAAGAAATTGCTTCTTCTTTATTATATTGCAGCTACCATCTGGAAATGTGATAACTTCTTCTACATTACCATCTTCATCTAGCCTTCCACAGACTACTGACACTAAAGGATCAGTGGAGTTAATTCTTGACGGCTCATAAAGGCTTGTATGTTCATTACCCTCGCTATCTAACCACGTCACTGTAAGCTTGACGTTAAGCATGTCAAAATCATTACCATTATAGAAACTTATTGTATCCCCCGTAACACCTGCATAAGCAAAGAAGAAATTATCTACTATCTCTCCATTAACAGTAGTTACTTTTCCTTTATCTAAAACGAACTTATAAATATAGTTATTATGGCAGCCTTCTGTACATGGATTTTCAAGCTTTTTATTGTTTACAAGGGGCTCATGGTTTGCAACTTGTGCTCCAGGAAACCTAAATGGTCTTTGGCTTAAGTTTCTAATTTGGCCAGAACGTTGTGGAAATAAGTCTAAAAGAACTCGCTGACGAGACTTAGAAACACCTGGATTATTTGTAGTTTGAACACCTAACACGTCAGAACCTAAATGATTTGCTCTTGCTGCAGCTACTGCTTCGTCAAAGATATCTTTATATACTGATAATACGCTTGGGACTGCCAAACTTACCATAAGGAATATTAAAACTTTCGTTAAATTTTTGGTACTAAACATACACAATAATTACTCTTGCTATAGTTTAGATGACATTCAGGAATGTTGCAATGATTGAAGTATGTTTAAATAGTATGCACAGTAGGCCTGCGCAGACTTGAACTGCGGACCCCGGCTTTAAAGAGAAATTTGCAACATGGATAGTTTATGGGTAGATTCTTGTCCCGACTAGGCCTGCGCAGACTTGAACTGCGGACCCCGGCTTTATAAGAACCGTGCTCTAACCAGCTGAGCTACAGGCCTAGTCGAAATAAGACAGTTGCCCCCATAAACCCAAATTATTCGCAAATTTAAAGAACCGTGCTCTAACCAGCTGAGCTACAGGCCTACTGTGCATACTTAATGTAAACGCTGGTAAAGTAAGGAAAGTATAGCAAAAAGCTTTCAAATTTTCACTTTCGTTTATAGATAACTTTATTATAGTATAAGAATAAGAGCATTATAGAAATCGTAGATACGTAATGAAGTACGGCTCTGCCATTTAATAAATTTGAAGAATCACAAATGACGCCGTATAAATCTAAATTTCTGGCAATAATACCTTTAATCGCTTTTTCACAATATTCTATAGTTGGGGTATCAAATAAAGATCTCATTATTTAGAAACCGCCTAAACCACCGCCAAATAATGAAGCTGGCTTCTTTTCTTCCTCAGTTTTTTCTTTAATAAAGGTTCCTCTGAGCTTAATTTCATTTTCAATAATATTCCTATCTTTACCATATTTAAGTCTGGAAATCTGTTTAGCAACATCTGCTATTTGTGGATTTGACTGTCCAATCATATCGTATGGAGAATCACCATAAAATGATCTAGTAGTAAATGCAGGTGTTGGTTTACCGTCTGCTAGCATTCTAAAATAAAAATTGAAGTTTTCAATCTGTTGAAGATCTGATTCATCTACAGTTTCACCCATCTCTTTAGATAGGAATACTGAATCATCGGCCCCCACTCTAAATACGGCTTTATTGCCAACATTACCGAAAACAGCATCTTTTATACTTGTATTATTGCCTTCTCTCACTAATTGGCCTACGTATTGATGACCTAAAGTTAAAGCAAGTCTATACTTTCTAGCCTCAGATAGAATAACTTTGATTCCGTCGGTCAAGTAGTTTTGAAACTCATCAATGTATAAATAGAATGGATTTCTAGATTTTTCATCGGTCCCTTCCCTTTCAAGAGCTGCAACAAGAAACTTACCAACTATTATCATACCAAGCAATGCTGCATTTAACTCACCTATCTTACCTTTGGTTAATTTAACAATAAGGATCTTGCCTTCATCCATTATTTTTCTAAAGTTTATTGTTGATTCCTGCTGAGCAATAATCGGCCTTACATACTGGTTAGTCAAAAATGGAGCTAATTTAGAAACAACGTATGGAGTAACATTCTTTAATCCAACATCTCCTGTAGCCTGCTCTGCCTGTTTTCGCCAGAAGTCAATCACCTCTTGGTCTGTGCATTTTGACAGCTTGTAGTTTCGATAGCCGTCATCTGCAAATATTTTTGGGATCTCCATTAAAGTAGAGCCCGATTCAATATCATCTGTTAAAAGCATAATTGCATATCTGAAGTACTGTTCAAACATTGGGCCTCCGGTAACTTTCAGATTGTACAATGTATCAAAAATATTCAACATTTCGTTGGTAACAAGTGTACGTTGTGCCGGATTGCTAAACTCAAGCATATTCAAACCTACTGGGCGCTCTAAATCTGAAGGATCAAAGATTACAACATCTTCCACTCTTTCAGGAGGGATCTGTTGTAATAATTTTTCAGCATCTGTTCCGTGTGGGTCAATATATCCGCATCCGTGACCCAACTTCATATCTCTAATCATCATTCCCGACATAAATGCAGATTTACCTGTACCAGTTTGACCAATAACATAAAAGTGCCTTAAGCGGTCTTCAGGTTTAATAAAGATCTCTTTAAATTGTCCTCTAAACGAGTTACGGCCTACGTACATATAGTCTTTTTGATAAGTGCTTGCCACAAAATCTGGAGCAGGAGCTTTTTTTGCTAGAAGCCACTTTATGTGAGGCGCTTCTACATTTTTATTTGGGAAGTGAAATAAAGTGGCTAGTTCAGCTGTATTTAAAATCATAGACTGCCTTGGTATTCGGTATATTACATCTTCAGCAATAGTGCCTACTTCTTTATCTTTCATCTTTTTAAATTTATTTCCACCTTCTTTTAAGAACTGATCAAAAAGACTTAAAGAGTTAGCAAGGCTGGAGTCTGCACTAAATTTAGTATCCGAAATACAAACGATTCGTACATCTGTATAAAAGCCAGATTTATCTGCTTTTTTATCCATCAATGAAATCGTATCGTCGTCAAATTTAGGCTTTGATGCTTTTTCGCCTTCTTTAGCGGGCTCTCTGAGCTTTTTAACAAAATCTTTTGCTTCGTTACGCCATTTAGAGCCCGCTGGGGAAATTATCATTTGAAAAACTGCCCCTTCGTTATCACGAAGCTTACTGAAAATATCTGTTAGCGCACCAACTGAATCAACTGCAAGCTCTTCATAGGTCTGAAATGGTATTCTAGTATCTTTATCAAGTTTTAAAGCAGCATATGAAGCGTATGCTGCATCAGGAAATAAGTTGTATTCTTTAACCTGATTAATTTCAGCCTGAGGGTATGTACTGTTAATTTGTCTATCAACAATATTTGCAATACTTTTAGGACACACCACATAAAATTTAATAGACTCTTTAAATGCTACTATTTCAAAACTTACAAACTTTCTTGCGCCAATAAAGCTCTTAAATCCTTTAAGTTCCTCTCCTATACCTAACAACCCTGTATACATCTGCTCTGCTGCTCTAATTTCAACATCATTTGAATTAGGCAGTTTTACTTCAAAGAAAACTAAACCTAACCCTTTACGTTTTAAAACTGCCTGTTTAAAGCCCTGAAGATATTTAACTAGAAGAAAGCCACCTATAACTGCGAGTGCTAATAAAACAAAAATTATAACTGCAGCGCTTTGTACAGCACTCGCAGAAACAATTTCTTGTGTATTAAGATTTGATACGGATTGAGTTCCAAACATTTATATACTGCTAATTCGATTTATTATAGATTATTTTACCAGTTGAGGTAAGAGGATTTATGCGACTTACTTTTTTGACAAGCCCTGTTCTTCTATAAATTTTTGAAACTGAACAGAAAGCCACTTAGAAGTTGAGCTTAAAGATTTTTTGCTGTTCCGCTTAATATATTCAATTGCTTTATTAATATAAACAGGATTTATTGGAGGCTTAAAGCCATCTCCGTAAGGAGATTCTGCTTCTTCCGACTTAGCGGCAACTTGTATTGTAGCTGGTGTTGGGGCAGGTTGTGCTTGTTGGATAGCTGCCTCTTGTTGTTTTTCAACAGACTTTTCTATTGAGCTTTCTTTTTCAACTGTGGTTTCTATATTAGAATCTATCACTTGAGGCACTGCAGGCATATTAGGCATAGATTCCATTCCTCCATTAGACCCGCTAGCCTGAGAATTAGCAATTTGAGTTTTTACAAAATCATATGCAACACTTAAAAGCACAACCTGCCCATTTGGCGCAACTACTAAGGTCAGTCCGCTTTCGTCATAACCAAAGAACTTAAAACCAAACTTTTCTACCAGTTTTAGTACTTCTATATCATTATTTTGAGCAACTGTCTGATTATTCATATTTATATATTATATTTTTTTCTATCTCTTTCGATTCCTCTTTTTATATCTTTTTCCTTAATAACATTTCTTTTATCAAATTTTTTTCGTCCTTTTACTAATGCAACATTTAATTTTACTAAACCTCTATCATCCTGTATTACTTCTAAAGGAACAATTGTAATACCAGGCTGTTTTACTGAAGCTGCTAGCACAGTAATTTGTCTTTTAGTTAATAATAGCTTTCTTCTGCGCTTCTCATCTACTTTAGATGAGCTACTTGCAAACTTCCACATTGGAATATTTGCACCCTCTAAAAACATTTCATTGTTTACATTTTTGATATATGCCCCAGCAAGGCTGATTTTACCAGCTTTAACAGACTTTACTTCCCATCCGAGCAAATTGATTCCAGCTGTAACGGTATCTAAAACGTCGAAGTCAAAATATGCCTTTTTATTACTTGCTAGAACTTTCATCTACAATTAAATATCCAACCTTATTATTGTGGTACCATCCAGTACATAGATTGCTCTACTTGCCTCGTTTACAACTACTTCTTTAATATTTTTAAATATATTTGAATCACTGCCTCTATAAATATATGAAGTATTATAGATTAAGTTTTTAGCATCTGAGTCCTCGATTGTAAAAAGCATAACCCTTCGGTTATTTGGATCGGCAACCGCTAAAAGTTTACCATCAATGTCAATGGCAGTAGCATTAGAAATAGAATCTATATCTTTCTGTATTGTATTAACAAAACTATCGGCAGTAATTGTATTTTCGCCTCCTGCTAAGTATCTGCGCAATCCTTTACCTCTAATTAATGTATAGATTTCGTAAGGAACTGTAATATCAATTGCACTTCCAAATTCTGGATCAGTTTTCCAATTAGGAGGATTCTGAACATTATATACTGCGCCTCCACCTACATAACCGTCAGCATCTTTATCTCTTTTAAATATCTGTTGGTGATTTTGATGTATTTCGTATAAGGCATCATTACCACTAAAGACAGCTGCTTTAGTAACATTTCCAATAACAGATTGAGAGAGACCAGGAATCCTTTGAACACTTCCATCTCCAGATAGATTAATCTTGCCAACTGCACTTGTTGAATCGGTATCAAAGAATATAACGTCACCCGCTACATTCTTTGTTAGTGTGTATGGGGCACTCAGATTCGTTGCTATTTGATTTATCTGGGAATTCTCCTGAGTGCCCACTTGATAAATCGTATTTCTTCCTTTATCTGAAACATATAGACCACCTGCTGCAAATACCATATCAGTCACATTCGCGTCTGAATATAACTTCCCGATATCTGCAATTACCAAAGGTTCACTAAATCCTACAATTCCTAAAATATCATCCTTATTAGTTTGGATCTTTGTCTGTGCAGCATCAATTTCATCCAAGAATAGCTCTTCTTTTTTCTGAGCTTCAAATTTATTATTTAAACTATCTAATTGATTAACTAATTCTGTTTTTTGATCATCTGAAGTTGCAGATGGAATTCTTCTGATTATAGAATTAAGATCAGAAGTATAGGTATCGATATTCGATCTTACCTGCTCCACCCTAGATTCTTCCTGTAATTGGATATTTCTATTGTTTATTGAATTAATGATAACCACACCTAAAACGATCACAAGAATTATCAATATAATTCTGTTTCGTTTTCTACGTCTTGCTTTAGCAAACATATCTCGTCTATCATCCACACCTCCACCTATAAATTCTTTTTTAAACCAGCCTAAGAAACGAACAATCAAATCTTTTATCTTTATTACGATATCACGTAAATATTTAATATAAGTTTTATTACTTTTTTGCAAAAAAGGCATTAATTTTGTTTGAGAAAATGTTTTCAATCTCTCTGCAGCAGGGCCTGATGCTGCACCAAATTTGGATGTACTCCCATACAGTACATCTTCATCTTCAAATTGATCTTCTTGAAATTGACTGAACCTTTTTTCTCCTGAAGGTCTAAGTTCATCATCGTCTTCAAAGTCAACTTCAATCGGCACAGGTCTTGCGCTTTGAGCACCAGTCTGTGTACGCAGGTTATCTAGACTAGATCTACCAGCTGCAATAGAACGTGTTAAACCGCCTCTTAATCGACTCATTAACAATTTACCTCTTGGAATTTCTGCTTCAACATCTGCTAATGATCGAACATTTATCTCCTCTTCATCTTCTATACGTACATCATCTAATTCTACGGATTCAGCAGATACATTAGCCAAAGCATCAATTGAATCTTCTGCTTCAAAATCCTCATCTTGAATTGGAATGTATTTAGCAGAGCCAGCAGAACCATCGATATACTCACCTTCTTCGTCTTCAACTTGAGCAGCAACTTCTGCTGGCTCTGCTAAATCAGCTAAAGGTTCATTTAAAACTTCATCCGGATCAGCATCTGCGGTTTTCCACTCATCATTTTCATCTGCTAAAAGCAATACTGCGGCACCTTGTTTAGATGCTAATGGTGATAAAGCTTTTATTCTTAAATTACTTACAGCTTCTTGAATAATATTTGAATCAATATCATTTGCAGTAGATGTAGAAAGAGCTAACCTATCCCCTTCTTCCAGTTCTAAACTTCCGGTTTTTAAGAAGCCCATCATACTTCCATCTGTTAGGCCTTGAGATAAGTCTGCATAGCGGTCACCTCTCTTAATAAATACCTTTGTTTCTCCGATTACTCCCAAATACAAAAAGTTCTTTTCAAAAAGTGCTAACCCAAGCTCAATATCTAAACCATTTTGAGCGTATCTTTCATCTGAAGAAAGCAAAGTTTCCATTTTGGATTTCATTTTCCATACAGCATTTTCAAGTCTAATGTTGTAATCACCTTCTTTTCCTTCCTCGAATAAATAATTCTGAAGCTCATCCAAAAACATTTTTGCTAATGCTTCCAAACGAGTTTCATTATTTGCTGTTTCAAGTTTAATAATTGCAAAAAGCTCTAGAGGTTCAATGGAATTTTCAGGTTTAAAGTAATAAACTCCAGCCCACGAGTTAGAAGATTGAGTGCCGACTAAAAAATCTGCTCTTAATTGCATATACTTAAGTAACTTAACAATGTCTTTTAACAGTATATCAAAAAGAAATTTGTAAAGTTATGCAGACAAAATCAAAATTAGAGTTCCAATTAAAATCGCTATATATGCGACTGATATTAAATCGAAGATTGGTCCATTACTTGTTTTGATAATTCTATTCATCTTTAAAGTTTGGAACACAAGAATAAATCCTGCAAACATGTGAATAACACCAACAATGATTGCAATAATTTTTATAAATTCAATTATTTCTGGTGTTAATAAATCAGAGATTATCATATCTATAAGTTTTTGCTACATTAGATAAATCGGTAATTATATCTCTTACTTTTGTAGGAGAAGGTACCTTTAAACAAACCATTTCAGTTCTATCACTTGCACTGTAAACCAAAACATTACCATAATTAAAAATATCGCCGATAATTCCTGCAGAACGCTCTTTAACTTCCTGAATATCCTGCAGATTAACTTCAGAAACCGAGTAGCTTGAAAAAGGCCGGTAGTCATAATCCATAATTCGCTGATCAGTTACAATAAACGGATCAAAATACCAGTCAATAAAATGAGATACAATATCTGTAAAAATAAAAGAATAATAAACAAGCGCTAAAATAGTTGCTGCCTTGCTGCTTAAAAAGGAGATATCCATCTGTGCATTAAAAGCTACAAGAATTGAAGAAACTATAAAAGGTAAAATTATCAGAAAGAGGTTTTTTATAACCCAGCTTAGGTTAGTTAGCCAATGAGCTCTTACCAGTACATATACTTTTTCATCCGGATTTTGAGTTTCAAATACCAAATTAGGCTTTAAAATCATTGAGCCCCAAGTTAGGCCTATTTTCTTAGGTACGATTTTATCAGCTTCCTTTTCACGCATCCTCATTACATATTCACGATTAGTTTGAGGCGGCTGCATATTTGTGGGATAGTAGTAGTAACCATTAAAAGGATTAGCCATGCCATTAGAGTGCAGTGGCCGTGGTTCTTTATTTAGTTTCTGCTCGCTTTGATTGAATTTATCCATACCTGATTATAACTTATTTAGGATTTACTAATATAATCTGGTTACTAATCTGCGGCACACTTGCTGCATCTATCAAAAATACTGGGAAAAACTGGCTTACTTGGGTGGCTAACTCTATTTTCTTTGAGATTGCCTGAATTTCTTGGTCAAGAAGTGAGGATTTCTGCAATGATTCCGAATTTCCTTTAAAGCCAAATTCAATATTCTCTTTTTCTATCTTTAAGATATCGACCTCTCTTCTTTTTTTATAGTATTCATCCGAGGTAATAGATTTACTACTTAACTCTTCTATTTCAGTATTTTTTTGAGCTAATTTACTAGAAATATCTTTTAGATCTGCTTGTAAAGTCTCGTATGATTTACCATTCAAGTTTTTTTCAATATTTCGACCTAATAAATCAATCTCTAATTTCAATGCATTAAGTAAAGCTGAATTTATAAAAAGCTGAGAGTTCGGATCTGAATAATTCCTAACATTGTCAACCTGAGCTACGGGAGCTACATTGGGGACCATCTGTGCGCTTAAAGCTAAGTCATCTTCACTTGCAGGTAAACCTTCCAGCGCATCTTTATAGAATCGGGAAATTATATACAGTAAGCTTAAAATCACAGAGAATATCATTCCAGCCAATAAGACAGAAAAGCTGTATGAATAGAGAAATCCGATAATCGTAATAACAATATTAAGTATTGCTAGAACCACTGTCGGATTAACCTCAAATATCCGTTGTCTTTTATTTTCATCTTCTTCTGAGTTTATGATTGGTGCGTTTCTTTTAGAAGATAGATTCGTATTTGTAAACTCAATCTTTTTACTTTTTAGATCTGTAACCTCTTCTTTAGAAGGTGCAGCTGAATTAAAAGAATCTATTTTACTTTGTAGCTCGTTTTTCTTTGTAATAATCAACTCTACCGACTTTAGCATTTGAGATATTGTATCCTGCTCTGTTTTCAACGACTTTATTTCCTTATTTATTTCATCCTTTAATTTCTTTTCATTTTGGTAAAAATCAACCTGTTCCTGTACAGATTTAATTCTAGATTCAACTTCCTGAAGTCTAGCAAACTTTTGTTTTTCCTCTTCTGATAGTGATTGCTGCAGCTGCCCCGATAGCGATGTCTTTTGTTG
Organism: Candidatus Dojkabacteria bacterium; assembly: GCA_030834985.1. Lineage (GTDB taxonomy): Bacteria > Patescibacteriota > Dojkabacteria > J137 > J137 > Brojett037. The sequence continues at coordinate 170,732 of JAUQWV010000006.1, forward strand.
CTTTTTTGCTTCAAGTTCAGATTGTAAGGATGGGTCAATAGTTAATACTAATCTTTTTATATTATTTACAAATTCATCGGATTGTATGGCAGCTGCATTAATAACTCTACTTTGTAATGCTTGTTCAGAAAGGATTATGCCAGCTTGAGCTTTAAGAATCTCAAAAAAACTTTGTTCCGATGGTACTGTGTATTCGGTATTATCAGCCACTTGAAAGCTCAAGCTGGCGTCCTGTACAACTTGGTTACTCAAAATCTGCAAAACTTTATTCATTTCGTCTAAAGAAATTGATTCATTCTCTAGATTAATTACTCTATCTGCATTTTTGAATATTTTTAGTTTAAACATCTGACAGAAAGCTAATTAGTACATGCAGACGGATCACAACTCGATCTACAAAATAGAGTCAGTGCATTATCTCCAGTACCAATCATTACACGTTCTCTCCTACACCAGGTAGGAGCTCCTGGGCTGTCACCCTCTTGAACTCTGCACAATAAATCAACCCTATTCAATCCAAGAAAACCTGTAGGACAATCGTTAGAATCCATCCCTTCTCTGCCCTGGCACAAAATACCTTCAGGCTGTAAACCTTCTTGAAGAGCTACACAAGGAGCTGCTAAAAACCTTGCAGCAATTACACCTTTAGGATCTGTACATAAACTTCCATAAAAGAACTGAAAGCCTGGCATATTTACGTTGTAACATTGTGCCGATTCATTTATTCCAAGTAACCTAAATACTGTAGTCAGAATCGGCACTGCCAAGAATACTAATGCAAATCCGATTAAATAATTGATAATACGTTTCCTAACTTCTGTGATTTTAGTAGGATCACCTCGTGAAATCAGATAATCAAAACCCATTTTTACAACAAGCAAGAATGATAATGAAGCAACTAATCCCCAAATTGCATATAAGATTCTTACAAACCATACTTCTATTTGCTGTAGTGCAGGAGGCTTTAATTGAGCAATAATTTTATCTGTAGGGTTTGAACAATCGTTGCCGGCTGCGTTAATGCTATTGTTTGGACAACAGAAGTAATTTCCAAAACTATCTGGCCCAGCTACAGTCAATTTTACTGTACCTTGATTGTCACTTAATACTTCACCTGATTGTTTATCAAAACATTGATAGCTATCTGGATTGTTACCCGAAAAATCAAAAGATTGTAACTGTGCATCTACACTTGAAGTTAAAAAATTCCCAAACAATAAATTAGCAAAAATAAATATGTACAGAAGTGTTTTTTTCTTCATTAGACTTAATATTAATAATCTACTACTATAATAGATTAAAGAGATTTGCTAAGCAACTAAAAGCCCCCCGATTAACGGGGGGGGGCTTTTCATAATCTCTATTAAAATTATTCTCTTATGCTTAAGGTTGCAAAATCGAATTTAATAACGGACTTGTCTGGTTGTTAATTGTATTATTTGTATCTAATGCTCCACCAGCACCAAAGAATGCAATTACAATAATAATACCGATTAAGCCAACAAACAATGCTGCAATACCTATGAATACAGATTTTATAGCTTTCTGTGCTTCTTCGATTTTTCCAGGATCACCTTCACTTCTAATATATTTAATAGCAGCTTTAATAATTACATAAATCGAGAAGATGATTATTGCAACAAAGATTAAAGATACTATTAGATTGAATGTACTTCTAATTGTACTTCCAGTTGTATCGTCAGTAATTCCTGTACATAAAGTATTAATTCCGAATGCACTTACACTATTAATGAACGGGAACACTGTACAAATAAGATTTTGAGCTCGTACAGTTAATAACGGTGATAACACAGGGGCAGCTAGCAAGAATGCTCCTACCATCATTGTTATCAAAGCTTTATTTTTGAACATAAAGTTTTTTTAATAAATTAATTTGTAATTAAAGGTATTTGCGTACCCTCCGGCGCATTTAATGTTACATTTAGAATACCACCAGCACCAAAGAATGCAAGTACTATTATTAATCCTATCAAACCTACAAAAATAATTCCAATGCCAATGTATACTCCTCTCATCATCCCAACTCCTGCCTCTATCTGGCTTGGATCTCCGTTACTTCTTATTATAGTAACAGCCGCTTTAATAATCAAGAAAACACCATAAAGCATTATTGCTATAAAAATAAAAGCAAGTAAAGCCTTTATTAAGTTTGTTACCTGAGAATTTACATCACCGCATGCATCAAATACAGATGTATTATACTGATCACACGGCAAAACATCTGCAGCAGTTTGGGCTAATACATTAACCTTTAATAATAAAGTTAATGCTATAAAAGCTGTAATTTTAAAAAGATTTTTCATAGTTTTTTGTTAATTTCCTAAAGGTTGACAAGCAGCTTCTGCAGCTGCAGCATCAGTATTTTGAGTTTTATCTAAAAGCGCCTGATAGTAAAATTCGTAATTAGTGGTATCGCTACAAAATTGAAACATCTTTGGCCAGCTGAATATTGTTCCTACTCCTAACAACAAACCTACTACACTTAAAACTACTGGGAAAAACAAAGTTATTGCAGCACCCAGAAGTACTGATTGTACTTGTTTAAATGCCACTGCTAAGTTTTCCGCATTGCCTTGACTCTGCAAGCCTTTAACTCCAGCTTTAACAAGTAAAAATACCCAGAATACAACTAAACCTATAGTAGCTAAAGCTCCTACAAAAGAAAGCCAGCTTAAAATACTCGCATTATTAGTATCAAAATCAATAAAGCTGGCGAATATTGGTATTCTAATTTCTCCTAATGCCAGTTCGTCATCAATATTACAATTTACACAAGAAGTAGTTGAATTAATAAGGCCACCAGGTCTATCTTGCGCAAGAACTGGAAGAACCATTAAGCTAACGCTTATAGCAAATGTAGTTATTGAGTAAATTAAATATTTCTTCATATTATTTTATAGTTATAACTACTCCGCCTGTATCTCCTCCACTAATATCCAGGTTGCTTAATTGCCCAACACCTATTAGGTTGGCAATAACCTGTATTATTATTATAAAGCCCCAGCAAATAATTGCTCCAAGTACAAGATTTGTCAGCTCTTGATTAATTGCAGCAATCTCATCGGGAGTTGAAACCATCGTCCGCTTTACACCTGTTACATAGATTCCTCTAACAATTGCATATAACGAAACAAATCCTAAGACAGTTGTAAATAATATATTTATAATAGTACCGATATTATCTGGATTCACCCTTATTGTAGTATTAAAAACTTCAAAGCTTCTAAATAGCTCTGGATTACCTTCTCCCGGCAATGTACCTGACTGTCTAGATCCGTCAGCATTGACGCATATATTAGGACAGCATCTTGTTCCAGGACTAGTAATTCTTTGAAGCTGGCAGTTCAAGTCTGCTGTGTATCCGCCAGATATTCCAGGCCTATAAGGCGCAGGGCAAGCATTAGGAATATAATATGGAGCTTGGCAGTTTGCTCCACCGATTTCGTTCTCTGGATCGCCACCATTTGCGCTCACACTATCAAAGCTTAAGAAGCTTAAGATTAAAACTCCAAATATTAATATTTTTTTCATTCTGATATATTAATTCTGAATTAAGCCGCCCTGGATACCTAAAAGTCTTCCGGCAAAATCTACTATTGTTGGCGCAAAAACAGCAATTGCAAAACCTACAATCGCAGCTACTATTATTTGACTGCTTGATTTAACTTTATCCGGATTACCTTGCGAAGTTAATCTTATCCAACCTCCGTATAAAACCATTGCTCCAAAAGCAATAATAAATACTGGTCTAATTAAAGTTGTTACAGCATTAATAATATCTTCAAGACTGCCATATCTAGTTGGGTTAGGAATTTGAAAATTTTGATTTACATTAGTTAGTCCGCCAGCAAGAACAGGTACTGAGAAAATTACTAATTGAGTTATTACAACCGCAAATGTTAAAAACTTTTTTTTACTCATAATTAAATATGTCTTAAATTAATTTACAATATCTCTAACAGTTAGTCCATCAAATACAGCTTCCATACCACTTCTGAGCTTACCCTGAATTATTAAATCTGCTAACTTGTCTTCAATATTTTCTTGTATTATTCTTTTTAATTCTCGCGCACCGTATGTTGGGCTAAAACCACGTTCAGATAATTCAGATAAGGTTCTCTCATTCCATAAAAAACTTATTCCTCGCTGCATCAAGTTATCATTTATTTTCTTTAGCATTAATGTAACAATCTGCTCAATTTCTATTTTAGACAAAGGTTTGAACATTATCAACTTATCAAATCTGTTTAAGAATTCTATTCTAAAAGATTCCTGTAATTTACTACCTACTAATTTTTCAACTTCATGATATTTTTGCCCTTTTAAAATCTCATTTGCAATAAGATTAGAGCCGATATTTGATGTCATAATTATGATTGTGTTTGTAAAATCAATCTTTCGGCCCATTCCATCTTTTAAGGTGCCTTCATCTAGAACTTGCAAGAATAAATCCAGTACCTTTTTATTTGCCTTTTCAATTTCATCTAATAAGATTAAAGAGAATGGTCTTGTACGAACAGCCTCTGTTAAGTACCCGCCAATAAAGTTGCCTTTATCATCGGTATATCCGATTATCCTATTTAAATTCAGTTCCTCTTGATATTCCGACATATCAAGCCTGATCATTAAGTTCTCACTACCGTAATATATATCAGCTAATGTTCGGGCTACCTCTGTTTTTCCAACTCCGGTTGGTCCATAAAATAAGAAAGATGCAATCGGTTTTTTACCGGCAGACAGACCTGATCGTGATCTTTTTATTGCAGATGCTACAGCATCAATTGCTTCTTGCTGACCTACAACCCGTTCATGCATTTGAATAGATAGATTCATCAAGGTCTGGCTTTCTGATTCAGACAAATTTCCAACTTTAACGCCAACTCTATCGGATAAAACTTCATCAACTGTAGCAACGTCTAAGAAAGCCAGACCTTGATTCTTTGCTGCAAGACAGGCTTCTTCCAAAAGATCAATACCCTTATCTGGCATTACTCTATCTTGGTCAAATTTAGGAGCAAATTCTACAATTCTTTTTAGAGCGTTTACTCTAACACTTGTCTTATATTTCTTTTCAATTCTTGGAACTTCATCGATCAAAATTTGAAGAGCAACATTAGAAGCTGGTTCCTTTAAATGTACTACATCAAAACTTGCTGCCAATGTTTTAATGGGCTTAACATATTTGGAATAATTTGCATTATTTGTTGTTGCAATAATCTTTAAATTCAATGCATCGATTGCATTTGTAATTAAATTTACAACCTCTAGTTTTGAGTCTTCACGTATATTTAGTATTTGTGTAAATTCTTCTAAAACCAGAATTATATTTCCGGAATATCTGACCTCTTCAAACATTTTCTGTAAAGTCTGTTTAAAGATATCAACTGAACCAACCTGAGTCAGCACTTTATTTAAATCAACAACTAAAAGTCTATGATCGTATAAAGAATTCGGAATATCTTCTACAACCATTCTAGTAGCTAAATGTCTAATAAACCTAGTTTTGCCAACACCCGGATCTCCTAAAACCATACATGCAGTTGCACGTCCTCGCTCCATTGATTGTAAAAGTCTAGCCATTTCCTGTTCTTTACCTATTGTTAACATAAAATAGCCAGTCGCTGCTTCTTTAGTAAAATCTTCAGAATATTCATCAAGTACTGGAGTAACTCTAGAGGTATATGCTCTATTTACATCGCCCTTTGGTTTTAACTTCGATAACTTTTCCCATCTTTCGTAATATTCCTTTTGTTTAGTTTCATTTTTAAACCAAACTCTTAACCCTTCAAGTTCTAACTCTGAAACACCTAAATCAAAATATATTGGTTTTAAAAAATACTTATTAAGAACAAAAAATAGTATGAACTTATTAATGCTGTTTGACTCTATTTTTATTGCTTCATCAAATAAGTATAGAAAAAGTGTTTTATGAGCATCACTGAATTTATATGATTGACTATTTTCATTCTGTTTTAATAACTCAATAAATTTATCTACATTTACTCCTAGCCTATTTTTTAAAAAGTATTGAATCTCTTTATGTTCAATAAGCAAACGAGTAAGGTTTACAATAAATGGATAGTTGTTATCTACTAACGTCTTATCAATAATTACTAAAGTTTCAAAATCCATGAACTCATCTATATAAAGTTCTATCTGTTTTCCGCTTTCAATTTGTTTAACCTTTTTAAGTAGATCAAATTTTTTAATAGATGTATCGAATTTATCGCGGTTTCTGCGTAAAAATAATGCAATGATGAAAGTATAAATACCTAAAAATGGTAAGTAGGTTAACAAAGATGTTGGATTTAGGAACATATCTAAACCAAGATTACCTTGTAATACTAATAATCCTACAGGTACTGCTATAAGAATAAGCGTAAAAAGATCAAGCAGCCTCGAAGCACTTTTTTCAGTTCTATATACCGATAGTCTATCGCCTCTAAAATAAGATAGAGAATGCAGATCAACTACAATTTTTGCATTTTTATACTTTGCTAAAACTACATTTCCTTTCATAAACTAAGTACTATATACCTTATTAACTGAATAATTGGTAAAAACGGTAATACTGCTAATGAAATTCCAAAAAGTAAGAATGGAATTGTAACAACCAAGCTTATACACGATCCCACTCCAATCCACATAAATCTAATAATAAAGCTTACAAATTTACCAATTCCTGAATTATCTTGAAATAATGGCTGTGAAATATTCTTTGCCATCGGCAAAGTATTAGTCAAATTAAGGTTATAAACAAATCTACCTAATACGTAGTCTTCCCAAAAATCTTTAACTAGCGATAAATACCACCAGGAAAAAACAAAAAATAAATTCGCCATAAAAATACTTACTTACTTTCAACAGTATATATTATTAGGGTTTTGAAATTAAGGGATAAAAAAGCGCCGGCGTTAACGCCGGCGCTTTAAACACGATCTATTTATACCTATTACATCATACCCATATCGCCAGCACCCATTGCAGCTCCGTGGTCATGATCATCTTCTTTTGGTAGTTCGCTTACAACAGCTTCTGTTGTTAATAGCAACATTGCCACAGATGAAGCATTTTCTAATGCAGTTCTTGTAACTTTTACTGGATCAATAATTCCAGCTTCTGTCATATTTACAAATTCATCTTTTCTTGCATCATAGCCCATTCCGCCTTTAACTTCGTTAATATAAGAAGCGGCTTCCTTTCCTGCATTAGCTAGAATTTGTCTGAATGGGGCTTCCAATGCTTTTCGCAAAATTGTTAAACCAACTTTTTCATCTTCTGAATCTAATTCCACACTATCTAATGCGTTTCTTGCATCTAGTAATGCTACACCTCCTCCTGCAACAACGCCTTCCTCAATTGCTGCTCTTGTAGCTTGTAAAGCATCATCAATTCTATCTTTTCTTTCTTTCTGCTCTACTTCACTAGCTGCACCAACTTCTAATACAGCAACACCGCCAGAAAGTTTAGCAAGTCTTTCTTGCAATTTTTCTTTATCGTAATCGGAAGTTGCTTTTGAAATCTCACTTTCAATTAAAGCGATTCTTGCTTTTAATGCTTTTGGCTCACCAAGTCCGTTAATAATTGTTGTATCTTCTTTAGACACAATTACTTTGTCGGCTCTACCAAAGTCCTCAACTTCCATGTTTTCAATAGTCTTTGCTAATTCATCGGTAACAAGGCTACCGCCAGTTAAAATAGCGATATCTTCTAGCATTGCTTTTCTTCTATCTCCGAACGCTGGAGCTTTAACAGCAGCAACATTTAAATTACCTTTAATCTTATTGATTATTAGGTTTGCTAACGCATCACCTTCAACATCTTCAGCAATAATCAAAACATCTCGAACACCTGTTGAAACAACCTTTTCTAATGCACCAAATAACTCTTTTGCTATCGAAATCTTTTTATCTGTAATTAAAATTGCAGGCTTATTTAATGTAACAACCTGATCTTCTGAATTTACTGCAAAGTAAGGGGAAACATAACCCTTGTCAAACTGCATTCCTTCTACAAATCTTTCTGTTAAACCAAAAGTTTGTCCATCTTCTACAGTAATAACACCTTGTGGACCAACTTTCTCAATAATGCTAGCAAGCATTTCTCCGATTTCTTTGTCACCATTTGCTGAAATTGTTGCTACCCTTTCATAATCTTCTTTTCCTTTAACCTTTTTTCGATATTTATCATCAGTCAAAAACTCTACAACTACTTTTACTCCTTTTTCAATTCCGCGTCTAATTTCCATAGGATTTGCACCTGCCGCAACATTTTTAAATCCTTCAGATAAAATTGACTGAGCTAAAACAACAGCAGTTGTTGTTCCATCACCAGCTGCATCAGCAGTCTTGCTACTTGCTTCAATTAAGATTTTTGCACCAAGGTTCTCAATTCTATCTTCTAATTCAATCTCTTTAGCAATTGAAACTCCATCTTTTGTAATATGAGGAACTCCATAAGACTTTTCGATAGCTACATTTCTACCTTTTGGGCCTAGTGTTACTTTTACAGCATTTGCTAATTTATCAACACCAGCTTTAAGTCTTTTTCTGGCGTCCTCGTTGTATGTAACTTGTTTTGCCATAATAGTTAAGGTTAAAAATTATTAATTAATTACTGCTAAAATATCTGATTCCTTCATAAGAAGGTAAGATTTTCCATCTAATTCGATGTCTTCTGGAGCATACTTTTTAAATAGTACTTCTTGGCCTACTTCAACATTAAAATCTATCAACTTACCGCTATCATCTCTTTTTCCTGTACCCAATGCAGCTATTTTACCACGCTGAGGTCTTTCACCTTTACCTGAACTTTGGATTAATAGTCCTGAAGCAGTCTTCTCTTCCTCTTCTAGAGGCTCTACTAAGATATATTCGCCTATCGGCTTTATATTGATCTTAGACATAAGTAAAACTTAAAAAATAATTTAATTTATAATACCGTTAGCACCTGACTAAAGATATTGCTAATAATATCAGAGGTTGGTGAATATGGTCAATATTGGTATTCTTTTATACCCACTACATTCTTACTAAATTTTTCACTAATTTGTAGTATAGTACAAGGATAATTATTCTCCTTTCCTTTAATATTTCACTAACCTGTGCATAAGCCAGGTTTAGTAATACGGAGGTATTACACAATGGCTGATCCTGGATTCTATACGTATGATAAAGACGGAAATGCCGTATCGTACCATACAGGAGAAGGGTCAAAGTGGGACGGGCCTGATGTGGAAGGCTTTCACAGCTACTCAGAGGGCGATCATCATCACAATACCGGATGGTGGGATGGAGGACATCATTCCTTCGACAGTGATAACGCCGGTAACACATATGATGCTCACACCACCGACCACTCTGACGGCAGCATTACGCAAAACTAGCAGTTAGCTAGTGAGAACAAGTGCTGGGGCATATCATTGCTCCAGCACATACTTCCTTTTATAATATATTTATGGAGAAAAAAAGAATCAAAGATATTGATGAGGCTATTAGCTATCTTCAAAAGATAGGTTATTACGAAAATAAAACAGAAGACAACGTTCGTAATATCTTTAAAGAGGCCATCCAAAACTTTTTAGACAAAAAGATAACAATTTCTTTCTTAGCAGCATTATGTACTGAACTATTATATTTTAAAGATAATATAGGTTCTTTTACGGACACTAGATTGCGAAATACTTTGTTGGCAGGCGAAGAACTTTCTCATTTAATAACTTTTAATATAGAAAATAAAGCAAAATATAGTTATCTAGTCGATAAAATTATGAACTTTCGTAATGGTAAAACTTTATAAGACGGACATGAAGTCCATATTATCTAGTACGTATATTAATCCTTGAGATCTCAGCAGGAACTCTTCTTAAAGATTCAGGAACAAACCCTGGACTAAAATCAATTCTATATTCTTCAATATAGTCGATTAATCTAAAGTAGTCGTTAGCCTGTGATACTGATAGACCAGAAATATCTTTTTTCATTTGGTCTTGAGTTATTTGTGTGGTTACTGATCCTTTTGACGAAACAGTAAGCCTGTACGATACGTTATCTTCACTGTCAGTCTCAATTTTCTCAACATTGTCGATCTGAGGCTCTTTAACTTCCGCAACTTCCAGTTCATTGTCGGTATCAGTTTCAGCGTTTTCTTTTAATACTGCTTTAATAGCTTCTGTTAAATCTTCTGTTTTTACTGCCAAGCCTTTAATTCCTAACTGGATCGTAAGATTAAAAGTATTATCTATTGCCTCTTCTCCTACTTTTGGCAAAGCTTCTGCTTCTTGGGATTCATCATAAATCACTGTTTGCTCTATAAGCATGTAACCCGCCTCCAGAGAATTTTTTAGTCTATCAAGCCCTTGTTTTTTAAGCTCTGGAAGCATTGTGTCTTTTAATGCTTTAAAGTTCTCCTCTGATACAGACACAAAATCCTCCGATGTCCCTCCTTCAAAAGATTGAAATGCGGTTGCACTCAATTCTTCCTCCTGGCTGTATCCTTCAATGCTAAATCTTGTTTTATCTGATACTACAATATTAAAATCAGAGCCAAATGTTTCAGCTTCTAAAGCAATATTATCCTTTGAAGATGGAGTTTTTATATTTGACGCAACTGTTGCAGGATCCAAGGTAACTGCCGAAACTAATAAGTAAACCTTGTTATTAGTTACGTTTGTAAACTTAGTCTTTGCAGGTAATGTAATACCCTGTGTTTCTAGATTATAGATTGTAACAACACCCTTTGCCTTATTACCTCTTTTACCTGCTCCATCTGCAGTACCAGTTTTAGACATACTTAAGTTTTCAGATTTGATTTCAAATTGTTTTGCTGGTAATTCAATAGGATCTTCAAAGCTTGCTTCCTCTACGGTTGTACCTATTAATACAGCTGCAGATGTACTTACATCCTGAGATCTGATTTTTATATTTACATCAACCGAAGAAAACTGGAATGCAAGTAGATATCCTCCACTAGCAAATAAGAGTAAAAAGACAATAAAAGTAACTAAGAGGATCTTTCTTCTATTCTTTTTTTTTATAAAGTCGGTAGTTTCGTCTCTAAAATCAGAATTTCGTCTTTTCAGACTTAATTTGGATAATAAAGAAGTGAGCCCTCCTTTGGTTGAAACTTGCCTTGTAAAATCTTTTCCGGTAAAAGATGATGATCCTACTCTCTTTATCTTTCTATTTACATTAAAATCGTCTGCCATATCATTTAAAGGTTTAACATCTGCCATTTTATCATCTTCTTCACTATCAATGAAAGATTTAATGTCGCCGCCAGAAATTAGCTTAATACCCCCAAGGTCAACAACTTTAGCTTCACGTCTTGGTTTTTCATATTTTTTTAATGATGATTCTAGCTCTGCTTCTTCATCAGACTGAGCTTCCGTTTTTTCTAAAGGATTTACAAGTCCGCTTAATCCTACTAATGCCTTTTCTTCAGAAAGTTCTTCTGCTTCAGATTCTATTGATTCTTCAACTGCATCCTCATACTGCTCTTCAGCTTCTTCTTCCATAGCTTCATCTTGCATTTCTTCATTAATTTCTTCAGCTTTTTGATCAAGCTCCTCCTCAGTTACTGAAAAGTCTTCATCTGGAGTTCCGGGAACTTCAGGTAATTCCTCTACTTCTTCTTTTACACTTTTATTATTACCAATATTTTCAAGTAAAGCTTGTTTACGTTTTTCTAAAACCTCAGTTACATCTAGCTTTTTACTGTAAGAAAGATTCCATTGCTCACTTGTGATTTGGCTTACTTTATCAACCACAACAAAGCCGGCTTTAGCGGCAATTGTTTTTCCATATTCATCTTCTGTAACAATAACTGCTAACTTCTTAGTTTTCAAAAGCTTCCTGAATAAAATATCTATACTTACAATACTGCTCAGCAGCAAAGAGTTTTGAGGAACAACTAAAATTATTCTATCTTTTTCTGCTTTTAAAAGACGTTCAACTACAAAGGTTATTTCATCCTTTGGGTCAACGAATACTTTTTCTGATGATGATATCGACATATTATTTTTCTAAATACATTCTTGCTAGCGCCAGTGGAGTAACATCCATCGGCAACGTAGCAGATTTAGTTTTATCTATTATATTACTTACGCTATTTGGGAATATAAAATTTACTTTCGGAAACTTTTTAAAGTTTAATGTTTGCAACCAAGGGTAAGTTAAAAGCCCTTCCTGGATTTCCGGCAATAATGCTCCTCCACCGCAAAGGTATATTTGAGTAGGATATTCTTTGACATCTTGGAAGCTTTCTAAAGCTATTTCAACACCGGTCAACCAGGTTGAAATATCCATTTCAAAAGCTTTAGAAAGCTTCAAATCAACATCTTTGGCTGCTGCCCCATTAGAATAATCAATCTTTATTTTTTCAGCTTCTTCATAATCCACCCCTAACTCTTTTTGAACTCTTTTTGTAAATACTTTTCCACCTACAGCAAACATTTTAGTACCTATAATATCGCCATTATTTACTAAAGCTACGTCTGTTGTGCCACCTCCTACATCAATAATTATTGCATTAGCATTTGGCTCTTTCATATTCTTCAAACCAACAGCTAGTGCATAAGGCTCAACTACAATTTTTGTTGATTTTAAATTAAGCGCATTAGTTACCTGATGAATTGAATCCAAGTGAATCTTAGGTGCAAAAGTAGAAAACACTTTATACACGAGCTCAGCACCTGAATAGCCCACAGGATTGGTCACCTTTACATTATCGATGTATACACTGTTTATTACAGTACTTACTTCTACAACCTGGCTTGCTTTAAGCCCCATCTCTCGTGAGATTTCATCAATCGTACTTGAAAAGGTGTATCTTTTAACTTTATCTACAAATTTTTCAATCTCTTTTTCTGTTATCTTGCTTCCCTGGTTATCTCGCTCTACATTCACCATAATCGTTACACCGTGTACTAATTCTCCGGCAATTCCAATAATCACATCTGTAGGGATCTCAAAATTAGGACCTTCCTGTTCCATAGCTTGAGTTACTGCTTCTCCAATACTTTTATCACAACTCTCTATTACAGATTGCAAATTGATAATAAAAGCAGCATACATAGAGGATTCTTTCTGCTTTATACGACTGTAGCCTAGAATAACGACATCGCCATCTTCAACTTTAAAAACTGCAGACTTTATATATTCAGTTCCTATGTCTACTGATAGATGATAATTCGACTGTCTAGGCGCAGATTTTTTATTCTTATTTAATCCAAACATCCGTTAAGAAAATCTAATGATACTATACAATATACCAGAAATTCCTTTAATGTTGAAAGGTCCGTATCGGCTACATATTATTATATAATTACTTATTACTGTTTACTTTCTTGGCTGCACAGTGATATAATTCCTATATATAAAATTTAATGATTTGCGGAATGAAAATTTATGTATCATTGCCTTTGAACTTTGAAGAAAAGGATATTAAGGCTTTCACAGAAGGTGTCTCTTACTTAAAAAAATTAGGACACAACGTAGTAGACACTTCAGGACAAAATGCAAAAACAAAAGAAAATGCTGCTAAACTTTTAGCTCACTCAGATAGAGCTTTAAAAGATACAGATATTGTAATTGCTGAAGTTTCTAAATCTGACAGCAAAGTTGGATACGAAATTGCTAAAGCTTTTAGTGAAAAAAAGTTTGTTATTGCCCTTGAGCACGAAGAATCTGGTACTAATGTAGATCCTATTATCCACGGCAATAAGTCAAAGAGTCTTTTGCATTTAAGATATAACAATAAAAATGTTACATCTATAATCGAAAAAGCTATAAAAGAAGCCGCTAAAAGATTAGATTCTAAGTTCATTTTGATAATTTCTCCAGAAATTGATAGATATTTGGACTGGGCAGCATCAACTAAAAGAATGCATAAAGCTCAAATTGTAAGAAATGCATTAGAACAAACAATGAAAAAAGATAAAGACTATAAGAACTATTTGAGTGCTTAAATCTATAAGTAATTAAGTGAGAATATAAAAATCCCCCTGAGTGGGGATTTTTTATGAGTAAACTCCAATATCTTCTGGAATAAATTGTCTAAAGTTATCTTTTGTTATCTGAACGCTTTTAACTGTTCCTCTGACAATCTGAAGTGCCACTTTGCGGGCGAGTTCAGTTAAGGTTCTTTCCAGCTGCCTTACGCCCGCATCAAAGCCAAGCGGTCTTATTACCATTGGCCAAACATCATCGGCAAAAGATAATTGATCTTCACCTAAACCAGTTGCTTCTCTGACCTTTGGCAAAAGATAGTTTTTAGCAATCATTACTTTATCGCTGTCAGTGTAGCTGCCAAATCGTATAACTTCTAAGCGGTCAAGCAATGCAGCTGTAATACCGCCAAGATTATTGGCTGTACAAATAAAGATGCATTGCGATAAATCAAGCGGATAGTCTAAATATTTGTCCATAAAAGTTGAATTCTGCTCTGGGTCTAAAATTTCTAAAAGCGCAGCCATCACATCTGTTCTTACACCACTTTGTGCACTTGTTTTATCAATCTCGTCTAAAAGGATTAAAGGATTCATTACACCAGTTCTTATTAGTGATTTTACGATCTGACCTGGCTCAGCATCCATATTTCCTCTAGGAATACCTCTGATTTCTGTAACATTTCCCATACCACCAAGCGAAATTCTCATAAATTTTCTATCTAAAGCATTAGCAATAGCTTTAGCCATAGAAGTTTTACCAACTCCTTGTATTCCTACAAAACACAAAATCGGAGCATGTGATGAATTTCCTTGCAACCTCATCATTTCAGCAGAAACATCAATAGTTGTGCCATCAGAGGCTTCTGGCAGTTTATTTTGTAGCTTCAAAACAGCTAAATACTCTAATATTCTACTTTTCACAGGTTCTAAGCCGTAGTTGAATTTATCCAAAGTAGCCTTTACCTGGTCAATTTCAATGTTGTCAGTTGTATATTCTCCAAAAGGAATCTTTGTAATCCAGTTAATATATTCAGATACAGGTTCAAATTCTGATGAGAAGTTACCTTTTTGCGACATTTTAATAAGTCGCAGTATCATTCCCTGCGCTTTTTCTTTTAACTGCTGCGGTAATTTTGCTTCCTCTACTTTATTCTTTAAAACTGTAATCTCATCAAAAACATCTATATCGTAGCCGGAATTTGAGGATGGCTGAGATGTAGCACTCTGTGCTTGTGTGTCGCCATCGGACGAAGCTGCAACGTTTGGCTGTGTATCTGTATTTTGCAAAGGTAAAATATCGCTCATTTAGTAATGA
The DNA here is from genome assembly GCA_030834985.1 of Candidatus Dojkabacteria bacterium. Lineage (GTDB taxonomy): Bacteria > Patescibacteriota > Dojkabacteria > J137 > J137 > Brojett037. The sequence goes on from JAUQWV010000006.1 coordinate 186,016, forward strand.
TATTGAATACTTACCTATTATTGCATAGCAAAATGTAAAGAAAAAGCCCTTTGGGTGTTAACACCCAAAGGGCTTTCTAAATCTTTCTTTGAAAACTTTTATTCAGCTTTCTCTTCAGTTGGAGCTGCAGTACCTTCTACTGTTGCAGCGGCTCCTTCAGCGCCTTCTGTACCTTCAGCAGCTTCTTCAGTTGTTGGTTCAACCACTTCCTCTTTTTGAGGGGCAGCAATAAATACAATAGCACTTGTGGGGTCCATACCGCTATCTAACTCTACTCCTTCAGATAGCTGAATATCCCCTACTGTTATGGCATCTCCAATATTTTCTAGTTTAGTAATATCAATTTCAAATCCACTTGGCAGATCTTTAGGTAAACAGTAAACAGCAATCGAACTCATATTATGAATAATAAAGCCCAAGTTTAATTTTACAGCAGGAGCTTCTCCGATAAATGTAACTGGAACTTCTACCGTAATCTTTCTATTTTCATCAACTTGATAAAGACCGATACTTATTAAACTATCGTTTACAGGATGTTTCTGAATCTCTTTTACCAGTACTTTCGCTGGTGCAGAGTCACCTACAACTAAATCAAAAAATTTGTTGTAGCCTACTTTTCGGAATAATTTTATAAATTCCTTTTTATCTACCTGAATATTAGCAGATGGTTTTTTAGGGCCGAAAACTGTACCTGGGACAATACCTTCGCTTCTTAGGTTTTTCACCTTTTTTCCGGTTATCTCCCTTTTTTGAGCTTCTAGCTTCATAAGTTAAAAATAATGAATTAATTTGCGTTTACTTCTACTGCTGGTTCCTGAGCTTTCGAAATCCTTCGTCTTTCAAGCCAGACAATAAAAAGCTGTTGAATTATAACAAAGCCACTCTGGATAATCCAGTACAAGCTAAGACCAGCGCGGAACTGGTAAGATAAGAAGGTATACAAAATCGGAAATAACACCATTGTCTGCTGAGTAGATTTTTGCATAATCTCTGAAAAGTCTTCTGTAGCAGGATTATCCTTACCTAATTTTTTATTTTTGTTCTTCTTTTTAGGCTCTTCTAATTTTGGATTATTCTGCTTATTTGCATTCATTGAAATCTTCATTGAGTAATATTGCGTTACGCCTACTAATACCATCAGAATTATGTACGGAAGGAACGATAAAAAGTCCCCACTCGCAAAGTCAGCGGGATGCTTGCTAAGGTCAAATCCTAAGAATGAATAATTAAGCTGATAACCTTCATTAAAAGCTGGAATAAATGAATAAGCCATTTCGTTAAAAGCGGTTGCGCCTCTTTCAACTAAATTGATTATTACCTGATAGATATTAATGAAGAAGATTAATTGTAAAATTATCGGCAAGCATCCCGCCAATTGACTTGGTAAATACTCTGATTGTAAGGCCATTAATTCTTTGTCTTGCTGTTCTTTATTATTCTTATGCTTTTCTTTAATAGTCTTCATCTTGTCAGAAAACTCTCTGCTTCGTACCATTGTCTGTCTTTGCCTAATCATAATTGGCAATGTTATTAGCCTAGAAAAGATACCGATAGCAATTATTGCTAACCCTAGGTTTTCACCGAATAATCTATAAAAAACTATAATGAGGTTAAAAATTGGCTGATAAAGAAGTGTTATTGTTATGTCCATAAATTACTATTTGTTGCGTCTTTATATATTGCTCACTAATGATAGCAAACTTTTACTTTATACATAATTAAAAAGGGCACCTTCAACAGAAGTTGAAGATGCCCTTTTGGTGGAGATGAGGGGTTTTCCCCTGTCCAAAAAAACTCAAATTAAAAAATTGTTACAAGCTTATTAAGTTTATATAGATAAAGATAACTAACTAAAAACTCACAAAACATTAATTATCTTAGCTTACGTTAAGCTTAGAATGTGCTCGTAAACTAAAAACACATTTTGCATTCCGGCTAAGTGGCGCCTAAGAGTTTTCACCGGAAGAAAATCTCAAAGACGGCTAACCTACTTGTTTTTTCGGTTAGCTACTGATGCTAAATTAAGCAAAAGCTAGAGCGTAAGAAGGAGCAAAAGCTGCCTTTACACCTGCAACTGCATTAGCAACAGTATTTTTAATTTGATTGACGCTTATGTCAAAGAACCTTTATTCAAGGTGACTATTTATTTATAAGGAACAAATAATCTAAATTCCTGCTTGTTTTTTAAGATGCAATTCTTCTGTCTAAAAAGCATCCCCTAACAAGATAATCGCATTACCTTATTAGCGAATGCCTATAAACATTATACCACAAAACCGTTATTTTAACCCATCTGCAAATGAATAATTAAGTGACTTTGCAAAGGTTAAACCCCATACTTTTGGGCAGCCGGCAGCTTTTAAAACCTTTGCACATTCGTTTAAAGTTGCCCCAGTAGTATGAACGTCATCTACAATAATTATAACTTTATTCAATAAATCCTCTGATAAGCTCCCTTGTGAAATCTTAAAACTATTACGTAGATTTATATTCCTAAGTTCCTTTGAACTGCCTGCCTGTTTTTTATTATTTATAACTTTCTTTAAGATAGTTTCAAATTTTATTCCAGTAAGTAACGAAACTTCTATTGCTAAAAGTTCAGATTGATTAAACCCTCTTTCATTTCTTTTAAATGTATGTGATGGCACAAATGTAATTACAAAGTCATTTTTATTATTCCATAAGCACTTGAACTCCAAATATTTAGCCAAGTGAAAACCTAAATCATACCCTAATACTCTGCTATGCCTATACTTAAATGTTTCTATCAATTTTTTTGATTGGTCACTATATTCACAAAAAAACAATAGCCGATCCAAATTTGTACTATCTTCACACTCAGTGTGTATAAAGGAAGTAAAACAGCTCTGCCCACATACATGGCAAATATTTTTAAAATTTACATTAAGCTTAGTCCGTATACATTTGTAACATAAATAACTACTAGATCTGTTACACAAAATACAATATTTTGGGAAAAACAATTCAAGCATAAAGCTAATCACCGAAAGGTCCAAAAGAGTATTTGTGTTATATTTAAGATAAAATGAATATATCATTTAAACTTTACAAACTTTTTACATGGTAATTTCTATTGATTATGGTACAAAACGTGCAGGTATTGCCTTTTCCGATGAAAGTGAATCTATTGCGCTTGCCGATAAAGCTTGCCTGTTTAAAAAAGAATCTGAATTACTAGATTATGTAGATAACCTTGTCCAGAAACACAATCCAAGAGAATTTGTTGTAGGACTACCCTTAGGATTAGAAGGTAAGCCAACGAAGATATCAGCTAAGGTCCAAGAATTCGGGAAAAAACTCGAGGAAACTTTTAATTTAACAGTTGTTTATTGGAATGAAACTATGACAAGTATAATGGCATCAAAGGCTGTTCGGAAGGACAAAAAAGGCAGTTTAGATAGTGAATCTGCTAGAATAATACTTCAGGAATATTTAGATTTTAAGAAAGGACAATGAGAGCAAGACAACAAAAAAACAGCACTGTAAATGGTTGTGCAGCATTATTTCTATTTATAATAATAGTATTACTGATTATTGGATTCGTAGGATTCAACTGGTATACGGCAGCTGCAAATAACCCTAATTCTACAAATGAAGAGATTGTTACTTTTAAAGTAGAAGAAGGTGATAACTTAACCAGCATTGCACCAAGACTAGAAAAAGCAGGGTTAATTCAGAGCGAATTGGCTTTGAAAATCTATTTAAGGTTAAATAATTTATCGCCAAGTATTAAAGCTGGCGATTACTCTATCTCTAAAAATCTTACTTTAGCCGAACTAATCGGCCAGCTTGAAACTGGCGTCTTTAAAAAATCTATTTGGGTAACATTAAGAGAAGCGTTACGACCAGACCAAGCAGCAATAATTATTGATGAAGAATTCGATGATGTAGGAGACCTAAAGAAATTCTCGGCTAGTGAGTATATTGCAATAAACGATAATCCTGCAGCTTATCAATTTGAAGCTGATGTGCAGGCATTCTTAGATACATACAAGCCGGCTAGTGCGCCGTTGATCGGCTTTCTTTATCCAGACACCTACAACTTGAATGCCGATTCAACGGCGCTCCAAGTAATTAATAAGCAAATTCAAACTTTTATTTCTAGACTTAGCGAAAATGGAATTGATCCAGCTAACTACAATCCAAGTGGAGACTTTAATAGCTTTTATGAAGCGCTTATTTTAGCCTCAATAATTGATAAAGAAGCTGCTGGAGCCGATGACAGACAATTAATTTCAAGCGTTTTTCATAACAGATTAGAAAACTCTTGGCCACTACAGTCAGATGCAACAATTAATTTCTATACTAAACGTGACGACCCTAGATCAACGCTTGAAGAAACCCAAATGGATCATCCGTATAACTCATACCTATACGCAGGCTTAGTGCCAACACCAATTAATAGTCCTGGGGTTGTATCAATTTACGCATCTATAAATCCAAAAGAATCGAACTACTTTTTCTTTAGACACGATAAAGACGCAAATATTTACTTTTCAGAAACATTAAGCGAACATAACCAAAGTATATATCTATATCCTTAATCAATGGAGGAAGACGTTTACAGTAGATTACCGAAAAAAATTAAGTTTGAGCTCAATTTACCTACATTAGTAGGCGGGATTCTAACAATTATGTTTGCATTTGTTTTACCTATTGCACTAATTACATCTTACGAGGCTACACCTAATACACAGAACTCAATACAAACAACAAATAACCTACCAAGTGGAGGGCAAGTAGCAGGTGTAAGTACACAGAAAGATGAAAATATAATCCGCTTACCAATAATTAACGAATTTGTTTCATTGGAAGGTCAAAGCGGAAGCTTAATAATTATTGGATTATTACTTTTAGGGATATCTTTAATTGTTATTCTTTTTTTAATTTTTGACTCGTTAAAACGAAATTCTAAATCTTAAACTTAATTTATGCTTACAAAAATCCAAGATCTATCAAATAAATATTATCTGCACGTGATTTTTCTATTCAGCTTTACTTCTGTAATTGGAAGTTTGTATTTTAGTAACGTATTAATGATAGAGCCTTGTTATTTATGCTGGTGGCAAAGGATTTTTATGTATCCTCTATTTTTTTTGAGTGCTGTTAGCCTGATTTTTAAAATCAGATTACAAAAATTGCACGTTTTAGCTTTAACTATTCCAGGTTTATTATTTGCTTTATACCATTATCTAATGCAAACATTTGGTTTATTTAAGGAATTTTCTACCTGTACAGCAACATCCAAACCTTGCGATGCTGTTGATGTTGTGTACTTAGGCTTTATAACAATTCCGTTTTTATCGTTAATGGCATTTATTGTAATAAACTTGATAGTTATAAGTTCTGTTAACTTTCCAACTTTACAAGAAAGATTAAAAAAGTAAAAAATCCCGGCCTCTTGGGCCGGGAAAGCAGTAAATACAATTTAAAACACAAGTCAAACTAGTTAAGCATATTGAACTCCGAATAGTCTTGCTGTGAAGATAGCAACCTGTTCTTTTATTGATTTCTTTCTTAAATCAACTGCCCTTTTGTAGTCTACGTTTGTCATAAATAAAATAGTTAAAAAGTAAAGTGCTTGTTAATAAACAGGATTTTCTAAAACTGCAATCACTTTGCCATTTATAAAACCTGCTACATCATCCTTTAAATAAATTGGTGAATGTATTGGATTATTACTTTCAGGATATAAAATTACTGAATTCTGACTTCGCTTAAATGTTTTAATCGTTGCTGCATTATCAACAACAGCCAAAACAACATCTCCATCGTTAATGTTGGTATTTTTTTCTATAACTACATAGTTACGATCAAGAATTGGAACTTTATTGACTTCCCGTAAATTCATAGAGTCACCTTTAACAATAAGTGCAAATGTATTTTTAGAATCTTTAATAAGATCGCGGTCAATTTTTATTGATCCTATAATATCCTCTTCTGCAAATACTAATGGAGCACCAGCATTAGCATATCCTAATATAGGTACACTGAAGGTATCCGAAATACTGCCACTACCATTCGTTAAAATAATGCCTCTTGGCTTACTGGTTCGATACAAATAGCCTTTTTTCTCTAATGCGTCTAAATGCTTTACTACCCCCCTTTTTGTTTTTATGCCAAGTAACTCGCTAAGCTCTGATAGTGTTGGCGGTTGGTCATTTTCATTTATATAAGATTGAATTGCATTTAATACTAATTGTTGCTTTTGAGTTAACATGATATACCAAGTTAAATTTAATATACTTATATGGTACACTTGGTATACTAAATAATGTCAAGAGTTTTTTATAAGAAATTTTTGAAATTAAGCAAAAACACTAGTAGAATAATATTATGAGTAATAATTTTTTATTAAAAACAGCTCTTATTTTAGGAACTCTTACTGCTGCTGCAAGTGCTGCCGCAGTTGCCCTATCAAATGACGAAAATAAAGTAAAAGTTAAGAAAGCGGCATCTGAATTTAAAGATAAGACTGGAGAAGTAATTAAAGATCTGGAACGTGATTATAAAGAATTTGATAAAGGAGTAAATAAATTTTCAAAAACAAAAGAATATAAAGATAAAGTGGACGAAATAAGCGCAGCAACAAAGAATATCTTAAAGCAACTTCAAGTTATTAGAACCAACTCTTCTGAAATCCTTTCTGAAGTAGGTTCAGAAGCTAAAAGAGCTTTTACCAAATAATACTCCGGTAGACAGTAGCATCCTTTTAGAATATAATTCGGAGCAAAAATAAACCTACATTCCGCCTTAGCTCAGCGGTAGAGCGCTCGCCTGTTAAGCGATTGGTCGCTGGTTCGAATCCAGCAGGCGGAGATTTTAATAAAAACTCTGATAAAAATTCTTAATACTATTCCCGGAAGATAATCGATAGGTTTCAAAGAGGGTGCGGGCTTGCCCGCACCCTCTTTGTTTCAGAATTTGGGAAAAGGTTGCTCCTGTAGATACCGGTTATCATCCAGCTCTACAGTCAACCATTTCCCAACTGCGATGATATAACGGATGGTTCTTTTTACTACGTTCATAACCAATCCCCCATATATATCGTTATATAATTATAACATTTAATATCCTTTACTAACCACTCTGCTTGCTTTATCATTAAGTCAATATTGTTATAATCTTTGCATGAAAAAGACCATTCAAAACTTAGAAATTCCAAGTATTTTCTTTTTAATTTCTTTGGTGCTGTTAGGTTTGGTTGTATTTAGACTATTCTCTCCTTACTTAAATATAATTATCATTTCTTTAGTAATTACTCAGATATTTCATCCTCTTTACAGATTTTTATATAGAAAAACCAGAAGTGCTGGCTTAAGTACACTAATATCAGTATTAACAACATTAATTAGTGTTATTGTTCCATTAATAATTATCCTAATCTTAACCATAAATGAAATTAGGACTCTTACTGAATCAGGTAATTTGCTAAATATTGTTGGAAATCTTGAAGGCTCAATAAATAATTCAATTAACAATATTAATAACGGTATATTAAGCACTACCGGATTTCAACTATCGCAACTTGAACTAAGAGCACTATTAATTGAACTTTTAGGCAATTTAAGAGACCAGCTTTTGCCAGTTGCTTCACAGATATTGTCACTAAGCGGCGAAATTTTGTTTAATCTATTCTTACTAGTGTTATCCCTAGGCTACTTTTTCCCAATGTTCGATAAATTACCTCAGATACTTAGAAAAATTTCGCCGTTGGACGATAAAGTAGATCAGATCGCATTTGAAAAGTTAAGACAAACAACAAAAGGAGTTCTTAAAGGTACTTTGGTTGTAGCAGTATTACAAGCTACTGCTGTATTAATTCCAATGATGTTAATGGGAGTTGGTGCACCAATATTACTTTGGTTAATTATGGTATTTTTATCAATAATACCTGTAGGATCGGGACTTGTATGGGGGCCAGTAGGAGCAGCTTTTATACTGGGAGGACTTTCTACTGGAAATTCAACTCAAGTAATCTTAGGCGTACTGTTAATTATTTATAGTGCAATTATTATTAATGTAATTGACACTACATTCAGACCTAAATTAATGCGTGGAGCTGTTAACATACATCCATTAGCTGCAGTATTCAGTGTATTAGGAGGACTTTCAATGTTTGGCTTCTTGGGTATTCTTTATGGGCCAATGCTTTTAGTTGTATTCTTATCATTTGCAGAGATTTACAATAAAAATTTTCTAAAAACGGATGGGCATGAAATTTCTACATGATAAGCAATTTTACTATTCACTCTTAATTGCAGTATTTACAGGATTAGCATTCATTATATATATGCTAACTATTGGCATACCTAAAACTGCATCCGCTAATTATTATCATTTAGCTAAGCAGCAAGAAGGACTTGGAGATTTAGATCTAGCAAAGAAATATTTAGAACTTTCAATCAATGCTTATCCAGAAGAACCTGTTCTTGAAGATTACGAAAGATTGGCCAAATAAAAGTAATTCTTAAACTCATCACGTTTTTTACCTTCCTCTTGAAGCTCTAAAACTTCTAAGCATCCATTCTCTAAACAAAGCAACAGTTTCTTATCTTTTTTTATAAACTTTAATCCTTCACTGCTTTCTACATGTTCAGAAACTATCGCTTTAAAAATTTTTATCATTTTGCTATTTACACTCACCCAAGCAACAGGCCATGGATTAAATGCTCTAATCATTCTTTCTGCTAATTTAATATCAGTATCAAATTTTATTTCAGCTTTTTCTTTTGAGATATCATCTTTGTAGCAATAAGTAGCTTTTGTTTCCTCTTGCGGGTGCTCTTCTACTTCGCCAGCTATCCATGCTGGAAGAATTTCTTCAAGAAGCTCGGCTCCATCTTGTGCAAGTTCATACATTAAAATATCTGTAGTTTCTGTTCCATTTAGAAGTTTCTCTTTTGTTCCAATTAAAGGGCCAGCATCCATTTGATAAACCATTCGCTGAATTGATACTCCTATTTTTTCTAACCCATTGAGAATAGACATTTGAACAGGAACAGCTCCACGTAGTTGAGGTAGAATCGATCCATGAATGTTCAAAGTTTTGTACTTAGGATAATTCAAGAGCTCTTCAGGCAAGATTTGTCCGTAAGAAGCTACAATTATTAATTCTGGTTGATATTTATCCAGTAGGATCTGGGATTCTAAGCGAATTTTTGCAGGTTTTTCGATAGGTATATTAATGCTACTTTGCTGCAAAAATTCGCCCACAGGCGTAGCTGTAAGTATTTGCTTCCTACCTACCGGCTTATCCGGCTGAGTGATAACTGCGGTTAATTCAATTAAATCGCTATGCAAAAGTTTGTCTAAAATCGGGACTGCAAACTCTCCACTCCCAATAAAAATTGTCCTTATCTTCATAAACTTAATTTTATCATAGCTAGCGCTGAATATATTTGCCTGACTTTATCTTTAAGGTTAAAATTAATCGCTTAAGTATTTATTCATTCAATTATGTTCAACAAGCCAAACCCAAAGCAAAAGTTCTTTGAACTGGAGCAAGAAATACTAAAGTTATGGAAAGCAAAAGACATTTTGAATAAATCAATTGATTCTAGACCTGAAGATAAATCTAAAACCTTTTATGATGGGCCTATCACCGCAAATGGCGCTCCACATATGGGTCATGCTCTCACATTTTCAATGAAAGATATAATTCCACGATATTGGACAATGAAAGGATATAAAGTAAATAGAAGCTTGGGCTGGGATTGCCAAGGTTTACCTGTTGAGTATGAAGTTGAAAAAAGCTTAGGTTTTAAAGAGAAAAAAGATATAGAAGCATTCGGAATTGCTAAATTTAATGAGCTTTGTCGCAATCTCGTTTTAGAAAAAAGAGACAAGATAATTGAATTGGAAGAGATGATGGGTAGGCTTACAAATTCAGAGGAAGAATACGCAACAATGGATGCCACTTATATTGAATCAATTTGGTGGTCTTTAAAAGAGCTATATACTAAAGGTTTACTGTACGAAGGATTCAAAGTTGTGCCATATTCTACAAGAGCTGGCACAACACTATCTAATGCAGAAGTTGCGCTGGGCGGATACAAGAATTTTGTAGATCCTGCAATTACGGTTGAATTTCCATTAGAGGAAGATCCTATGGTTGTTATACTTGCTTGGACAACTACTCCATGGACAATTCCAGGTAACCTTGGATTGGCTGTAGGTAAAGACATTACTTACATAAAAGTGCAGAAAGAAGGAAGTAATAAAAAATATATTGTTGCAAAAGATTTAGCTGAATCTGTGTTTAAAGATCAGTCTTACAACGTAATTGAAGAATTAAATGCAAAAGATTTAGTTGGTAAAAAATATATCCCTCCATTTCAATTCTATAAAGGTAGGCCAAATGCACATCAAGTGTACGAAGGCTTTCATGTAACTACTGAATCTGGAACAGGAATTGTGCATTTGGCCCCTTATGGAGCTGAAGATAATGAAATATTCCAACAAGTTGGAATTGAAAGCTTTGACTACTTAGATGAACAAGGAGATTTTAAAGCAGAAATTGCACCTTACGCTGGAATGAATTATCGAGATGCAAATCCAAAGATTGTTGAAGATTTAAAAGAATTAGGTAATTTATTCAAGCACGAAGAGTATGAGCACGAAATGCCTATGTGCTGGAGAACAAATACTCCATTAATCTACAAGCCCATAACATCATGGTATATAGCAATGAGCGGTCTTAGAAAAGAATTAGTTGCAAATAACGAAAAAATTAATTGGAACCCTAAGCATGTAAAACATGGTAGATTCGGCAATTGGCTAGCAGAAATTAAAGATTGGGGAATCTCTAGAAGCCGATACTGGGGAACCCCTATTCCAGTTTGGAAAAGTGAATCTGGAAAAGTTATTGTAATTGGATCTTATGAAGAATTAAAAAATTACTCCGGTGTAGAAGTTACAGATCCACACAGACCATTTATTGACGATGTAACTTTTGAACATGATGGCGAAACATATAAAAGAATTCCTGATGTATTGGACGTTTGGTACGACTCTGGAGCAATGCCATTTGCAAGATTTCACTATCCATTTGAAAACCAAGAGAAATTTGAAAATAAGTTCCCTGCAGAATACATTGCAGAAGGTGTAGATCAAACAAGAGGCTGGTTCTACTCTCTTTTAGCTGAATCTACAGCACTTTTTGGTAAAGAAGCTTACAAAAATGTATTAATCAATGGAACAATAGTTGCTGATGATGGCGCCAAATTGAGTAAGAGTAAAAAGAATTATGTCGAGCCCGACATCTTGATCCAAGAATTTGGCGCCGACGTAATCCGTGTAAATTTCTTCAGTTCACCAATAGCATCTGGGGAAGACGCAGCAGTTAGTCCTAAAACTTTAAAGATTCAAACGCAAGAATTTATTCTTCCATTATGGAATATATTTACATACTTGATTACCTATGCAAATATTCATAACTGGGAACCTAGTGAAAAATTAGCATACAATCAGCGAAAAGTTATAACTGACACTCATCCATGGGATCATATTCCATTTGACGATGTTGAAAATGAACTTAATGCATGGATAATTTACAGATTGCAAGAAACAATTCATAACACAACAATTGCGCTTGATGCTTACGAAATCCAAAAATCGATTAAAAATATTAAAGATCTAATTGATGATATTTCAAAATGGTTTATTAGAAGTTCTCGTGATCAATTTGCAGAAGGAAATCAGGATTCTTTAGATACACTTTACTATGTACTGGTAGAAACATTAAAGCTGCTTTCGCCATTTACTCCATTTATTACGGATCATATGTATCAAGAGCTTGTATTTAATAAGCTAGAAGGAGCTCAAGAGTCAATTCACTTAACAGACTATCCAGAAGCTGACCGGGCATATATTGAACAATACTCTCATTTAGCAAAAGAAATGGAGATAGTCCGAAAAATCTGTGAACTTGGACACACTTTAAGAGTTGCCAACCAGATTAAAGTAAGGCAGCCTTTGGGCCAACTACACATTAAAAGTACAAATGAATTGGTTCCAGTGTTGAGTCCATGGATGACAAGAATTATTAAAAACGAATTAAATATAAAAGAAGTTTTAGATAAGCCAAGCATAACTGAAAGCGACACCCTAAAGGCTGCCGAAGATACATCATTAAATATCATTGTCGGATTAGATATAAACATTTCAGATGAATTAAAAGATGAAGGTTTAGTACGAGAATTAACAAGAGGTCTTCAAGCTGGCAGAAAGAAAAAGGGTCTACAACAAGGAGATATGGTAACCGTATTATTAAATACAGATAATTCAGGTTTGAAATCAACTATTGAACGTAATATTGAACAAATCCAAAAAGCCGTTAACGCAAGCCTTATACAATTTAAAGAAGAGCTAAACGAGCCATTCGAAATTCAAATAGAAGGCGTTACATTAAAGGCTGAAATATCAGTAAATTAATGGATGAGGAAATATTACAAGAGAATTTAACCGTCCCTGTTCTCGGATTTAATGTGCCGATAGAAGTTTACGACTTCTTTAGAACTGCGGGTATTGTTCTTGTACTCTGTATACTTGTTTACATATTTATTGCTACACCAAATCAAGTTGAAGGAGATTCGATGATTCCAACTTTAAGCAATAAAGATTTAATAATTACAGATCGAGTCAGTCAATGGATGGGAAATATTCTTAAGGATAGTACATTTAGTTACGAAAGAGGCGATATCATTGTCTTTCAAAAACCTGGATTTAAAGACTTTGTAAAAAGGATTGTAGGTTTGCCAGGCGAAAGAATCTCTATTCATAATGGCCGAGTCTTTATTAACGAAGTTGAGCTTACCGAAGACTATATTTATCAAGATTCAACAATGGGAGGTAACTTTATTACTAACGACGGACAAGAGATTCTTGTTCCAGAAAATCGATATTTTGTTTTAGGTGATAACCGCATTGACAGCCTGGACTCACGATACGAAGATATTGGATTAATAAACCGTGACTGGATTAAAGGGAAAGTACTATTAAGATACTGGCCGCTCACAGTGTTCAATGTGTTCGAAAACCCCATGTATAATATTTAATCTTGCCTAAAATCAATTAATCTTGTAACGTATAGGTATGATATTTGCAATTACAAATCAAAAAGGTGGAGTTGGAAAAACCACTACTGTTTTAAATTTAGGAGTTTTCTTAGCAATAAAAGGTAAAAGAGTTTTGTTAGTTGATATTGATCCTCAATCGAACTTATCTTCAGGTTTAGGAATTACCAGAAGTGGTGATCAGGAATTCAAAACAATCTACGAATTACTTGTTAATAGAATTCCATCCAAAGAAGTAGTCAAACAAACAAGAATCGAAAATTTAAGCATTATTCCATCTGGTATTGAATTAGCAGGTGCTGAAGTTGAACTTGTAGGTGCACTATCACGCGAAAATATTTTAAAAAAAGCATTAGAAGAAGTTAAAGATAACTTTGACTACATTTTAATTGACTGCCCTCCTTCACTGGGATTACTTACAATTAATAGTCTTGTTGCTGCAGATCAAGTTGTAATACCTGTTCAATCAGAATATTTTGCATTAGAAGGTTTAGGTCAACTTATCAACACAATTACACTCATTCGAGGATCATTAAATCCAACAATGGATATTGGAGGTGTCATCTTAACTATGTACGATAACAGAACAAATCTAAGTCGTGATGTAGCGGGTGAAATTGAAAAACACTTTGAAACAAAATTGTTTAAAACCGTTATTCCAAGGAATATCCGACTGTCAGAAGCGCCATCTCACGGGCTTTCTATCTACGAATATGCAAGAACATCAGCTGGCGGACTAGCCTACGAAAATCTAACTGATGAAATTATCGAACGCTTTGATAAATCGATAATGAGACGTCCTAATTTATTGAAATCGTCTTGAAGTAGCAAGTCATTTGTGACAAGATAGTTAATAGTTTAATTATTCTTTATGGCAGAAAAAAAATCTGGTTTAGGAAAAGGTTTGTCGGCACTAATCAATGCAAGTGCTATTCCAGATCTATCACAAGGTTTTATCCCTAACCTGCCAATCAATTTAATCGTTCCAAATCCCTACCAACCAAGAATTGAGATGAATCCAGAGCACCTGGTTGAGCTGGCAGATTCTATTCGTGAGCATGGAGTAATCGAACCACTTTTAGTAACTAAAAAAGATGCTAATAGATACGAGTTGATTGCGGGAGAACGAAGGTGGCGAGCTGCAAAGCTAGCCGGTATGGAGACAGTTCCAGTTGTAAACAAAGAGGCTTCGCCTCAAGAGATGTTGGAACTGGCTATTGTAGAGAATGTGCAGCGAGCTGACTTAAATCCGTTAGAAGAAGCTTTAGCTTTTCAGCAACTTGTAACAACTTTCAGTATGACTCATGAACAAATCTCAAAGAAAGTTGGACTTTCCAGACCTGCAATTGCTAATAAAATTAGACTTTTAAGTTTACCAGAAGAGATTAAACGAGGACTTCTAGAAACTAAAATCTCAGAAGGTCATGCAAGAGCACTTTTAGGCTTACATAATCCAGAAACATTAATTGCTGCATACAAAATAACTATTAGAGATAATTTGTCAGTTAGAGCTGTTGAAGAATTAGTTAGAAGATTAAATATGGGTAAAAAGATAAAACAGCGAAAAGATATGAGAATTATTGACGAAAAAACTACAGAGATAGAGTCTTCACTAAAAGATAAATTTGGCGGACAAGTTACCTTATCCCGATCGCAAAAAGGCGGAAAGATTGTTATTCCTTTTAAAAGCGACTCAGAGCTCGATAAAATCATCTCAAAACTTCTTTAAAAGCTCGTTTAGTAGTAAAATTTCCCTGTTTATACTAATTTGATATGCCAAGAGTTTTAATATCTGCCGCACACACTCTAGAAAATCCAGGCGAGGTTTTTGGAGATCTTCGAGAAGCAGATCTAACAAGAAAAATACTAAAAAAAACTATTCCCTATCTTGAAGCACATAAAATTGAATTTCAGGCTGTGCCATTAGACTTACAGCTGCTTAAACGAATTGATTGGATTGCTCAAACCGGTTACTCCAGAGAGCAAGGAGATATTTTTGTTGAAATTCATGTTAATGACGGTGGCAAACGCGGTGTTGAAGGCTGGTTTGAAGGCAAAGGCTCCCCAGATAACAATTCTCAAAAGCTAGCTGAAACTATAGTAAACGGTATCTGTAAACAAACAGGATACGCTAACAATGGTATTAGAAGTGAGTTCGAGCATGAGCTTGGATCACTTATTATTCTAGATCAAATCAATCCTATTGGAACATTAGTTGAATGCTTGTATATAGATAATCCTGAAGATATTGTAATTTTAAAAGATGAAACAAAGCTTGACGATCTGGCCAAAGCAATTGCAGATGCAATAAATGATTACATTAAAAATGTAGCTCCCACACTTAAATATGCAGAAAAAGCTAGGCCGAAAGGCATGCCATTTCCAGGCGGATTTTCTTCGCCTATAGCCAAAAATGTAGCGCCTTTAAATCCGCCTGCAAGCCCATTCATACAGTCACACCAAGCAGCTTCTTCCCCTTTTAATCCAGCAGGCGCACAAAAGCCTGTTTTAATGGATCGTGAGGAACGAAAAGAAATGATCAAAAAAATCTACCAAAAAGTTTTGAATAAAGAACCTAGTCAAAATGACTTAAATTACCACTTAAACACTGGTGTAACAGAAGCTGAGTTAATTAAAAAGCTTGTTGAAGGTCCAGATCACGAAAAAATCTTACAAGATGCAAAAGAATTTAAGGAATTAAGCATCAAAGTTCAAAAACTTGAAATAGAAGCTAGTCAATTAAGGGCGAGCCAGTCTGATGCCCAAGTAATGCAGGAAAGTATGAACCGCCTTTTAGAATACAAAAATATGCTGATATCTCGGCTCGCCCAGGAACTTGCTAATCACGGCATAGTAGTTCATGGGGCACATATTGATTCTATAGAAGCCCAAAAAAGTAAAAACTCTTCTCCACTCCAAATCGCCACCGAGCGCCCTGAGAGCAAAAAAGTAAAAAAAGGTATAGTAGATACCATAATGGACATCTTCAAGCTATAAGCCCCCAAATATCTCAAAATTAGGGTATAATTACACTTAGTAGTTCAAAAAATTACTGAAAGTTTGCTTAATGAACCATTTTATTTACAAATGTACAAATTACTTAAGTTGAAATATATAACTTCCTTGTATATTAGCGTTTCTAGCAATCGCTTAAGTCCGCATACTTTCAGATAATCTTTACTACAAAGATTAATTTTAATTTATACATTTATGGACACAGCATTATTGCTTGTTTTTGCAATATTGTTAGTGCTAGCTACCCTATTCGGTGCTGTTGCCGTTTACTTCTTTACGCAAGTTAAAAAAGTAAAAGAGGACGCAAAAAAACAAGTAGAAGAAGCCATTCAAAAAGGAAAAGCAATGGCTGATTTAACTGAAGAACAGGCAATCGAAAAAGCTAGTCAAATTGCAAAAAACAAACTGTTAGAAGCAGAAAAAAGGGCCCTAGAGCTAGAAGGTCAAGCTCAAGCTACTGCTCGTGATGTCAGAGAAAAACTGAAAGAGCAAGAAAGGATCTTAGATGATCGTGAAAGAAATCTTTTAAGCCGATCTAAAAGTATCGATGAACGTGCAAACGCAATCGAACAAAAAGAAAGAAGTCTTGAACAAGCTAAAAGAGATGTAACAAAAGTTCGGGAAGAACTAGGCGTTAAACTTCAGCAGATTGCAGGATTAACAAAACAAGAAGCAGAAGCACAGCTAAAAAGCCAGGTCGAAAAAGATATGCAAGACTGGTATGCCAAACGAATCAGAGAGGCAGAAGATCAGGTAAAAATGAGTTCCGACGAAATCTCTAAAGAGATCTTAGTTGAAACTATGGTTAATAGTGCAACTGACTATGTTGTAGAAACTACAACTACAACCTTTACAATTGACGATGAAGCAATGAAAGGTAAGATTATTGGTAAAGATGGAAGAAATATTCGAACTTTCGAAAAACTAACTGGGGTTGATTTAATTGTTGACGAAGCACCTAACCAAGTTACCCTATCCTGCTTTGATCCAATCAGAAGAGAAGTTGGCGCGTTAGCACTTAAAAAGCTGCTTGAAGATGGAAGAGTTCACCCAGGTTCTATTGAAGAAACTGTAGAAAAAGTTAAAAAAGATGTTCTAAAAGTTATAAAAAAGACCGGAGAAGATATCGCTTACGAAACTGGATTTAACAATTTACCTAGCGAAATCATTATGCTTTTAGGTAGATTTAAATACAGATTCAGTTTTGGCCAGAACTTAGTAAAGCATACCCTTGAGATGGTTAAAATCGGTGAATCTTTAGCTATTGAAATGGGAGCTGATGTAGAAACTACCAAACTAGCCTGCTTACTACACGATATCGGGAAAGTAGCACCTGAAGAAGGCAAGCAACATCACCATATATCTGGCGAAATCGCTCGAAAATACTTTAAGAATAACGATAGACTTTTCAATGCCATTGAAGCTCATCACTACGATATTGAATCTAAATATATTGAAGCTGAACTTGTAAGAATTGCAGATGCAATTAGTGGAGCAAGACCAGGTGCACGAAGAGACTCGTATGAAGAATATATTAAAAGAGTTAGAGCCTTAGAAGATATTGCAAGAAAACATGGTGGTGTTAAAGAAGCTTACGCTATACATGCAGGCCGTGAGGTTAGAGTTATTGTAAAACCTGAAGAAGTAAATGACGAAGATACTAAAGTAATGGCACACAAAATTGCAAAAGAGATCGAAGAAACCCAAAATTACCCTGGTGTAATCAAGGTAAATGTAATTCGAGAACTAAGAGCTACTGAGGAAGCTAAGTAAGATAAACAGAAGACCTTAGATCTTTGCAGTTTAATAGATCTAAATCAATAAAGGGCGGCTTTTAAGCCGCCCTTTATTAAATGGTTCTAATGAAACTGAAACTATTCATTCATTAGAGCATTTATTATTCAACATCAAACGTAACAGTTCCTTCTGTTGAATTAATATTAGACTCCGGGTTGATTGTAATAGAATTTAATGCCCAAGCATAACCTGGCCCATTAGTATTAAAGTTGGAGCATACCATATTTCCAGTAGTAGGTGATGAACACGGTATATCTGGAATACTACTTAATTCATTTAGCGAGGTAACATTTGTAGGATATGGAATTTCGCCCTCACCTGGTTGATCCGGATACTCTGCAAAAATAACTGGTACTGAGTTTGTATAACTAGCACCTTGCTCTTGTCTTTGGAAGTGTAAGTGTGCTGCACATGTACTTCCTTCTGGAGCAGCAGTATAACCAGTTTTGCCTGACTTGCCAATTACTTGTCCGCGCTTTACGTTTTGTCCTACCGCCACATCTACAGATTGAAGGTGGTAATAATTAGTAGATTTACCGTCCCCATGGTCAATTACAATATAATTAGCTTTATTTATGTAAGCTGATCCTCCACACGTGGTTTCACCTGTCTTTATGTATGAAACAGTACCAGTTGCAGAAGCTAGTATATTTGTCCCTTCAGGGAGTCCAAAATCATATGCGTAACCGTTCGGCTGAGTAGAATGTGATAAGCCATAATTAATAGGATCATCGTTAATTCCCCAATCCTGAGTTATTTGATATGTAGCATTTTTTGCCCATGGTAGATAATAAGTCGTATCTGCTTTTACTTTTTTATTTCCTAATTCAAGATTAAAAGTTCCATTTCGTAAATTATTATAATCTTTCAACCTATCCTTAATCCGCCTTGTTTCTTCCTTAATAGAAAATTCATTATTGTCTAATCTATTTCCTTTAAATTTCATTAAATTGAGAATTTCATCTATATTACCCTCATCATAATGCTCTAAGAGGAAAACAAGAGATAGTACTTTATTATTATAAGCTTGAAGGTAACTTACGTAATAGCCAGATTTATATTTACTTACCAGGCTAATCACATTCTTGCCTAGCTTCTTTTCTTCATTTTTACTGAATTCTTTTGAAAAATTGCTCTCGTTAAATACATATAGTGGATAGAACCTTTCTATCCACTCATTCAGCTCAAGATTCTCTTCGTTTTTAAAAATTGTTAATTCAAAAGCCGTATTTTTAACTCTGAATATACCGCTATAGTCAATATCGCTTGTAGATTCAAAAAGATACGCCGCATCAAGCTTTGATATATCCATGGAAAGATCCTTGTTTTTATTAACGTCAGGATTAACTGGCGCAACTGGATAGCTTCTTAAGGTGTAATCTTCAAACGCTGTCAGCAAATTTTCATTTTTGATTGCTCTTAACTCTAACCCCGAAGTTAAGGCGACGACTGCAAATATTGATATTGCAATACTAAAATATTTCGTTTTGTTCATAATAAGTTTTAATAATATTTATTTCTTCAGATGTAAGTCCGATATAATTATTTCCAAACTTCACTTCAAAATCTTCTAATATCTCAAAATAAAGATTATCGGCCCATAGACTTACTACTTCAATCAAATTATCGCCATTATCGAAAATTAGTGTTGGAGGGCTACTACTAAAACCAGTCTCATCTACAAGGAATACAATCTTATTTGGAGAAATTACTTTATACCCTTTAGATATATATCTATATTTATCGCTATTAGTATCTAACTCTTGTTGTGTTTTAGCTATTACTGACATGATCCACTCTTCAAGAGTCATATCTTTCATAATTTCTCGATTTAACCATGCTACTCTTACATTCGGTAGCTGATATCCTTGAGACGGTTTAGAAGTAGCTGTAATTGTATTACCACCTAAAATATTTACTTGATTATCCCTAGGAATATCTTCTACAAACAAGTTTTCTTTGTACAATACTCTATAATCTGCCTCCTTATTAACAAGCGATAAATAGCCTTCTTTTACTGACCATTCTTCTTTAGTATTGTTTACTAATAAATAAGTAGTGGCACCTATAGCAAGTATTATCAGAATGATAATCGGAAATAAAAGTTTTTTCATACTAAGAAAATAAGAGATAATTAATTAGTTTTATTTTCTAACTTATCTATCCTCGATTCAAGCTCTTTAATTAGATGGTTTTGTTCAATGATATATAGTGTTAATTCTTCAATCTTTTCCATTTGTTTTTTCTGTATTTCACCAATTGAAATACCTTTTTCTTCTATTTCTTTTGCACTTGGAATATTTGGTAAATGTTTATTTTCTTTTATATACTGTTCAACATCATTTAATGATATTAATTTATAACTGTCTTCAAATACATAATCTGCCCAATCAGAATTAGTTACTATTACCTGTTTAGTTTTGATTACCCCATTTACAGACAGAGTTACTGGATCATCGTTATGCCCCATATAAATATCACCGTTTCTAATAATTTTTATAACTCCTGAATGTGTTTGGCTGTTAGTTCCGTCTACAGTGCTTAGTTCTAGCCTCTCACCTGAGCTAGGTATATTCCATATATATCTACTACTATCATTGGTACTTCTTATTCTGATAACATCTCCTATGGACTGAGCAATATCTAATTTAGCTGAAGGAGTTGTTGTGCCAATTCCTACATTGCCGGTTGGAATTGTTAAATTAGAGCCATTAGTAAATAAACGAACATCGCTACTAGGTGTTTGAACATAAAGAACAGAACCTCCATTTCTACCAATTGTTAGATCCCCTTTAACATCTAGTTTATTATTTGGGGAATTTGTACCTATTCCAACATTACCGTCATTATAGTAGATTGTTGTACCCGTGCTTGACCACTGGCCTGCAACGGCAAATACTGGAATATTTATTGCTAATAATGACAGAATGACAAAGCTTAGTATATATTTTCGATTACTCATATTCATATTCAGATATTAATAAGTTAATTTGCTTTGTAACTCGCTATTTTCTTGTTCTAGTTTATTAATTCTTTCGTCTAGCTGAAGAATATACAGAGTTAACTCTTCAATTTTCTCCATTTGTTTTTGTTGCATTTCTCCAACAGATATACCATTCTCTTTGACTTCTGTTGCGCTAGGAATATTTGGCAGATGTTTATTTACTGTTATATAATCTTTAACTTCTTTTAAAGCCTTTAACTGATAGCCATCTTCAAACACATAGTCAGCCCAAGCATTTGATTTAACAACAATAGATTTTGCCGTTAATTTACCATCTAAATATGCATTTCCGTTTGTCTTTACAATAAATTTCTCCCAATTAGACGCACCCGTGCCACCAACTACCAGCAAGTTAGAGTTTGCATTCGGAGTATTGTAGTAAGCACGCATTATAACAAGCGAGTCCCCGGAGTTAAGAGTTGAATAATCGCGAAATTCAGATTGCCCACGTACCATAAATCGTTTTGAAAGATTATCACCTATCATACCGATTCCTACGTTACCATCACCATTAATCTGCATTCTGACTTGAGGATTAAGGTTAGAACTGCCATTAGTTATAAAGTCCATATGAGTATCCCAACTAATACCTCTGTATGCTCTAATTTCTGCTTCTCCAGCAGAACTAAACTTCCACTTAATTCCCTGATTAGAATTAACACCATAAGGGGTATTGGGACCTCTAAGTGTTAAATAATTATTTTCATTGACTAAGCCTGTACCTAAAGTTATTGAACCACGAACATCAAGCTTACTTGCAGGACTAGATGTACCCAAGCCAACATTACCATCATTGTAATAAATAATATTTCCAGAACTAGACCACTGGCCAGCTGCAGCAAATACTGGAATATTCATTGCTAAAACTCCCAATCCGCAAACAGCTAGCAAATACTTTCTGTTTATTTTCATAAAAGTAAGATAATCAAATAAAACAAGATTTGTTGCCCCGAATCTAAGGGGGAATAGAAGATATGGATAGCATCTATTGTTAAGTAAAGAATATTACTTAACAATTTAGAGTGTAGAGTTTACAAACTTCTTACAATATCAGGAAAATTGAAACAGGTTATTATTGCTTTTCACCAGCATAACCATTCTCAACAATGGCTTTGTCGTAGACGACTTTGCCTTCATCGATGGCGCTTTCTACAAAGCCTTCTCGCTCGTCTTTAAGCATTAGATCGAATTCAGACGGAGTATATATTAAAGGTTCAATAATTGGTTCATCTGCTTTAGTAAGCTCACGAACATATTGAATTCTTTCAATAAAAGGCAACTCTGTTTGTGCAACAATTAGCAGATCCATTGTACTTGTTCGTGGATGTAGTTTTTCTCTAGAAAAAGACCCGAATAATATTATTTTTTCAACTTGCAGCTTAGCATCTTGAGTTAAAGCTTCTGTAACACTTTTAACTCTCTGTTCTACTTCTTCAGCTGTAAAGTAATAATTTTCAATATCAATTTGTCCCATATCCTGCTGCGTTGGCTTTTGACCACTTAAGAATTGCTGAACTTTTGTCAGCATTCCAGTGGCAATATCTAAACAAGTTTTAGCATCAGATTCTTTTAACAAATCATGCGGGGCAATATTCTGGTTTGGATAGACAAATGGATAACGGGAAATAAAAGTATAAACTTCAATCTTTCTAAAGTTAAATTTAACTTCTTTAAATCTATCGTTAGCTCTATTACACATACTTAATAAGACACCAAGCTTATGAGTTTTTGGGGAACGCCATCCTGCATGAATAATAACTGCCTTTAAGGCTTTTTCGACAGCTTGCACAGATTGATAACACGACCATTCGAAAAAGCCGTCTGTAATCGATTCACCTGCAGCTTTCAAATCAAATTCAGCCTGTAAAAGCCAGATTCGATAACGATCAGAGGTGCTAGTTTTACCTGCATGACCATTTTTATCGGTGTTATTTGCTGATGCACTTGAGTTTCCAGCTGACAAATCAGTAAACATTGAATCTCTGAAATCAAAATTATCTACCTTTCAGTCTACCTTATGCTGAAATTAATTTAAATAATCTCGCAGAGCTTGTGCTACCTCGTCGCTTTTAATTCGTCTTAGAGCTTTTGCTTCTATCTGTCTAATTCTTTCTCGAGTTACATTGAATTCGTGGCCAACTTCCTCAAGTGTTCTAGCTACTCCATCACGTAATCCAAATCTTAATTCTAAAACTTTTCTTTCACGATCAGATAGATTTCCAAGAATTTCATTAATCTGTTTTTTTAGATAGGACCATGTTGCAAGTTCTTGAGGTGAAGCTGTATATTCATCTGCAATAATGTCGCTAAGACTGCTTGCATCAGATTCATCACCAATTGGAGCTTCTAAAGATTGTGGCTTTTGTGCTATTTTTATAATTTCATTAACCTTTTGCAATGATAAATCCATTGCATCTGCAATCTCTTTTGGAGTCGGCTTTCTGCCAAGCTTACTTGCTAATTGACTTGAAACTTTACTTAATTTATTTATAGTTTCAATCATATGAACAGGAACTCTGATTGTTCTAGCTTGATCTGCAATAGCTCTAGTAATAGCCTGTCTAATCCACCAAGTTGCATAAGTTGAAAATTTGAATCCTTTTCTGTACTCAAATTTATCAACAGCCCGCATTAAGCCCAAGTTTCCTTCTTGAATCAAGTCAAGCAAATCTAATCCTCGCTTTAAATAATTTTTAGCAATAGAAACTACAAGTCTTAGGTTGGCAGTTGTTAATAGGTTTTTAGCCTCTACACCAAGCTTAATTTTTTCAGATAAAAATCGTTTATCTTTTTCTATAATACGTTTTTTAGCAGCTTCAATATTAGGATTCTTTTTTACCCCTTTTGATAAGACTTTAGCTGCTTTCTCGTAAACAGGGTCAATATTCTTTTTAGCAAGCTCAGGAATCAGTTTTGAAAATTCAAGTTCAGCATCTTCAATTCGTTTAGCTAAAATCACTTCTTCTTCTGCACTTAGCAATGGGATTTTACCTATTTCTTGTAGATATGCCCTTATTGGGTCGGTACTTACGTGAGATTTAATCTGCTTTAAGATTCTAATTTTTTCTTCAAAAGACATCTTGCTAGCTCCAACCATATTGTAGGAATCATTTTCCAGTGGTTCGATAAGTTCAATATCTGAATCCTGCAGACTTGTAATTATATATTCCAACAAATTTAGGTTATCCTCAACCTCTGGAAACACGTCTAGAATATCATCGTGGGTTAAATAACCTTGTCTTTTTCCTTGATCTACAAGGTTTTTTACTTTCTGCTTATCTTCGGAAGTTATTGACATTGATACAAGCTAACAAATATCATAGTATAGGTAGGGCAAATTTTGCTCTCTATTTTAGCACTAAATGCAAATAATGGCACTCTACAGCTATAAGAAATCCAAAACACCAGCGCGTTTTAGCTCAGATTATGATGAATTTTTAATTCGAGAGTACAAAGAGCCTTCAAAAAGTATGCTTGGACATCTTTTTGCAGTACCAGTAGGGCTATATAAAGATTTAGCCCGCTTCACTCAAAAATCAACAATCGCAAACTTAGTAATTCCAACTGTTTTTATTCTAATTGGAGGAGCTTTTATTTATAGAGAGTTTTTGCCAGATATTCAGGCTGCTGTACAGAATTCACTTGGATATTTAACTCAAGGTAATGTTTCTCCTGTTGCCGAAACATACATAGATTTAACTACATATATATCAAAGCCTCAGAGCTTTAAAGAGCTTACAATTCAAGCTTTAAATGAACATACACTTGAAGAAGATTCAGTGAGTTTAAACTTTGAAGGTGACTTCTTTATAACCATACCTTCCTTAGGAATCGATAGACTGCCTGTTCAGGCAAATGTAGATAGTACTACAGAAACTATATACAATGAGGTTCTAAAAACTCATCTTGCTCATTTTAAAAGTACAGGATTACCGATCTCTAACATTAAAAATAATATGTTGATTTATGGCCATAGTGCCAGCCCCAACTATAATCCAAATAGTTCGGATCCAGAGGTAGCTTTCTCATTTTTACCAAATTTAAAAGTTGGAGATGAAATTATTATTGAAATGGAAGGACAAGAATATAAATATAAAATGTATACAAGTAAAATTGTTAAACCTACCGATACTTCAGTAATTACCGGAACTAAAGGAAAACAAACCTTAACGCTGGTTACCTGCTTCCCGTTAGGAAGCAACGAAAATAGATACGTTGCTATAGCAAGACCTGTGTAGAGTGTGAAATTTAATCCTCGTCTTCTCTTTTTCTTCTTCTTAGAAAACTAGGAAGTGAATCTAAATCCTCATCATCTTCTGCTTGCGATTGAGGTTTAGGTCTTGAAAGACTTCCCAAAAGACCGCCACTTGATAGAGGTTTTTGTTCAGCTTGTTTAGTAGGCTGATTAACAGAAGGTAAGCCACCTGTTAAAGCAGCATTTAGTGCTTCACTAGTTAAATAGTCTGATTCAAATCCGGTAGCTAATACAGTAACTTCAAATTTATCTTCATAAGCAGGATCAATACTTGCACCAAAGATAAAGATTGCATCTGGATTGATTTTTTCTTTAACGATTTCAGCAGCCTCGCTTATTTCTGTCATAGATAAGTCTCTGCCTCCAACAACATTAAACAGCACACCTTTAGCTCCATCAATAGAAACTTCCAATAATGGACTTTCAATAGCCATTTTTGAAGCTTCAGCTGCTCTATTTTCACCTGCTGCAGCGCCAATACCCATAAGAGCTGTGCCTCCATTATCCATAACGCTTCTAACGTCAGCAAAGTCTACATTAATTAAACCTGTTTGTGTAATTAGATTTGCAATACTTTTAACAGCTTGAGCTAAAATATCATCAGCTTTTTTCATTGCATCCAAAAATGGAACATTCTTTTCTAAAGTATCTAAAAGCCTCTGATTTGGTACAACAATTAAAGTATCTACTTTTTCACGAAGCTCTTCGATTCCTTTTAAAGCTGAGTCCATTCTTCTTTTCATTTCAAAATGGAATGGTTTTGTTACAACACCAACAGTTAAAGCTCCAAGATTTTTAGCAATACCTGCAACAATTGGAGATGCACCAGTGCCGGTGCCGCCGCCCATTCCGGCAGTAATAAAGACCATATCGGCACCGGCAAGATTCTCGTGTACTAAATCTACACTTTCTTCAGCCGCTTTTCTACCGATAATTGGATTTCCGCCGCTGCCTAATCCTCGGGTAATTTGTTCACCAATTCGAAGTTTAATGTCAGCTTTTGAATGCATTAAAGCTTGAGCATCTGTATTAATTGCAATGAATTCTACATCTTGAATGTTGTACTCGTTAATCATTGTATTCAGAGCGTTTCCGCCACCTCCGCCAACTCCTACTACTTTAATTTTGGCCGATAACGCAGCCTGAGGTTTAACTAACATACATTCAAAGTCTTAAAAATTAAGTCGTATTAATATACTATTCTAATAGTTGTAAATTTTCAAGCGATCCAAAGTTTTCTTAAAAGCTGTGTTCACTAAACTTGAACAGCTCTTCGAAATATAAGTTCAGTATAGTATACAAGGATAAACTAATGCAAGTCAGTCTTGTTCAAATTTTGTGTTCTAATTAAGGAAGTATGTTCTTAAATATTCCGCCAAGCTTTCCTATAAATCCACCTTGAGAGCTTGATTTTTTCTTACCAGATGAGCCTCCTGTATATCGGCTATCACCTCGGTAGACTTCATCTCCAAGAGCGTATAGAACTAAGCCTTGAGCTGCTGCGTATGCAGGAGAAGAAATTCCGTCAACTAAACCATCTAGTCCTTTTGGGGTACCAATTCTTGCTGGAACACCAAAAGATTTTTTAGCAATTGAAGTGATTTCAGGAACCATAGCACTGCCACCTGTAATTACAATTCCAGCAGGTAATCTATATTCATTACCGGATTGTTCGATATTAGCTTTAACTAAATCAAATACCTCTTCTACTCTAGCTTCAATAATATCGTTAAAGAGTTTTCGTGAAATAGTTTTTACTCCTTCAATATCTAACTCTGCAACATCTAGGATATCTGTCTTTTTTGGTTTGTCATCTTTTTCGTCTTCCTCTTCACCTTTTTTTGCAGATCCATTAGAATCAGCTGTTTTAATTATTTCATCAGCTCTAACCTTTACCTTTTCTGCATCATCTAACGATAATCTTAAGCCAGCTGCTAAATCTCTAGTAATATTGCTGCCTCCAAATGGAACTGAAGTAGAATATGTAATTGCATCTTCTACAAATGTTGTTATTGAAACTGTCCCGCCTCCAAAGTCTAATAAAAGCACTCCTAATTCTTTTTCTGTTGTAGTTAGCACTGACTGAGCTGCTGCCCATCCGCTAAATACAATCCCATCGATTCTTAAACCAATACTTTGAATACATTTTTGTAGATTATGAATTGCAGTTGTAGGAGCTGAAATTATATGAGCATCAACCTCTAGCCTTGTACCAGTCATTCCGATTGGTACTTTAATACCACTTTGTTGGTCAACAATAAATTGTCTAGGAATCAAATGAATGATCTCTCTTGCCGGTGGAATAGCTACTGTTTTTGCTTGCTCTAATGCTCTAAAGACATCATCTTCACCAATTTCACTATCGGAGATAGCTACAACACCTTTATTATTATTTGAAATGATTTGTTTACCGTTGATGGTTACATAAGCAGATGATACTGTTAAACCTGCCATTCTTTCTGCACCTGTTAAAGCCGAAGCAATAGAATTGATAGCTTCATCAATTCCAGTGATCTCACCTTTTTTGATTCCATAGGCTGGATAGGAAGACTCGCCAATAACTTTGGCAACACCCTCTTCATCTACTATCGCTATAACTGCACAAACCTTATGAGACCCAATATCAATAGCAGTAATTACGTTGGCCATACAACTCTTATAAAATCATTAATTAATTTAGCAAGTATAGTTTACAATTTAGGTTTTTTTATTTCAAGACAAAACCATTGAACTCATCTTATCACAGAATAGTTGCTGCTTCTAACATCTACTATTCTTGCTCCATTAAATTGTCCATAATAAATTAGGGTGTTTAAATCTTCAAACTGCTCTGTATAACTTCTTTTAACACTAAAAAGCACTGTAGGATTACCATCTAGCTGTACTTCTAGCGTATAGTCAGAAGTCCAAGCAGATTTCCAAATACCTATATTTTTACTTTTAAAGAAGTCTTGAACTAAAGAAAGAAAATTTAAGTTTTCTAAAGGGATTTGGTCGCCAACGCTATATTTGGCATCTGCCACAATGTAGCTACCGACCAAATCCCTAAATCGGTCACTTTTTACTTGATCCTGCAGTCTATTATTGAAATCTGCTATCTTTGCATTTATAGACTCTTTCATTTGATTTAATACAGCCTCTTTTTCTTCTTCGGGTACATCTTTCCAAATTACTTGAGATTTTTCTTCTTCTGTTTCAAATCTTTCCATATATTTAAGCCTAACCTGATCTGAATCTGCCGGAAGCTTATTATCCTTAATGAGCTGCTCCGTTTCTGAAAGCTCTAATTTAACTTCTGGCTCTATGACTTCCATTACCTCTCCATCCTGGTTTATTAAATATATCCCATTAGAATTAGCCAAATAGTAAATAGGACTATCCTCTATTACTTCTACATTTAAAATTCCAGAAAGACTCTTATTTACAAAGATTGTATTTACAGAAGGGATTCTTTCCTTAATTTTTTCTTCTACCTCGGCAGCTGAAATCAAAAATACATTTCTATTCCTATATTCTTCTAATATTTCTTCAACAATTGCATAGTTAGGCTGCTTATCAACTATAATTCCAATCTCTTTGACATCAAACAACGTTGTTGTGCGTAAAAATATAATTAAACCGGCAATTGCAGAGATAATAATAACGCCTAAAAAGACCCTTACAATTTTTAGTCCCTTAAGTCTTTCTAGTACACCTGCACCCTCTAATCTGGTTCTAAAACGTCTCTTTTTAGCTTGAGCTAATACCTTAGAGTTATCTACCCTAGGCTTCATATTTACATATCTAGGAAGTGCAGCCCCTCTTTTTTGAAGTGCTTTTTGTCTTTTAGATTTACCAAATTTAGGAAAGTTCATAGCTCTAATATTATTGCATATCGGCTTGCATATGGGCACAAAAAAGCCCCGGCCTTGGCCGGGGCTTCCAGAGACACGTTAATTCAGTCTATTAATCTAATCCTACTTGCTTCAATAATTTAGAAACAGTAGCTTTTTCTTCAGATCTTTGAATGTAATTAATCAATTTTCTTCTTTCACCAACTAATTTCAATAAACCTCTTCTAGAGTGCTTATCTTTTTTATGTGTTTTTAAGTGATTTGTTAGATATTTGATTCTTTCTGTTAACAAAGCGATTTGTACAGAAGGAGATCCCGTATCTTTCTCATGACCAGCAAACTTAGCAATGACCTTTTGCTTATCTGCTTTGTCTTTATTGAATCTAGATTTCTTGCTAGACATATTTATGTATTTTTAACAGTATTAAATATTGAACACCAATTTGATATTTATTCGTTATAGATTATATAGCAAGTAAGTCCATAAATCAAGGCCATTCTAGTCTTCACGGCCTTTCTTTTTGCGAGCTACCAAAGGAGCAACAAAACTGGCTATTTTGCCTATATTCCTTACTGGATCTACAAATGAGGCCTTAAAATCCTTAAAACCTTGTACTGCAGAGTAAACTTCTTCCCTAGCCTTTGCATAATCTTCTACCAATAAATCCGACAGATCTGAAGTATTTTTAATAGCCTTTCTAAAATCTTCTACTGAGCTTGCAAGGGTATTTAACAACTTAAATAGTCCCCATGCAATAATAATAATTGCAAACGCAACTGCAAAAGCAAGTAATAATTTTGTAAAGTCATCAACAGTCATACTTACAGTATATATTCTTATAAGTTCTACTTCAATCTTTAAACATAAAATTGCATTAATCCTGAAATTTTGAAAGAATATAAATAAGTTAAAAACAACCTATGGAGTTTTTTGTATTAGTGATTTTATTTTGGTTACCTCCGGTAATCATCTTTTTTAAGAACGCTGTGTGGAATCTGTCGCTATGGCAACAAAAGCAATATAGATTTGAGCGTTTTTTTAGCTATATCAGATGGGATCATCTACCAGATAACCGAGAACTCACACTTGGGAACCTTAAATTCATAGTATTTGCTCTAGTTTGTACTCTTGCCGTATCTATATATTCAGCAAGTATTGGAATACTTTTGGCATATGTTATTTGGACTATTGAAATATTTTTACTACTTGGCAAGGTTATTGGCGGCAAATCAGAATCTATAAAAATCTCATGGCGTAATACTGCAATAATAATAACTTTAAGCGTACTAGTAAGCTTACTAATAACAGTTATTACACTTCCATTTGCATCAATAAATAGACCAGAAACACAAGAAGTTATTTACTTACCTCAATTTATTCCTGAAGGCAGAGACGGTATACCCGTTATTCCTGATGTATACGTATATTTAGGTATTTCTAGTATCTTTGCTTTATTCTTAGACATTGCTGCACCTATTATTCTAGGATTAATAGTATTTTTAACTAGCCCAATCGGATGGTTAAAAAATAAGCTTGCTGTGTTTAGATTAAAAGATAAGATCTCAAGATACAGGAATAATTTAACAGTTATCGCAGTTACAGGAAGTATTGGAAAAACTGTAACCAAAGAGTTTTTACATAAACTTTTAAAAAATGACTATAACGTTGTAAAAACATCCGATATTTATACAACCATTGAAGAGCTGAGCTACGATATTACATCTGCAATTACTGACGATACTCAAATACTTTTAGTAGAAGTTGAACCATTCAGAAAAGGAGAAATTAGCGAAATCGCCGAAGTTTTAAAGCCCGATATCTCAATTATTACCGATATAGATGTTCAGCATTACGGAGCATTTAAGAGTAAAAAAGACTATATCGACGCCAGATTAGAATTAATAGAAGGCACAAATCCTAACGGAACCGTAATTGCTCCTATTGATAATAAATACATTTTGCACTATATGAATGCATTTAAAGGACAAAAAATTGGATTTACTTTCTTAAATAAGAAATCAAGTGCCCTAAATACACTTGCAACAGTAGAAATATATAAAAGATCCGTTAAAGGTTTTAAATTCATGATAAAAACCAAAGAAAGTATTAATGAATATCAAACACCTATACACAGGACTACACTTATCCATCAATTAGTTCCAGCAATTGTTGCTGCAGAAAAGCTTGGAGCAACACAAAAAACAATTCGAGAAAAAGTTAACAAGCTATCTGACAAATTTACGAATATCTATACACTAGAAGGAGATGAACACACACTATTAATATCAACAGGAACACCAGATAGCAACTTGAAAGGCATATTAGCAGCAGTAGACTATGCAAGTAATATCAAAAAGAAATTCAGTCACAACAGAATACTTTTAATTACAGATGGAGTAAGTGAATTAGGAAAGATAAAAAGAAAATCTTATGCAAGGTTAGTAGAAAAACTAAAATATAAAGTATCTATTGTATTAACAAGTGATCCTCTACTTTATGAACTTTTATCTAAAAGCTATTTAGATCTTTTAGCTGTAAAAACTCGCAGTACAGAAGAAACACTCTTTAATTCACGCTTACTTCTTAAAAGCGGCGACATAATCATTGTTGAGGGAAAAGATGCTCACGAAATCCTAGACTCATTACGCAGTCAGGAATAATCACCTTAACGTTGACAACTTATACAAATTAGCTATAATTTTATAAAGTTAACTTTTAACGCTTCTATATGTACAAAAACAAAGACGGAAAAGTTATCGCTTCCCTAACTGAAGTTAAGAATAAAACAGGAGATATTTTTGCCATTGTAGATGAATTTGGCGAAATCTCTTTAACTTCTTACAACAAAGTGCGATACAAAATTATTAAAGTTGATATTGAAAATATTGTTGATATCAATAAAGACGGCCCAATACCTCAAATAGCAACAGCTCCTAAAAAAAATTCTAAAACAGTTGAACTAGAAGTTAGAGATGACGAACCTATTGTAGCTGAAGAAGCAGAACCTGTAGTAGTCAACGAGCTTGAAGCTGCGGAAGAAGCTCCAGAAGCTGAGATTTCTGAAACAGAAGAATCTACAGTTAGTGAACTACAAAGTGAAATTGTTCAGCCTGAACCAGAAGAAGCTAAATTAATAGATAAAACTATTGATGTTCAAGCCTGGAACCGAGAAGGAAATACCGAAAGACAATTTAGCCTAAAAGCTATTAGGCCTTTAATTAGTTAATTTATCATTATATTAATTCTATGAAATCAACAATAATCGTAGATACTGGAATAATTATTCAATACTTAAAAACAGGTAAAGGTGTTTTACCTACTGCATACGAAAAATACAACATGGTAATTTCAGCTTCAACATATACTGAATTACTAGCTAGTAAGACATTTGAAGATGCTAACTTAGAAAAAGAAGTTAAAGAATTTGTTGAAAAATACTTTAACGTAGAAAATATTACAAAAGAGATTGCAGACGAAGCTGCAAAAGTTATCAGAAGCTCCGAAGCAAGCCTAGCAGTAAGCTATATTGCAGCAACAGCAAGAGTAAATAACTATGCTGTTTTAACTGAAGAAAGAGGCGGGTTTAAAGGAATCTCCGGATTGGACTTTGTAGAGGCGTAAAACCCGCCTACAGAGCCCTACAAATTGCCTAACAGCATATAAAGTGCTAAAATTTCAGCACTTCGGAGTGTAGTTCAATTGGCTAGAATACACGCTTTGGGAGCGTGGGGTTGTGGGTTCGAGCCCCGCCACTCCGATTTATCTTAAAACTCCTCCATTTACATCATGAAAGAAGACTAATTCTCCTTTGTAAAAGATTTCTTCGTGACCAGTAAATCTTGAAACATCGCCCTCTTGCGAATACTTGTACTCCCAATCTGAGCTTTTAAACGATTTTGGTCCACGAAAGGACTGTGCCGATATATCCTTTTGAAGCATCGCTTTTTTTAGAAATGAAAAACACTCATCAGCTAAATTTTCCTTACCATTTATCATACCTCCTCCATAACCATTCTCCCAAATCACATTTTCTCTATAAATTACATATTCACTTCCTTGCGATCTTGTATGTCCAGTATAGCTATCTCTATAAATATAATCTCCACTGGAGTATTCAAGCTCTATATGCCCGTATCTTTGGGGGATTTCTACAGGTAAACCTCCTCCTGCATAAGTACTGGAGCCAGCTTCGACTATAAAACTATAAAGTTCACCTAAATTCAATTCCGCCATATATTTAAGTTAAAAGGTATTATCAGATTTTACTGAGAATATACCTAATAGAGTCAAGGATAAAAATCATTAGAGATACACATTGCGCAGCAGATGTTATGTAAATTTGCGTAACATCTGGCTGACTTAGTGGCTTATTTAGAGTTTTTCTCCTGCCAATCGGTTATTTTTTGGTGGTCACCGCTCAATAAAATTTCTGGAATACCCCACTCCTGGCCTTCTTCAGTTTTAAAAGTAGCTGGCCTTGTATATTGGGGATATTCTGCTGAAATTTCACCTGAATGGCTTTCATTTGTTAATGAATCCTGGTTACCTAAAACTCCTTGTATTAGTCTGCTCACACTATCCACTATTACCATGGCAGGAATTTCGCCGCCGGATAATACATAATTTCCTATACTTATCTCCTCATCAATTAAGTGTTCTACTACTCTGTGATCTACGCCCTCGTAGTGGCCGCAGATGATTACGATCCGTTCTAAATTAGCAGCCCATTCTGCGGCCACTGGCTGAGCCCAGGTTGTACCTTTTGCACTAGTTAAAATAACCTTTGTTTTGCTATCTCTAGTTGGATAAACACTTAAATCTTTAAGAGCTTTATAGATAGGCTCTATTTTCATGAGCATGCCTGCTCCACCCCCGAATGGTGAATCATCGGTAGTTTTATGATTATCAGTTGCCCAATCTCTTAGATTATGGATTTTCACTTCAACCAAGCCCTTATCTGCTGCTCTTTTAACAATACTTTCTTGTATTGCTGAAAATGAGTTAGTAAATGTCGTTAAGATATCAAATTTCATTAAATCTTGTTAAAAACTATAAGGTGATTATACACTACCAGCCTTTGCTGTACTATTGATTATGCAGTCGGATGTATGAGATAATTACAGTCCTGATTGAAAAGGAGTTCAATAATAGGAAAGAGCAGCATGAGCGCCGCTAAACGCTCGGCGTTTGAAAGAATCATCGGCAATAGAGCCCGGATTGGGGTAGAGACGTAGGAAGAACCTAGACCTGTCAGCGTTCAGCTTACCGTTCATAAGAATGGCAAAAGCAGAACGTTTGTACTCTCCACCGGACAACTGCCAATCACGGATGAACTCCATGAAAAGAAGGGGTAACCCTTCAAATAAAAGGCGGGATGCTTGCATCCCGCCTAAACACTAACCTAATAAACTAATCAGCTGATTTTTTCTAATCTTGCATATTCAAGCATTAGTTCTTTTACTCCATAAATCGAACCGAAATCTACCTCAATATTTGTACCCATAACTGATTTGACTGTACCTTTTCCAAAGTATTCGTGTTTAACTTTATCACCCGCTTTTAGATCTGTTGAGATAATAAAATCATCTTTTATATCTTCCTCCCAGCTAGTATAGTTATCAAAGCCGTCTTGATAATCGGCCTCAAAGTCTATTACATCTGTATTAATGTCTGTAACAAATCGAGAAACCGGATTCATTTGAATAATTCCAAAATATTTACGTTTAGTAGCATGCGTCAAAAAAAGTTTCTTTTTAGCTCTTGTGATAGCAACATATGCTAAACGCCTTTCTTCTTCCATCTCTTTTTGATCAACCATAGAATTAGTATGCGGGAACAAATTTTCTTCCATACCCACAACAAAAACATAATCAAACTCTAATCCTTTTGCTGCATGGATAGTCATTAAAGTTACATAGTTTGTTGAGTTTTCTGTTTCAGTAAAACCTTCTAGCAGTGTTACCTCATTTAAAAAGTTCTCTAAGCCTACTGGTGGTTCATCGGCCTGGTACTTACTTGCTACCGAAATTAATTCTTTAATATTTTCAATTCTAGATTCATTTTCTAATGTACCGTCTTTTAACATCTCCACATAGCCAGTTTTTTCTAGCAAATAGTTTATAAACTCAACTAAATCTAACTTTTCAGATTTTTCTTTTAAGTCCGTTATAAGTAAGGCAAACTTTTTAACTCCGCCACTCAAAACACCAGACTCAACATTTTTGATTAAATACTCTACTATGCTTAAGCTCTCTGCTCTTGCATTTACAGATAGTTCCTCTAAAGTTTTATTTCCAATACCTCTTCTTGGAACATTTATTACTCTTTCTAAAGAAGTATTATCTTTGGGATTATATGTGATTCTTAAATACGCAAGAACATCTTTAATTTCTTTACGTTCATAGAATCTTAGTCCTCCAATAATTTTGTAAGGGATTCCTGCATTAATAAAAGATTCTTCCAAAGATCTTGATTGTGAGTTTGTTCTATACAGTACCGCAAAACATTTGTAAGGATCTTTTACGTTGTCGTCTATCTGTTTTCTTAAATTTTCAATTTGCCCTACTATCCAGTTTGCTTCGGCAATTTCATCAAATGCAGTATAAACAGTTATATTCTGTCCATCGGCATTTTCAGTCCATAATTTTTTATCCTTTCTGCTTTTGTTTTTTGAAATTACATCGTAGCTTGCAGACAATATTTTCTTTGTCGATCTGTAGTTCTGTTCTAATTTAATAACTTTTGCATCGGGATAATCTTTTTCAAAGTTTAAGATATTTCGAATTGTTGCACCACGGAAGGCATAAATACTTTGGTCATCGTCTCCTACACAGCAGATATTTCTATACTGTCTTGCCAGCATAGTTACAATCATATACTGTGCGTGATTTGTATCTTGATATTCATCTACTAGAATATATTTAAACTGATTTTGCAAAGATTCTAAAACTTTAGGAGTTTCTGTTAAAAGCTTTACAGTTAGAATTAAAAGATCATCAAAATCAACAGCATTATTGTCCCGTAAAACTTTTTGATAAACCGGATAAACTTCTGCAACAATCTGTTGAAAGTATCCTTGAGCATACTTTTCGTATTCTTCCTCGTTCACTAATTCGTTTTTTGCAGCAGAAATATAACTATGAATTGCATTAGGATTAAAATCCTTAGTTGATAAATTTAACTGCTTCATTGCTTCTTTTATAGCAGCAAGCTGATCTTGAGAATCATAAATTGTAAAGTTGCCGTTTAAACCAATATTATGTCCATATCTTTTTAAAAGCTTTACACAGATTGAGTGAAAAGTCCCTACCCAAGGGAAATGACTAGCAGATACATTAAAGCTTTCTACTAAAGCAGAAATTCGTTCTTTCATTTCGCCTGCAGCTTTATTGGTAAATGTCATTGCTAGTACATTATCGGGGCCGGCTAAACCAGCATCAATAATATATGCTATACGGACCGTCAAAACTCTTGTTTTGCCAGAGCCGGCCCCCGCAAGTATTAATAATGGACCATCAGTTGTAATTACAGCCTCGCGCTGGGGAGGATTTAAAGTCGATAAATCAATCATTAGGTTATTCTATCACACAACGTCTTACAATCTTTATACACTGCAAGTATAATACTAAAGTATGAAGAAATTTATATTTTTAATAACAGTAATTGTTTTTAGCAGCTTATTTGCTTCTAAAGTTCATGCTCAAATTATAGAGAAAAATTATGACCGTACTTTTGAAGTTAGAGAAGATAGAATTGAAATCACAGAAAGTAAAAGAATTGCGGTAACTCAAGATAACTTTTTTATTCAGGCAGGAGCGGAAGAAAGCTTTACGATATTTAACCCTATACAGAACGACCCTGCCGCAGCAGAGAAAGCTCAGCAGACACTAGCTTCAATTGTTTTAACCGATAATTTTGGAAATACTCTTAACTTTACTTCTGAAACTTCTCAAAGTGGCAATTTAATTATTAAAACCAAAATAAATACCGGAATATATAGCGGGCAGACATATACGATCATACTTAAATATTCATCCTACGGATTAATTATTAAAAACGGAGCTATTCGTGACGTATATGTTCCAGGATTTTCAAAAAATTATGTTTTTGAAGATGAACAAAGTGTTGAAAGAGTCACTACCAGAGTAACAATTCCTAAGATATTCGGCGAGATTAACTTTTTACGGCCACTGACTTCAGTTACAGAAGAAGGTGATAATTATGTGGTAAATTTCAGCCAAACAGATTTAACTGGAGCTACGGCCTGGATACAAATTGGAACAACTCAATACTACACGTTTACTTTTAAACAGCCTTATCCTGCTACATCCGCAATTCCGGTAGTATACAATCAGTTTAAGATAATACTACCTCGCGATATTAAAAGCGGGCCAATAACTCAAACTGTTTACTTTACAAAAATCAGCCCTGAGCCATATTCAACAGAGTTGGACGAAAACGGTAACTTAATTGCAAGCTTTAGACTACCGGTTAATCAAGAAGGTGAAATTGTTGCAGAAGGATATGCTGTTGTTAGTCAAAATAATGATTTAAGTTTTACGGATTCTGGTTCGATTAGCCAAATACCGTCAGATATTTTAGATGCAAACACAAAGTCAGCTAAATTCTGGGAAGCTGATGCAACTGATATTGTTGAAGTAGCGGCTGAATTAAAGGATGAAGAAACAAATGTATACACATTAGTAGAACGAGCATACAAATATGTTGTTGATCAGATTGACTATTCAGAAGTTAAAAAATTCGGATTAAATCAAAGACAAGGAGCATTAGCGACGTTAAGAGGCGGCGCGGCTGTTTGTATGGAATACTCTGACTTGTTTATTGCAATTTTAAGAGCAATGGGATTACCAGCCCGCGCCGCCTTTGGCACTGGCTATAGTACATTAGACGGGTTAACTTCTAGCGTAAATACTGTAAGTCATCAATGGGCTGAAGTATACATTCCATCTATTGATTCCTGGGTTCAGGTAGATACTACCTGGGGTGAAAATGGCGATACATTAATCGGTGGGGACTTAAACCATTTCTATACTCATGTTGCATCAGTTGATCCTGAAACACCGGCAAGCACAGAAGCATTACTTTATGGTAGGGGCGGAAACTTATCAGAAAGACAAATCAGTGTTTCCGCCCTCAACTCTCGCCCATCAGAAGAAAGTTTAACAATGGAACAAGTACTGCAAAAATATCCTAAAAAGGATACTCAAAATATTTTTGAAAACATATTTGCAGGAGTTTCGTTATTTGTTAGCTCTATAGATAGTTCTATCGATGAGCTTTTTGATAATATGGGAGCAAGCGAACTTATAAGAACACTCATCAAAATCATATTCGCTATATTGCTAATTGTATTAGGCGTATTTATTGTAATTAGAAAAAGAAAGATAAAAATAAATGAAGCTACACACAGAGATAGAAACAAAGAATCCAATTGAGTACTTGTATTCTTGGAAAGCACCAGAGAGACATTGGAAGCCAAAAGATAGAGCCTGGTACGTTATCTATGCTTTCTTCTTTACAGTCTTAGTTGCATTTCTAGCCTTAATAAATGAATGGGTACTAATTTTAGCTGTTGTAGCATTTGCATTTTTATGGTTTGTTCAAGGTTCAGTTGAGCCACAAACAACAGAACATATAATATCTTCTGTAGGAATTAAGACATTTAATAAACTTTATAGATGGAATGAAATTAAAAATTTTTGGTTCTCACAAAAGAAAGACTTCATTACTTTA
This sequence comes from Candidatus Dojkabacteria bacterium, assembly GCA_030834985.1. Lineage (GTDB taxonomy): Bacteria > Patescibacteriota > Dojkabacteria > J137 > J137 > Brojett037. The sequence goes on from JAUQWV010000006.1 coordinate 224,771, forward strand.
AATTTAGATTTACTTGATGTTGAAAAACCTGATGCATTTTTTAAAAGGAGGCTTTCGTTAATAATAAAAAATGAAGATATAGACAAGATCTTTGAACTACTCTTTAACTTTATTGAGTATGGCGATCCTGAAGATGTTGGCACTAACCTATTTACCGACATTGTTTATGGCAAACACGTAAGTATTGAAGAATTCATGATAAAACCTATTGAAGAAAATCTGGAGGAAGTAATTGAAGAAGTAAAAGAACGAGAAGCCCGCTCCGAATAACGATATTTCGAGTTATAATTCTGTTGTTAATAAGTACCTGTAGCTCAATGGATAGAGCACCACTTTGCGGAAGTGGCGGTTGAAGGTTCGACTCCTTTCAGGTACATTTTTAAATTTAAGGAGAGGTGCCTGAGTGGTTGAAAGGGCTCGTCTCGAAAACGAGTGCTCAGCAATGGGCCGCAGGTTCGAATCCTGTCCTCTCCGTTTGAAAGAACTACCAGCCTGCATAACTTCAACTTGCATAGAGCTGTTAATGCTTTGAGGAGGTTCTAGCCATTCGGTTTCAAATCTTATAGATTCATTCATCTCGGAAATTATTTGAAGAGGCTTTTTCAATTCTATACTAAGGATTCCGTCTTTTAATAAGAAGTTCGAGCCGAGTCTGGAAAATATCTCTCTTTTCTTAAACTCATCGCCGTTTATAAATTCATCTCTGGCTTTTCCTGCGAAATTTAGAACATTATCCACTAAAATCACCCGTTCTTTTATTCTGTCGTCTACATTATCAAGAATTTGTTTTAATGTATCCTGTTCTTTTTGGCTTTCTTCAAGTTTCCTTTTGTAAACAGTTTCAGGTATTTTGCCTTCTATCCAGCCTTCAACGAGCTTGTCTATTTTACTGCTGACTTCATCATACCTATTCCTTGCTGAGTTTAAAGTATTATTTCTATCTTCAATCTCACGCATCTGGTCGTTTTTCAGTTCATTTATAGCCCATTCGTGAAAGTCCTGAGGGAGAGTAATTCTTGAAAGCAAATCGCTGACTTGTTTCTCAAACTGTTTAATCTCAAGAGCTTTCTGC
>JAUQWV010000007.1 GCA_030834985.1 Candidatus Dojkabacteria bacterium
GCCGCGCATTGCGCGGCACCACGGTGAAACGAGAGATCAGGTAGGACTAGTCGTCGGTCTTGCGGACGGGCTTCTCGCTGCGGCGCTTCTTGAGCATTTCTCTCAGCTCTTCCGGTACATCCTCGTCCTCCATAAGGAAGTCGAGAATTTCGTCTGGAAGGCCGCTGAGCGCGGCTTCGAAGCCATCTTTGATGCCGCGATTGCTGACCACACCGATGACGACCACTCGCACCTTTGGCGCTTCTCCATCGTCCTCGTGTTCAAACGTGTTGACGATCTGTTCAGTCGTCAGCAGGTCGATGAGTTCCGCGGCTTCCTCCTCCGAGACCGGATCGTGCGCAAGGTTGAAGGTTTTCGTTTGTTCGTCCTTCGTCACCTTCAATACCGCGGTGCCGCTGCCGCATTCGCATTTCTCGAAGACTACTTCTGCGGAATATCCCGCGTAGTCACCTTCGAAAACCAGACCTGCAACATGCCCTTGGATTTTGTCCTTCATTTCCTTTTTTCTCCTGATCTATTGAAAGATTCTGGAGCAACCGTTCGATTGACTCCATTTTCCCAAAAAACTGATTTTCAAGAAAATGGAGTCAAACTCTGATCTCTGTTTTTAATGTGCTGATTTATATTATCAAGCTTTTAATTATACATAATCACTATATATTATGTCAACAGGTTATGGTGACATAGCCCTATTTCTGGTATAATTTGGTATCGTTTAATGGAAAGGTTCTTTAAATGACTGATGGTAAGAGTATTGAGCTAAATACTGATAAGGTTGAGTATGAAATGCCAGTATACCAAGATTCGGTTGTCCTTACAGGTTGGATAATCGTGTGGATGGCTGCAGGGCTGCTTATGTGGCTCCTGTGTGGCGGCTTGTTCTTCCTAGTAAGGTATTTGCTCACATAGATTATCTTTAATGCAAGAGGGCGGGATTTCATCCCGCCCTCTAAAACTTTCAATCGATTCTGCCCTCTGTATTGACAAAACCAGCTGACATGATACAATATAGATATGATAGGTACAGGTTTAGAAGCAACAACCGAAACTCCACACAATACAGAGACCCGATATGTCCCTTTTGATTTTAGCCGCGAAATAATTGACCTTGAGTACCAAGGTAAAGAAATACACTGTTTAGTAACTCCAGATCCAGAAAATCCTGACCAATTACTTTTTTCTTGCGCAGTAGATTCAGAGGACCTTGAGGACGCAGTACAGCATACAATTTCTTACGCAACATTTGCTCAACCTTACGTTAGTATTCCTTTAGACGAACACGGATTGAAATTGGCAATACAATGGCTCTCAGCAGATAGAAATCTTAGAATAAAAGTTGCTTCGCAGAAGATCTCTTAGTATCATTTATCACACTATTTCTATTAAAATTTGATTATGGATGGTAAAGGTATTGATACTCAATCTCTTGATGATGCTGCAAGGCGAAATTTAAAAAGACAACAACTTCAAGCATTGATAGCTCATACAAGAGCTCTTATTGAAAGTTACGATTATAATAATATTCCCACTGCTGCTGATTTAGCTTCTCCTGAAGTGGTAGATGTTACCTTTAAAGGAATCGATCCTTTGGTGTACTTAGAAAATGAAGATAGTGCCTCTTTGGCCCGCAATCTTAATAACATAACTACAGATATATTAAATCGATTAGAGCGTTTTATAGAAGAAAATCCAGATATTTCTGAATATACATTAGATCAGCTCCTTAAAGGAATAAATTCATCAACCTTGGATTTTGAAAGATTTAAAAGCTACGAAGCTGCCACTGAAGCCCACTTGGGTGAACCTATATCTTTGCAAAGTAATAAGTCTATACAGCATGAAGTAATGCAAGCTGCGTTAAAAAACATTAGTTACACAAGGTTAATGGAGCAGTTAAACGCAATCAACAAAGAAGCATTAATACAAGCAATTTCAATTTTACAAGAACCTTATAGTGATTTTGCTAACGCTCCCGAAAGATTAGCCAGATTTAAAAACTTTTTGGCGGATGCAGGTGTTAAGCCTAAGGTACGCGACGCATTATATGTTTTTGGAGAGTATATTCTAGCATTAAAATATGTTGGACAAGCTGCTACTAATGCAACAGTTGAAGATTTATATGCAAATATTTTTGCTATGTTTTCTAATGGAATTTTAGCTCTTATAATGGAGCTGGATCTGAACGGTCAAGAATAATATATTTATTATATTTCCTGTATGCAAAACAGAAATATTCCCTTGTTGATAATTGTTGGTCTAGTTGTATTTGGACTTGTATTTTTAGCAGTTAAAAATCTGCAAAATGCTAATCCACAAGTTGAGATTAACTTTACACCTAGCTTAAGTTATCCTAATTTAAACAATGAACTATTTGGATTTGGAAGTAATTTTGTTGGTCAATTGGGAACAGCAAACTACTCAAAATCTCCAGTAGTGCTTCAGAGTGTGGGATTAAAAAATATTGTAAAATTTGACGCAGGCAATAGACATTCATTAGTACTCACTCCCAATGGAGAAGTATTTCAAATAGGCTCAGTTAGCACCTTAGGCTCAACATATACTGATTATGTGAATATTTTAGATGGTGATGAAGTTAAAAGATTAACAGGAATTGTTGATATCTCTGCAGGTTCAAATTATTCACTTGCTTTAAAAGATGATGGAACTGTTTGGAGCTGGGGTAGTAATATTACAGGTCAGCTAGGGCAAGGAGATAATCAAGACCGGGAATATGCAACTAGGATAGAAGGGTTGCAAGATATTGTTCAAATTAGTGCTGGCTATAAGTTCGGATTAGCTTTAGATAAATTTGGTGAGATTTGGGCATGGGGCGGTTCTTGTACTGAGGATCGTGCTGCAGCCGCCAATAATTGGATGGCATCTCCTCAAACAGTTGTTGGTATTGGCGGCTACTACGACCCAACATCTTTGGGTGGCGCAGATAATATTAATTTGCAATCAGAAGATTATAATTCTTATTGTGCAAATGAATGGGTAATAGGATTTACTTCAAAAACTCCTGTTAAAATCGAAGGTTTAAGTAATATAACTCAAATATCAGCAGGTTGGGGTCATACATTAGCAATTGATGCAAACAAAGACGTATGGTCATTTGGATGTAATTTATATGGTCAGGTTTCGAATACTCCTAATCATTTAGAGCCTTATAGAATCCCTGAATTGCAGGGTATTGTTCAAGTATCGGCAGGATACAGGCACTCCATGGCACTAGATGAGGATGGTAATGTGTTTGCCTGGGGGCATAACCTCAGAGGAGCCTTAGGTATAGGTACTTCTGGGGAAGATCAGTGGGTGCCAGTTCAGCTTAGCAGATTAAAAAATGTTCAAGAGATCTCTGCAGGACACGACTTTTCTGTTTTAATTAATGCAGATAATAAACTTGTAGTATTTGGAGAAAACAATTCTGGTGTAGTGAATTCAGATTTGAATATAGTTTTTACACCTAATCCTACTGTGGTTTATTCAGATCGTAACGTTAGTGCAATTTCTGCAGGAAAAAATCACATATTAGTTTTAACTGATTATTAAACATGAAAAGATTCGTTACTAGAAATATCTTACTTTTGTCGTTAATTAGTTTTTTTAATGACTTATCTAGCGAAATAATTTATCCAATTTTGCCTTTGTACCTATCTAGCATTGGATTAAGCTATACAGCAATTGGTGCAGTTGAGGGTGTTGCAGAGTTAATTTCAAGTTTAAGTAAAGTATTTTTTGGATTCTTTTCTGACAAACTTGGAAAAAAAGTAATATTTGTAAAACTTGGATATGCCATCTCTGCATTCTCAAAACCTATAATAGGCTTAAGCCAATCTTTCCCTGTAATATTTATTTCTAGAGTAGCGGATAGATTTTCTAAAGGAATTAGAACTGCACCACGAGATGCAATTTTGATTTCTGAATCAAAACCCGAAGATAGAGCAAAAGTATTTAGTTTTCATAGGTCTATTGATAACTTAGGAGGGGCGATTGCTCCGATAGGGTCGTTGGTATTCTTAGTGTTTTTAGGTAATAATTATTCTCATTTATTTTTAGCTGCACTTATTCCGGGAGCAATCGCTGTAACACTAACATTCTTATTAAAAGTTAAATCAATCGATAGTAATCCTACAGAAGCTCAAGTGAAAAAAATCTCGTTTAACTCATTTATCAAAAAAGCAGATATTAACTATAAAAAAATTCTTTTTGGATTAGTTTTATTATCAATTTTAAATTCAACTGACTTTTATTTTTTACTTAGGGCAAAGGAAATTTTAGCATTCAACAATAACTACAGCTTAACTGTTTCGCCAGATATCTTAGTTTTGATTCTATACATAATATTTAATATAAGTTATGTAACTACGGCAAATCCAATAGGTGCTATTAGCGATAAACTTGGTCATAAAAAATCAATGATTGCAGGTATGTTGTTCTTTGCTGTGGTATATGGATTATTTGCTTATAATTTAACTCTGCCGATGATAATAATTACATTTATCTGCTGGGGAATTTTCATGACAATTTACGACAATGTAAGTAAAGCCTGGTTATCTTTATATATTCCTAAAGAGTATAAAGCAACAGGAATTGGCTTACTGGTTACTTTAATGGGAATAGGAACCTTTTTTGGAAATATGATTATGGGCTCTTTGATAGATTCATTTAATTCAAGTGTAGCATTCTCACTAGTGTCGATTGCTAGCTTATTCGTTCTAGCTTACTTCTTGTTCGGTAAATTCAAAGATATAAAAATCTAAGAACTGAAGAATAGAGTAAGTGGGGGCTTTTCAGCCCCCCGCTCTAGCACGGTGTCGTCGCGCATTCTCTGCGTTTGCGCGTCGTACTTTCGTGTCGAGCTTCCATAGTGGGCGGGCTAACAAGATCTGTACCGCGATAAAGCCATCCCAAAAGGCAAGGGACAACTCCCATCGTTGGTCCATCCAATTATGGACCATTATTATTGGTGCTACCACCAGTAATAAAAGGTTCGGCCAGCTCAAGTACATCCACGCCGTAAACAATAAGAAAGAGGCTACTATTTTAACGATTTTGATTAACCGCTTCATGACACCTCCTGTTTATCGTTATCTGATTTTAACATGATTAATTGACTTGGCTTTAAATAAGTTTTAAACTCAGAATATTAAATTGTTAGAAATATAAATATGAGCGAAGTTAGTCCTGCGGTGGCACCTTCGGCACCTTTAGCGCCTTCTGCTCCTTCAGCAGAGCTTTTTCCTAAACCAGTAGTTAAGGGAGGAATAACATTTGGAGCAGTTTCAGCTGTTTTAAACTTTCTAGGTATTATTCCTGTATTAGGCTTCTTTTTTGGCCTACTTAATTGGTTAGTTGGCATTATGGCTGGTTATACAGTAGTTTACGCAACAAATGGTAAAAAAGAGAATTTAGGTGATGTAATAAAGAACTCTGTTGTAACAGGAGTAATAGCTGGTCTTGTCTCTGGCGTAGCTAGCGGATTAGCTTCAATTATTAATGGATTATTTATTTCAAGAATAAGCTTTTTTGGAGTTTACTATACTCCAGGCTTAGCAGACTTTATCTCTTGGTTCTTTGGAGCATTAGTGTGGTCTGTAGTTGGAATGGTAATTTGGAGTGTTATTGGAGGAATTATTGTAGTGTATTATGAGCCATCCAAACTCCCTGAATCATTAAGAGTTCAGATAGATAAATTAAAAGCTTTTGTAACTAAATAAAAATAGAAAGTCTGTAAAGATTTTGTAAAGTAAAAAAGATAGCATTTCGATATGAAAGCTATCTTTTTTATTATCTTACTAACAGCACTTTGCTTTTTAATGCCGGTACCTTTGTTGTTTAGTTCTGGTATAAATAATATTGAAATTACAGAAGTATTACCCGATGCTGTTGGTGCAGATGGCGGTAAAGAATACTTTGAAATATTCAATAATAACTTTACCGCCGTCACATTAAACGGCTGGTACATAACTAATTCAAATCAAAGCGGTAGCTCTAAAAGAATAAACCTGCCTCAATTAACTATCAATGCGCTTGGGTATTTTGTGATTGCAGAGGATCTGTCACTTCTTGGATTAAGTAATAATGTGGGCATTAGTCTTGGTTCAGCAAAATTAGCGCTATATAATGATTTTGGTCAAGTTAATTTATTTAATTCCGCTGGACTTTTACAGTCGGAGTTTAATTATGGTGATTCAAAAGAAGGCGTAAGCTGGGAATTAGATGGCCCCCTGTGTAGTAAGATTGTTCAATCTGTAAATAATACAGCCGGCCAGCACAATGGAAACTTTTCAAGTGACTGCTGGCCGGCTCCAGGAGAAGCTAATAGTCCATCTGTACCTAATTCGTATCCATCAACTCCAATAGATGATAATAGTAGTGAAATATCAAAAGATATTTTAATTTCAGAAGTTTATCCAAGTCCTGCTGCTGGTGATAAAGAATGGATAGAGATTTTTAATTACGGTAGCTCTTCAATTAATTTGAAAGACTATTTTATTGAAGAGAAAACTTCTTCAGGGATATCAAATCGTAAAAGCAAGCTGAAAGATCAGATAATAGAACCAAATACTCATTATGTTTTATACGGTAATGAGTTTAGTATAAGTTTAAATAATTCTGGTGATTCAGTTTATATATTTGATATTAATGGCAACTTAATAGATGAATTTACTTATTTAGAAACGACAAAATCAAAATCAGCCGGGAGACAGTACACAAATAATGAATACAGTGTGAATGTAATAAAAGATTTAACTCCAACTCCGCTTGATTTTAACAAGCCTAAATTGTCTGCTACTATTAACGCTATTGCAGATATTCCAGTTGTACAGTTAAGCCAAATTCAAGATCTAAAATCAGGGCTAAATGTAATTTTATATGTACAAATAAACAACTTTATTGATAAGAGCGTCTTTTTAGAAGATAGTGGTGGTGCAATGAAAGTAAAAGCTACTAATGTATTAGATTTTGACTTAATAAATACCAAAGTTAAACTTGCTGCTAAAATTACATCATCAAGTGGTATTAAAAATTTACTAGTCGATACTACAACAATTGAAATTATTGAATTTGTAACTCCACAATATTTGATTTTTGATCCCAACAATCCGGATAGTTTATCAATTGCAAAGCAAGCAAAGTTGGAAGGTACAGTTGCAGAGGTTTATTCAAATAGAATACGTTTAAATATTTCTGGTAAATTAGTTAGTATTTATACTAACGGCTTAATAGTATTTGGAAATGACTTAAAGAATAAAAAGGTTGAAGTATATGGCACTATAGATTTTTACAGAAACACTTACCGTATTATTGCTTCAGATATCATAGCGCCTGAGGTGCTAGGTGAACAGCTACCTGCCTCTTATGTATCTCGAGATATAAATCTGCAGTCAAGATTAACCAATGTAGATAGTTCAAATAGCAATTCAGAAGCTTATCTTGTAATGTTTGGTTATTCTGTTATTGCTTTCATAATTGTTTTGGAAGTAATTAGGAGTCGTAAAAAGATTATTAAATACTTGAAAGTAAGAACAAAATTTAACTCGTGATAAAATACTAGTCATGGAAATCTATATACAAAATCAAAGGTTTGAATTAGAAATATCAGAAAGAAAATTCCTAAAGGAAAGAGTTGTGTTAACAACAAATAAAATAGTGATATTTTTATCAGAGGATAGAGTATTGGCTCCTAAAGTAATTTTAAATTCATGGCTTAAAAGTTATTCCAAAAGACTAATACTAAAACGTGTGCAGGAACTTGCTGCATTACATAATTTTACTTATAACAGAGTTTCAATAAGAGAGCAAAGTACAAGATGGGGAAGCTGTTCCAGTGAAAAGAATCTAAATTTTAATTGGAAATTGATTTTAGCGCCACCTGAAATTCTAGATTATGTAATTATTCATGAATTAGCGCATACAGTTGAACTGAATCACTCTAAGGCATTCTGGAATGTTGTAGAACAAGCAATGCCAAACTATAAAGGATGTCGAATCTGGCTTAGAAAAAATGGAGATTCTTTAACCATTGATTAAATAGAGAAAATGAAGAGGCCCGATTTTATCGGGCCTCTTAAATTCATTAATATTTACCAGTTTTATTTCTCAGCCTTTCTTTTTAATCTTCTTTCTGCTTTGTCTTCGTAAGAAGCTGAGATAGTTTCTACAAAGCTTGATAATAGATTTCTTCTTCCACTTAATTTAAATGCTCCGTAACCTGCAACTATAAATAGTGATCCTATTACTAATAATCTAGCATCATCACCAATTGCTGTTTCTGGTATTGTTGGTATTGTGCTACATCCATTTACACAGGTAGATGCTGTACATCCATTCAATACACATTTGCCAGCCTGGCATGAGTGGTTGCTTGGGCAGTTTAGATCACTTGAGCAAGGTCCACCACATAATGGAGTACATCCATTAGCACAAGTTGTTCCTGTACAGCCGTTCAATGTACATTTGTTTCCTATGCAAGAATGATTACTTGGACATTGTTCGTTAGATGAACAAGTAGCACCGCAAACCGGTCCAACAGGTGTACAAGAGTTATCAGAGCATGCGCCAGGTGTTAAGCAAGCATCAAGTTTACATATTCCAGCATTACATGTATGGCCAGCTGCACATAAGTTTGTTTCATTACAGCTTGCTCCACAAGCTACTTGTACAGGACAGCTTCCGCCTGCTGCTTGAGCACAATTAGAATTTTCAGACCAGCCCGAAGGACAACTAGCTCCTTCAAAAGTTTGTTCTTCACAATTATTACCATCTGTTGTTGGAGTGGTACATCTATAACACTGTATTGTTTGTGTGGTTGCACAAGATAGAGTAGTTACTGTTGATACATTGCTATATAGGTTAGAAATGGCACTGTATGCAACTCTAACATAGTAAGTTCTTGTTGGTTCTAATGTTAAGGGTGTATCATTTGCGACTCTAGTGAATCCATTAGGTGCAGTTGTTTGATTAACATTATTTGTTTGCTTGTGATAGAAGTTTGGACTTGTAAATGCACTTGTTTCGCTAATATCAACATAATATTGTCGATTATCACCTGTAATTGAGTTCCAAGAAATTGTTAATTGATTACTACCGTCTACACAGGATGCACTAGCGTTTACGGTAGGTGTTTCAACTGCACATGCTCCTCCAGGTGCTGCTGTTGCACAATTTGAATTAGTGGTCCAACCTGATGGGCAACTTGTACCTTGAACCGTTTGAGATTCGCAAGCATTTCCATCTGTAGTTCCAGTAGTACATCTGTAGCATGTTGTTTGCTCCTGCTGTACAGGACAGCTTCCGCCCGCTGCTTGAGCACAATTTGAGTTAGTAGTCCAACCCGATGGACAACTAGCTCCCTCAAAATCTTGAGCTTCACAAGCGTTTCCATCTGTATTTGAAGTAGTACATCTATAACATGTTGTTGTTTGGACTATCATATTACATAGTTGTTGAATTTCAGCTGGTGTTGGGTTTCGACCTTGATATAGCACATAGCTATTTCCTTGGTCTCTACTTACACATTTAGCAGTTGTTAATTGAGCTGCGCCAGGCCCAACGGTAGGAACACAATATGTTGTATTAGTACCACTTGGATTACTTACATTACATGCTGGTCCTACAATATATCTACATACAGATTTTCCATCACCGCATAAACCAACACTGGCATTACATGTTTGACCACAAGTTCTTCCTGCAGCACAATCACAGTTTGCACCAGGAATTGTCTGTCCAACAGGACATAATGCATTTGCACATCTTTTTACTCCGCTTCCTTCATCTCTACATACAACTGTTCCTCCATTTGCAGCAGGATAACAATCTGCTGTAGTATTACATAAGCCACCGCATCTTACTTGACCAGTAGTTGGAGGTTGTGTGCTTGTACAATCTCCAGTGTAATAAACAAAGAAGTCTTTTAAACCGCTAAAATTTGCTCCCTCGAATACATCTATTTGAACAGTAACACCACACCGCTCGCCACCTAATGATTGCGAACTGCTAGGTCCATGTTGCTCAACAGGCGTTGCACCGGAGCCACCGCACTGATTATGTCTTCCATTACAAATAAATTTATAAACATATGCACCAGAACAACTTCCTTGTGTACAACCTCGACATTGAGGATCTCTATTACTCCAGCTTGCATTGTTAGTTCCACAAACATTGGTATAACCTGCACCTGTAGCCGCACCTGTTTCTGTTGGTGCTTGACTTTCTTGAAGCCTAACAGTTACATAAATACTGATTCCTGCTAAAACAACAGTTAATAAGATTAAAATCGCTAACGTGAGTTTTTTTCTGCTAGACATAAAAATCCCTTCCAAAAGTAATTTAAACTAGTATTTCAAAAATTAGAATGCATGTCAATTTCTAAAATTCTTAATTATTTTTTCTACCTGTTTTTTCCCGATTTCAAATCTGAAAAATATTACAGCCAAAATTATAAAAGTAATTCCGATTGTTAAGAATGTTAAATTATCCGTTGCTGCTGTATTAGGTAACTGTCCGGCAGCTCCTTGTCCATTTGCCTGATTTGGTGTTGTTCCGGTTGTAGTAATTGTGCAAGAGTGTTTTCCTATTAATTCAAAAGAGTTAGCATTATTTTCAGAAACGCTAGTATCGTAAATAACAGTTGATGTTGTATTGATTCCATTTTGAAAAGTTTCAAGCAGATTAATTGGAATTCTAATTTCGTAATTATAGTTTTTTGATTGTCCTGATGCGAAAGTACGCTCAGAATCACTTCCTAGCCAGGTAATTCTATTATTACTGAATGTTCCGCCAACACTTACAGTAGTAGGGCTAATTGACTGTAGATTAGTATTAAATGTTTCTGTAACTCTATTTATAGTCCCACTTACAGTACTTGTATTAGTTACTGTAACTCTATATCTCAATAGCGCAGTACCATTTGATTCGCAAGATGGTGTTACAGAATTTATTATTGAAAATTGTGGCTGGGCAATTTGAATTCCGCCGTTATCTGTTCCAGGTTCTGTGGTATCATCGGGCGCTTGCGGAGTTTGAGATTGTGGAAACGATAATGGCGGTGTAGTTGTGCAGGCTGTTGCGAATCTTCTAACAGTAGTTCCGCAAGCGCCTAAGGACTTAACGCCAGAGTTTTCTAATTCTAAATAAAGCTGAATTGTGCCGCAGCTTACATTTTGCAAATAGTCATTTAAGTTTATAGATTGTCCGGCACTCAAGGGACTGCCAGAAATCTCAATCGGAGTACTACTTATGCATTTTTCACTATCATTTTTTACATCATTACAAAAGTGTACAAAGGCTCTGGCCGGATCGCATACTCCTTCAGAAACAGTACAAGTATTGGTTAAGTTATCACAATTTGATAAAACAGTAGGAATTTGGGTATCAGTTTGAGTATCTACCGTATCACTTTTTCCTAAAGATAACGCTATTAATATTGTAAGCACTGCCAAAATGACAGTAGCAATAATAAGTAATGCAATTATCAGTTTTTTTCTATTAGACATTGAGAAGATTGCTAAACAATAAAGTATTGCAAAAATATAACTGGGTGTCAAAATACAGCTCCTCTGTTAAAATTATCCCATGCTTAAAATAAATGATCTAAAAATAACCCTAACTGAAGATAAAAAAGAGATAGTTCATGGGGTTAACTTAACCATCAATCCAGGCGAAGTACATCTATTAAATGGGAATAATGGATCGGGAAAAAGTACATTGGTCAATGCTTTAATGGGTAATCCAATGTTTGAGATAACCTCTGGAAGTGTAGAGCTGTTAGATGAAGAAATACCTCCTTTTATATTAGAAAAAATTGATGAGGAAGCTGTACAGGGTAACAAGATAGTTCTTTCGGAGATTGACCCAAATGAAAGATCTTTATTAGGTTTATTTTTGGCTAATCAGTATCCGGTTGAAATACCTGGGGTCAATTTAATGAATTATTTAAGGCTTATTTATAACTCCAGAAGGCCAAAAGAGGTGCAAGCATCAGTTTTTAAATTTAAAAAACTAGTTGAAGAAAAAGCAAAAGTAATTAACTATCCTAAGCATTTGCTTACAAGAAATTTGAATGAAGGTTTTTCTGGTGGTGAAAAAAAGAAAACAGAGATACTCCAAATGCTGGTTCTGGAACCTAAATATATTATGCTAGATGAAATTGACTCTGGATTGGATAGAAACTCAGTAAAGGAAGTTTTTAGCGGACTTGCAGAGTTTAAAAAAGCTCTTCCAAAAACTTCCTTAATAATCATCACTCACTACGATAGGGTTCAGGAATATATAAAGCCTGATTTTATACATGAAATGAAAGACGGAAACTTAGTAGTTTAGCACTTGATTTGAAAAAGCAAGGCACTTATACTACGTATAGCACTTTTTTAACTTTTTTTATTTTGTATCTTTATGGCACCTCGAAAAAAAGAAGCGCCAGTGGATTCTGCTCGAATTGAAGAATCTCCATTGTTGGCGTCACGGCCTACCCTAAGGTCAAGCACAGTAGATCCAGCTAAACTGGATAGAACAAGATTTACTGAAATCAGAGAAATGGAATCTGATGGCAGTTCTCTTAGAATTATCATATTTATTGCTGTAATTATTGTAGTAGGAGTAGCAGCAGCATTATTTGTAAGAAATGCTGTTATGAACTCACAAAATGCAACTACTGACGATACTTCTAATACAACTAATACTACTCAGCAAGATTCGACTATTACAGCATTAACTGTTTCAAAGACACCGCTAGCAGACTCATCTGCAGTTAACGTTGTAAAAAACGAAGATTATGTTGATTCAGCAATTGTAAATTTAGGCGATTCAACTGCTACATCTGCACAGACATCATTAGATAAGATTACATATATTCGTTATACAACTTTTGCAAGACTTACCTTTGATTTAAATACATCCGATAAGAAACTACCTAAAACAACAGTAAATTTTGATTCAGTAGGTAATAAAATGACTGTTGTAGTAGAAAATTTAGGTACAGTAGCTCAAAGTCTTCAGCAGGATTTGCCAATAGGCGATATTGTGGATGAAATTAGGTTTGTTGAAACAAACAATAGCTTTGTGATTATGTTTAAGGATACTGTTAAATACAATGTTAAAAAAGAAGGTGATAATCTAGTATTTAACTTTAAAACATCTACAGAATTAGCTAAACCAGATACATCAACAGCTCAGCAACCTGAAGAAGAAGAAGAGGAAACACCAGCTCCTCCAACAAATACTGGATCTTCAACCTCTGATGCCAACAAACCAGTTGCACCACATTTTGATAACCAGTTCTCACAAAACAAGCAATATGTTGTAAGTAATGTGAATACAAATAAATTAGCTCATAATGTCTATTACTTTGATAATTACGGCAGCTCTTGGGAATTTTCATGGGCTCAAAGAAATGTAATTGGTGATAGCAATGTTCCTAATGCAACTGCATATTATGATACATCAACAGCAGGAAAAACATACTTAATTGTTGAAGTTCAGAATCTAACACAAGAAGTTCTAACCGCAAACGGAGTAGAGAGTTTATCTTTAAGTGATATTGAAGCAAAGACAGGTGCTACAACAGCAGGCTCAACGTTGGTAAAAGTAGAGCTGCTATCATTTGAAGGAGGTACAGCTAAGTACAGATTAGAATTATCTAAAAAAACTGACTTTAAGCTTTGGGTAGATAAAACAGTTGATAACCAGACAGGAACAATTAGTGTTACTGTAAAGAATTAAAGTTGAAGTAAAGGAAGATTATTTAAAGCAGGTTGGCCCACAAGGCCAACCTGCTTTTTACTTGATTTATCCAGTCTATTCGGCGAATAGTGTTGAATGCAGCTGTTTTGCTTCAGGGTCAGTTAAATTAACGTAATTTACTCTAACCGTGTACTTAACATTGTTTTCGTTTTTATACTCATCAATAATCTCCCATGACCATAAATTGTCTGTTATAGTTTCTAGTTTTTTAAGAATAAATGAAGTTATATTTTCACTTGCAGGAAGCATAACATTAGAATCTAAAGCTACAATCTTTTGCGTTACTTCTTTTGAAGAAGTGGCCTCAAGTGTAGAAGTTAACTCATCTATAAAGTCTAGATTGATTTCAGCCACTGCAGCTAAGTCAAAATGATGAACATTTGTTAAGTAAATTATTCCAATCTGTTTAGTATTAACGATTATTCTCCAAGCTGTCTTTGGATGTGCAGATAAAGGTGGTTCATTTTCTAATGTATATTCGATTCTTTCTAAGCCTAGATGCCTTAGTAATGATTCAATTTTTAATTTGGTGCTATTAATATCATTGCCTTCTTCTAATATTGCTAGTGAACTAAATTCTGTATAGGCATGATCCTTTTTCCCAAATACCTTACCTATCTCAAAAAGAGCAATTGGAGTTATATAATTTTTTTTATAAGTTGTCATTTGCCCTAAAAGGCTTACTGCTATTGATTGTCTTAATGTTGGAACTTCCTCGTTAATAGAATTGGTTACTTTAATTAGATCCCATTTTAAAGAATTAGCTAGTTTATTAGTTTCTTGATCAACAAGAACCCATGATCTAACCTCGTCTAAGCCGATTGATGCTAAGTATTCAGTGATGTTATCAATTAAATAAATTCTAGAAGGAGTAATATCTTTTACAACTTGAGTTGTTAAATAATTCGAAGGAATCTTATCGAACCCCTTCATTCTAATTATCTCTTCGAATACATCTTGTTCAATTTCAATATCCAGTCTATTAACTGGCCTTTGCACAGTAATTTTATTTTCTGAGTCATTAAGAATAGTAAACCCTAAGTTTGTTAAATATGTTTTTGATTCTTCATAAGAAATTTCAATACCTGCGACTTGCTGAACTTTGCCTAAGTCAACATCAATTGTTATTTCCTGAGTGATTTGATTGTATTCATCAAATACATTTGACACAAGTTGGCCTCCACAATGTTCTAAGATTAAACTTACAAGCCAATCGAATGCCTGTGGGATTGATTGAGGATCTAGTGTTTTTTCTAATCGTGAACCAGCCTCAGTAATAATTTTTGCAGCTTTTGTATTCTTTCGGACTAGAGTTCCATTGTAAACAGCCATTTCTAAGATAATTTTAGTAGTAGTACTAGAGACTGCATCTTCTTTGCCTCCAATAAAACTTAAAGATAAAGGTCTCTTACCATCAGTAATAATTAAAGCATCTTCAGGCAGTTCAATTTCTTGCCCATTTAAAGTGGTCATAGTTTTGTACTGACCATTATTTATCTCCCATATTAATGAGTCGCCAACTAAATCTGTATCGAAAACGTGTGATGAATGGGCGGTTTCAATCATTACATAGTTAGTTAGGTCAACTAAATTATTTACACTATTAATTTCGTATAAAGATAAATATTCTTTTAGCCAAGAAGGAGACTCTTTAATTGCCACATCAATTAACTTTACAGCCATAACTCTTTTAACTGCATTTTTATCTTTTACAGTAATTGGCAATTTGTAATCCTGTGTTAGATGTGTAAGATTGTATTCTGGATATTTAAGAGGAATTTTGTAATAGGCTGATAATTCTCTTGCTAAGCCCCATACACCGAATAGGTCAGCTCGATTCTGTCGAACTTCAAGATCTAGTAAATAGTCAGACTGTCCATTGTATTGAACTTCTTGAAGCTTATCTAGCATAAAGCCTGTAATAGTAAACACGTTCGCCACCTCTTTTACATCTGCAGTTAGATTCGGCAAATATTTCTTAAGCTGGGAGTAGAGGACTTTCATAGGGCTTTATGTAATTTATTTACTAAACTTAATATTATACCTTTTGATTTTAACCTTTGTTCAGTAATAATTTCAAACCAATCAAGCTCAATTTGGAGCATTTTATAAAGTTCTTCAAAGGTTAAATTGAGCTTGATGATCTTGTTTATAGGGTTTTCGAGTATAAATTTTTGCGATTTGGCAATTTTGGCGTCTACTGGCTCGCCTGTTAATTCGATATTTCTTGCCAAATCGCTTTTAGATATATAGCCGGCAACCTGCCGGCTAAAGTAAATATTATTTGGATTTAAGGCAGAGCCATTTAATGCGTTTATGCTTACTTCCGCTATACTTCCTGTATGCCAGATTGCTTTAAGCATAAACGCATTCGCAAGCAGTAATATATTCTGATCAAAGTGATTAAGTGTGTCTAAAAAGATATTGTAAAGATTTTTATCTTTATTGTTTTCGTAACAGAGTTTATCTATAACTTCACAAAAAAGTTGAATTAACAAAATCCCAATATCATTAGTTTTCCAAAGATTAAATTCATCTATAGTTTTAATTTCAGTAATTAAAGGTAAGTTATAGCCTTCTAAAACTTTTGCTTGAACTAAATTGCACAGTTCTATAGAGTGGGATTTCTTACTTGTACTTTTTTTTACTCCTTTAGCAAGTAAAGTGTTCTTGCTGCCATCGGTGTCAATAACATAAATAACCTTGTCAGATTGTCCTGAAGAGTAAATTCTATAAATTATTCCTTTTAAATTTTGTGATCTCATAACCAAATGATTATAATGTATAAATATGAGTAATGCGCAAGTACAAACAAAAGTTGAAACAAAAACAAGTCCTTTTTCGCTACCTAAAATAACAACAGAAAATCTAAATACTAAGAAGATTAGAAAGCTTAAATATGCTTCTAGACAAGGGGTTTCGGGCTATAATATTTTAGTAGGAATCTTAATTATCGCTTCAATTTTAGGTGCTGGGTATATTGGTTACACACTTGCAAGATTAGAATCAGTTTCAAATATAACTCAAAATGAAGGAGATGATTTAATTCCGGTTTCAGATGAAGAAGAAGTTGATCAATCACAATTATGGAGTAGAAGAGAGTTTAAAATTAATAATAATGTTGTGTGGAGTTTAGAATTGCCAAATAATTTTGCACAAACTTCAAGTGAAATAGTTGATGGCGTAATTTCTTTTTTTGGAGAAATTGATGGTGAGGCTTACAAGTTAGAACTTGCTTTTCCACTATTTAATAATTACCTTGGTGGCATGCCGCCTACTTTATCGGAATGGGTAAGTCGAGAAAAATTATTTTTACCTTCGGTAAGTGGAGCCGCCGCTCAGACATCTTCATTTGCATTAGATAATAATTTAGAGGCGGCTCTAATTGTAGGTATGAATGAAATTACTAAAGATAATGGAAGTTCTAGAGAATTCGGACAAACAAAAACTGCAGTTTTATATATTTGGAAAACTACTTCACGCAATCCAAGTAAGATTACGCTGATTCCTCAAGGAGAATACAACGAGGAAGCGGCAAAGGATATTATGGAAAGGATTGCCGCTTCCTTACTATTTTAGAAGGCCTCATGCTACTTTAGGTAGTATATAAAAGTCATCGCTATCTTCAATTTTATGGATCAGCTCAATTCCTGCGCCCGGATCAATTAATCCGTTTTTAATTTTATCCTCAACTAGTTCTATCCTAGCTTTTTTAAAAGCGTCCAGCAATTGTTGAGAATCTACTCCTAAGTAGCTGGCCGCTTTTTCTATAGTGCTTGGATCCCTAGTTTGGGCGGCTACCCCATAAATCGGAAAGACAGAAGACATGGCTGCAGTAGCAGCAACAGCTGTAGTCATAATTACTTTTCTTTTTCTCATAGGTTTTAGAACTCAAAATTTAAGTGTGAAAGGGTTTGTAGAAAGGCTATCCCTTATATTTATGTTTATTGCCCGATTACTTCGGGATGAAGTTAGGATGCCTAGCAACCCTATTCATCTTAATATTATTTCAACTTTATGAAGAATATGTGAAGAATTCGTATCAAATTTTTATAACAAATCGTATACCTTTGTGGTTTTCATTATTTTTTGCCTCGATTTCCCAATCCATAGCTTCTGTCATCTCCTTCACAAGGGCTAATCCAAGCCCAAGGCCTCCAGTTTTTCTATTTCTTGATTTTTCAACCCTGTAGAACCTCTCAAAAATTCGTTTAATATCTTGTTCAGGGATTCCCACTCCATTATCAGAAATCACTATTTTATTTTCTTCAATAAAAATTCTAATTTCAGTACCTTTAGAATATTTTATTGAATTATCAAAGATATTAATTAAAATTCGCTCTAATAAATTTTGATCAGCATTGATCTTAAAATCCTCTGGAATCTCGTTTGCTAACTTAATCTTAGCATTTTCTAGATTTACAGATAACGTCTTTTTGATCTTCTCAACAGCTGAATAGAGAGCTATTTTTTCTAATTTTTTATAAGTGATTTTTGATCTTAAGCCTGTGTACTCATTTAACATATCAATTAATTCATTTAGCCTTTCAACTTCAGTCAGTGTAGTTTCGAGTCTTTCTTTTGTTGTATCAAATACACCATCTATCATTCCTTGTAACTGACCGGTAACCGAAGTTAAAGGTGTTTTCAATTCGTGTGACACATCTGAAATCAAATCTTTTCTTAAAACTTCTTGATAATCGAGTTCACTTGCTAATTCGTTAAATTCTTCTATAACTTGGTCAAACTCACTTTCGCCGGTTTTATGTAATTTATTTTTAAATTTACTCTTTTTAAGGTTACTAATACCAATTCTAAGTTCACGCAAAGGTTGAGTTATTATTACCGAAAAAACGATTCCTGCAATTAAAGACATTAAAAGTCCTAATGCTCCGGCAAAAAATAGAGTATTAAATAAGGCGTCATTAAATTGTTTTCTTATTACTTCAACTGGCGCAACTGGTGACTGCTTAACTAAGAATAGATTTCCATCTATAAACCTTATTGTTGCAGTTTGGAATTCGCTTTGAGCAGTTGTAATTGCGAAAATACTTATATATGCCAAGATAATGGCAGTAATTAGAACAATTCCGCCCGCAATTTTTACAGATGTTTTCGAGAAGATTTTTTTTAAAATCATAGATTATCGTTAAATTTATAGCCTTTGCCTATTACAGTCAGAATAAATTCAGGCAAGCTTGCTTCAACTTTTAATTTTTTTCTAATATTTTTAATGTGTACATCAACAGTTCTATCTAGTATATCGCCTGTATCAAAGTCGTTATATGCTTTTAAAATAATATCTTCACGGTTAAAGACTCTTCCAGGCGACTTAAACATTGTCAAAAGAATATTGAATTCAGTAGTTGTTAATTCAACTAATTTATTATTTACCTTAACTTGTTGTTTGTCGGGATCGATAGAAATATACTTATTATTTAAGGTTTCTCCATTACTTCTTTTTAAAAGCGCTTTAACTCGCGCCACTAAAATGCTTGGGTTGAATGGCTTTTTTATGTAATCATCAGCTCCGCAACCCAAGCCTATCAGCTCATCACTATCTGTGATTCTTGCAGTAACCATAATAATTGGGATTTTAGATCTGTTTCTTATTCTTTTACAAACAGTAATTCCATCAATTTCGGGCAAGTTAATATCAAGTACAACCAAATCTATATTTGAGCTTTCAAAAATGCTCAGCGCTTTAGTTCCAGTTTCAGCTTCAATAATATTGAAACCAGCCTTTTGGAGATAAGCAGATTCAACATCTCGGATATTGTGTTCGTCTTCTGCAATTAAAATATTCATGTTAAGTTCTTAGCTCAATAAGTTCCTGTAGAATCCTGCATTCTTTTTTCAAGAATATTTGATAAATGTTTAATTAGGCTTCTCATACCTTCAAGGCTTTCTGGATCTAGCTCTAATTTATTAATTCCTGCTTCAAATTCTTGAAGTGAAGTTTTAGCTAAAAAGAGATCTGTTTGCTCTTTATTTTGATTAGAGATTTGATCAATTGCCTTGCCGACAATACTTAAATTTTTAATTCTTTTTTTTGTCTCTTCATCGGGTTGTATTTGAGGCATAGCAACAAAGATAAAAGTTAAAAATTCTGCTTATGCTAAGTATATCACGGGAATTTATCTAACTTTCTGAGTGATAATAGCTGATTACTCTGCTAAAAGCTGTATGTAAGAAAGTTAGGTACCTAAATTCTTCAGTAGATACATATGCAGGTACAAAATCATAGGAAACGCCTATCTCTTCTAATTCACGAAAATCAACAGTAGATGCACCTTCTAGGAATTTACCAAGCATACTAGTAAGAACTGTAAAAGCAAAAGGATCAACATTTCCGGCTATGAATGCTTCATATATTTCAAATGAAGATGGCGCATAGCCTTCTGCAATAATTGCAGAAAAATAGTAGATTGAACTTAAAAAGTCTTCGTTGAAAATATCTATTAATCTCTCTTGAGATAATGGTAAGTGAGGAAACTGGTCTTGGAAACGGCTAATAATGAAGCCGATAACTTCTGCTTCGGCTTCCGCAACATTTTTGGGAGCCTTTAAACCGTCCATTTCTAGTTTTGTAATAACTAGTAGATTATAAAGGCTGTATGCGGATTTTAGCAAATTAAGGCTCTTTATCCAGAGGCCATTCAGGCGTATAGTCTAAATTGGCAGGATAATCCGGATTCATATGTCCTGTATCTGAAACCCCAAATCTTAGTACATGAGTTAATTCTTTTGGTAATTTTGGGAGATTAAATTTTCGTGCAAGTTGAAAAAAATCGTCAGAACTTATTGTTCTATTTATCTGTAAATACAAAAAGAGTACTCCAAATTGTTTTTGAATATCTGGATCTAAGCTGTCAAAGAGATCAATTAGACCTTCTTGATCACCTTTAAGCTGATTAATTACATCTCCAATTGTTTGGAGTTGCTGAAGAAATTGAGTATCTGACTCGTGAGTGTCTGTAACAGTAGGTGCGTCTAACGAATAACCCATAATGCTGGTTTTAAAAATTACAACAATTGATTATATGCACACCAAGAAATTTTTTAAAAGAGGAATTTTATTTTATTCCCATTTGTTGCTTTGCGTAGTCAGTCAAATTTTTTCGCTTTGACCAATCTCTTTCTGTTTTTGTTAGATAAAGCTTTCTTAACCTTAAGCTTTTTGGAGTTACCTCTAACATTTCATCATCATTTAAAAAGAGTAGAGCATATTCTAGCGTTATAGGTTTAATCGCTTTTAAGGAAGTCTGAGTAATTTCATCGTGCTTCATTCTAACAGCAGACTTTTGTCTTTCTTTTACGGGATTAACTTCTAAATCTTGATCGAATTTATTTAAACCGAGAATCATACCTTCGTAAACTTGAGTTCCTGGTTCAACAAATAATTCGCCGCGTTCTTGAATTGTATTTAATGAATAACCCATTGCAGTTCCTGTATCCATAGAGATTAGAACACCTTTTCGATATAACGGTTCAACTTCTGTAAATGGTACATAATCAATTAAAAAGTTATTCATCACAACATTTCCTTTTGTAGTGGTTAATAATTGATTTCTTAAACCAAGTAACTTTCTTGTCAAAATTTTGTAAGTGAATCTAGCTTGGTTATTTTCAAGTTCCATATCTACAAGCTCAGCTTTACGTTCGCTTAGAGCCGCTTGAACGGTGCCCTGGTATTCAGATGGAACATCTATAGTCACTTCTTCAAGCGGCTCTAGCTTCTGTCCATCCTTTTCCTGTAGAATAACCTCCGGCTTTCTAATCTGGAATTCATAGCCTTCACGTCTCATCGTTTCGATTAAAATGGCTAACTGAAGTTCTCCTCGACCTGCTACATAGTAGCTTCCGCCATCTCCTTTTGTAATTTTTAAAGAAATATTAATTTCTGCTTCTTTTTCTAATCTTGCCTGTAGCTGTTTTGCTGTAACAAACTTACCTTCTTTACCCATAAAGGGAGAGGTGTTTGCTTCAAATTTAATCTGGACAGATGGACTAGAAATCTTGATTGTAGGTAATGCTTCAGGCTTGCTGGCAATACATAAAGTACCTCCGATAGCTGTTGATTCAATACCAGAAACAGCAATTATTTCGCCTGCGCTAGCTTCTTTAATATCTTCATAAACTAAACCTTCTTTTACTTTAAGGCTTTTAATTTTACCGCTGTCTTTAGGTGAATCAGGAGAATCATTATGGATTACTACAATAGAATCTTCCACTTTTGCAGTTCCTCTACGGATTTTCCCAATTAAAAGTCTTCCCAAATGTGGGTCGTAATCAAGACTTGTAACAAGCATCTGTAAAGGTTCATTAGGGTCTCCAACAGGTGCCGGGAAATATTCAATAATTGCATCTAAAAGCGGGCTCATGTCGCCTTCAATTGATCCAGCTAGTGTTAAATCGCCCGCTGGCAATTCTTTAAATACTTTGCCTTCTCGCCCAATCGCATAAAAAACAGGGAATTCAAGCTGAGAGTCGTCTGTAGCCAATGTTAGGAAAAGATCCTGAACTTTATCTAAAACTTTAGAAGGATTAGCGAATTTCTTATCAATTTTGTTAATTACTAACATTGGCTTTAATCCAAGCTCCAATGCTTTCTTTAGTACAAATTTAGTTTGAGGCATTGGACCTTCCTGTGCATCTACTAGTAAGATGCAGCCGTCAGCCATATTTAGTGTTCTTTCTACTTCACCACCAAAATCAGCATGGCCAGGTGTATCTATAATATTAATCTTTACACCTTTATATCTAACAGAAATATTCTTTGCCTTAATAGTGATTCCTTTTTCCCGCTCTAAATCGCCAGAATCCAAGATCATTTCCTGATTCATTTCCTCCTGATTTTCGCGGAATACGTGTGTTTGTTTAAGAAATGCATCTACCAGCGTAGTCTTTCCATGGTCAACGTGAGCAATAATTGCTATATTTCTAATTTTTTCTTGATCGAGTTTTGTATACATAAGTGTTTTTAAATTTGACTTGGAATTCTACCATAAAATGGCGCTTTTAGCTAACTATAGGATAATAAAATACGTAACATATATGATACGCTGGCATTGACTTTTTTATATATTCAATATATACTGGATATGTAACTGGGATATTTAACAAGGAGTTTCAAATGGCTAAGTTCACTATTGCTCTGGTCGGGTCCGTTCTGATCGCTGCCTTAATTGGCGCAATCTCACCCGTACTGGGCGTAGCGATCTCAATCATCTCGGTAATAGTCATCCTGATCGCCGCGCTCATGGTTCCAGGTGTGGGTTTATTCGCTGGTCTCGGTTTCTTTTTTCTTGAACTGATTTTCGCACCGCTCATGGGTGGAAATCCGAATGTCAGCGGCATTGAGCGCGCTGTAGGCGGCGCGATGAAGATGATTGCCGTGTCTCTTGCTCTGGGCATCATCGCCCATGTAGCAGTGATCCTTGTGATCCTGCTGTAAAGAGCTTCTCGCTAATCCCAGAAAAGGCACCTGTAAAAAGGTGCCTTTTCACATTTTAAGCAGCTATAGTCTGAATATTCGCACCCTCTTGAATAGGGAATGATATTATTAATATCTTTTCTTGTACAATCCCATCCTCGTTTTTTACAACATTAAATTTTAAATGTTGTGAAAAGAATTGATCTGCTGTTCTTGTATCGGAGCTATCTTTTGTTTTCGCCACTAATTGCCCAATAATATATGCAACCATTTGCGCACCTCTTTCATTATTTGGCCATTTTTCTGTTGGGTTTCTAAAGCCTTGTTCAAATGCAGCTTTCATCTTATCTTTAAGTAATTCCCAAGTTTCTGCAGACCCATTATCGGATATCTTATATGTCCTAAAAGGAGAAGCTTCGTCAACCGAGACAGTTATTTGGGTTGCGCCGACTTCCGGGTTTGTAGCGTTAAGAACTAAAGTATTTATCATAATTAGTTCATCTTGTGTAGCAAGAATATCTGGGTGAATATTGATTCTAATATTGCTATTGGTATCAAAATTCTTTTTAATATCGATAAGTTGTACAAGACCTTTTCTAGATAAATTTGTATCTATAAAATTTTTAAGACGAGGCAAAATATCTTTAAAAATATTTATGAATTGTTCAAAATCCTGCTGGGCGTCCGCAATATGTTCATAGTTAGCGTTAAGTTGAATAGTTACAATATCTCCTTCTGTACTTACAGTTACTGCCTCAGCCGGAAGTAAAAGATCCATATACCCACCAACTAATGCTGGGTACTTTCGAATATCGTGAGTTAAAATATTTGTGAATTCTTCAGTGATTCCTGGTCCTCCTACAATAAAACTCTGTCTACTAAATAAAAAATCATAGATAGGTCTAGGTATATTAATTGGGTCGTAAGGTTGCCATGAATCTAATTCTGCAAGGGCATTAGGAATTAATTTGCTCATAGGTAAAAACTCCGCGGAAGTTTTTATTACGGCTTGCTCAGTTTCTTGCTTGATTCTTTCTATAATATCTGACATAGGCAAAGGATTATAAATATACTTGTATTTTATCAGAGGTACTGGACTTGAACCAGCAGTCTTACGGTCCCGAACCGTATGCTTTACCAATTAAGCTAACCTCTGCAGCCTTTTACGGCAAAAATACTGATTAATAATATCATTGTAGGGCAAGATATTGCAGCTTAATTACTAGACACAACTTTACTCTATGGCTTATTATTAACTTTGCTTACATAATCTTAAATTTTTTATGGAAAATAAAACTATTATTGCTGCAGCGTTAGTTATTGTCTTTTTGGTTGGTATTTTATTTTTTAATTCAAAAACGGTGGAAAATAGTAGAAATCAAACAGGTGATACTTCTTCGGCATCTACATCTTCAGGCTTGACTGAGCTTGTAAAAGAAACTACAAGAGAGGGCGAAGGAGATAGAGAAGTTGCAACTGGCGATACAATCAGCGTACATTACACAGGAACTTTTTTAGATGGTACAAAATTCGATAGTTCAGTAGATCGTGGCCAGCCATTTCAATTTACAGTAGGGCAGGGCGTTATCCAAGGGTGGAGCCAAGGTGTAATTGGAATGAAAAAAGGTGAAGTTAGAAAATTATCAATTCCTTCCTCTTTAGGTTACGGTCCAGTTGATTACGGTGATATTCCAGCTAACTCCGACCTATATTTTGAAATAGAATTATTAGACTTTGTTAATTAAAGTATTTAATAAATTCAATTAATTCTTAGGTACTTTGTTTATTTGGAGGCAGAGTTGCTAGAAGAAGCATTTCCAACGCGTAGCTAGGATTGCTTCAAATAGTAACTCTGCCTCCATAGAATTTAGTATTTATTTGTGATATTTTGAATTGATAATGACTATTTAAAATAAGGCTAATGGATAACTACAATCCCTTTTTAGAGCAAGCGCCGGCACAACCAAGAAATTGGTTCATAACAATTTTACAAAGTCTAGTGATACTCACTTCAGTTGGTATTGTTTTATATTTGTTTATATTATCTCCAAATCAAGTAGATGGCCCTTCGATGGAGCCTAATTTTTATACCGGTGAATTGTATTTTGCAAATAGGTTAGTCCAGTGGTTTAATGGAACTGCAGTGGGTGATATTACAGGCTTTAAATATCAACGTGGTGATGTTGTTGTATTACAAATCCCTGGATACCCTCAATTTATTAAAAGAATTGTAGGTATGCCTGGAGATAAGATAACTTTGAGGGATGGCAGGCTATATATTAATGATAAAATAATTACGGAAGAATATTTACCGCCAGCTCTATACACTAGAGGAGGCGACTTTTTAGAAGATGGAGGCGAAAGCAGAATTGTTCCTCAGGGATCGTATTTTGTTATTGGCGATAATCGTCCAGTAAGTTATGATTCGAGATTTTTAGGTTTTGTTCGAGGAGATTGGTTAAAAGGTAAAGTATTCTTACGATTCTGGCCTGGTGAAGCATTTGGTTTAATACCTACAGGCGCAATTACATTTGAATAATAGTGACTATGAGAAACATTTTCGGCAGAAAAAAAACTGATAACACTCCTTTTAATGAAAAAAGAGAAAAATCTGCTTTAGTAGACTTTTTACAATCAGTAACTTTAGCGATAATTTTTTCTATTATTATTTTCAGTATTGTTACTCCAAGTGAGGTAGAAGGTAGTTCAATGGAACCTAATTTTCATAATGGCGAAAGAGTTTATACAAATAGACTTCCTCAATGGTTTAGTGATGGTGATGTTGGAAGAGCATTGAATTTGTCATACAACAGAGGAGATGTAATTGTATTTTACAAACCGGGAATGGGTGGGTCGTTAATAAAACGAATAATTGGAATTCCTGGAGATAAAATTGAATTACTTAATGGACAGTTTTATGTAAATGGTAAGCGCCTATTAGAAGAGTATTTAGCCTCGGATTTATATACTAAAAGTGGGACGTTTTTATCTGAGGGCGAGGTTGTGCAGGTGCCTGAAAATAGTTATTTTGTAGCAGGAGACAACCGAGCTGTGAGTAATGATTCCAGATTTATAGGATTTATAGATAAAGAGTGGATGCAAGGGAAAGTTATATTCAGATTGTGGCCTTTAGATAAAATAGGCATTATTCACGCTGGTGAATATAAGTTAGAAAACCCTTAAAGCGGATTTGCTAATAAAAATTCCTGTAATAATGCGAGTGCTTTTGCACGCATTGAGTATCTGTCTTTTTCTGAATCCTGCATTTCTGCAAATGTTTTATCGGAACCTGTTGGTATAAAAATTGGATCCCAGCCAAAACCGTTTTTTCCTTTTTCTTCATTTGTAATTACCCCCTCAACTTTTCCTTCAAAAGTATGAATAGTATTTTCATCTAGGATTAAAGCAAATGTTACTTGAGCAACAGCACGTCTATTGTCACGATTTTGCAGAAGCTCTATTAGCCCATTATTCCCGAGCGCCTTTGCAAAATCGTTTATATAAGGCCCAGGTAATCCGCCAAGTCCATTAAAACTTAAACTAGTATCTTCAACTAATAATGGTGTTTTTAACTCATTAAAATATGCTTTAGCTTTCTCAACTGCAACTTTTACTGGATCAAGTGATTGAATTTCTTCAATTTCTAAAGAAGTACCTTCTATCTCTAAATTTGTAATTCTTTTAACTTCATCGATTTTATTTTGATTTGAAGTAGCAAATATTAGTTTCATTGAAGTAGTTTAATAATTTAAGTAATTGCAATATAATTACTATAATACAGAATAGTAAAATGAGTAAAGAAATAATAACAGTAAAAAATTTTAGTAAGTCATTTGGTACAAAAAAAGTTATAGATGATTTAACGTTTGAAGTTTTTGAAGGTGAAGTATTCGCATTTTTAGGAGCAAACGGTTCTGGTAAAACAACAACAATTCGCTGTCTTTTGAATATCCTTCAGGAAGATAGTGGAGAACTTTTAATTAATAACGAGGTTTATTCTCCTACATTATCTAGTCTTCTTGGTTATTTACCTGAAGAAAGAGGTCTTTATTTAACTTCCAGAGTTTTAGAAACTTTAGTTTATTTTGGCCAACTTAAGGGGTTAAGTAAGATTGAAGCAACAGAAAATGCTAGAAACTATCTTCAAAGAGTTGATTTGGCCGATAAAGAAAATGTTGATATTAAAAAACTTTCATCGGGTCAGCAGCAGAAAATCCAGCTTGGAATAACTGTAATAAATAAACCTAAATTATTGATTTTAGATGAACCTACCAAAGGTTTGGATCCAGTGAATCGTGAGTTACTGCTTAATATTTTGTTAGAGTTGAATAAAAACGGCTCTACCATAGTATTCAGCACTCATCAGATGGAAGAAGTCGAAAAAATCGCTGATAGATTATTAATGATTAAAGATGGTAGAGCCGTTTTATACGGGAGCGTAGCAGCCGTTAAATCTAAATATTCAGATAACTCATTATACTTGAATTTTGAGGGTAAGCTTCAGGAGGAAACAAATCTATTTAATGCTGTAATAAATAAAAATCGAGCAGTAATTAGATTAAAAGATGGAGCTTCAAAACAAGAAGTTATTAAATATCTAGCAGACAGCGTCAATGTTTTGAAGCTCGAAGAAAGCACTCCATCATTAAATGATATTTTTATTCAAGTAATGAATAAATGAAAAAAAGTTTAATAGTTGCAAAACGGGAATATATAAAAGTCGTAAGAAAGCCTTCTTTCTGGCTTTCTACATTGTTTTTTCCTGTTTTTATTGTTGCAGTAACTTTGATATCAGGTTTTTCATCAGTTCAATTTGAAGAAAAATTAAAAAGTGGTTTGTCTGAAGCTAACAAAGTTTTAATAGTTGACGAATCTAATTTTATAAAAGATTATTTTTTTGTAGACAAAATTGAGCGTGCAGACAATTTAGAAGAATCAATTACAGAGGTTGTAAACGGCAATGCAGATGCTGTAATTTATTTCCCAGCTGATGTTACAAGTACAAAAGCCCTACAAATTTATACCCAAGACCAAGGTTTATTTTTAAATGAACGGTATAACAGTTTTGCAGATACCTTATTAAAGCAGAGCATATTAAGTGATTTAAACGATCCGGCTAAAGTTGAAGTATATAACTCCACCTTAAACTATCAGGTAACAACCTATAAAGATGGTGTAGAAACTAATTTTTCGTTGTCAAAATTGTTAGTTCCTGGAATTTCCTTAGTTTTGTATTTTATTTTGACAACGTTTGCAACAAGCTATTTACTGCTTAGCGTATCAGAAGAAAAAGAGAATAGGGTAATGGAAATTGTATTATCTGCAATTAAACCTAAAGACTTGATTGTAGGTAAGATCATTGGATTAATTGGGATAATTATTACTCAGGTTCTTTTACTTATTGTCTTATCAATAATTGGAGTTTTATTAGTAGGCAATCTTTTACAAGGCTCAACTGCAACAGGTATAAATCCAGTAAATATACCTTTAGGTTCTATTGATATTGAAATCTCACAGCTCATTGGACAAATTATTTTAGGAATAATATTTACCTTGTCAGGTTTCTTTATTCTAGCTTGTGTAATGGTTGGAGTTGGCGCAGCAAGCCCAACATACAAAGAAGCACAAAGTTTATCTTCGATATTTATTCTAATATCAATATTTCCTATATATTTTATTACTACAATTCTTGGTGATCCAAGCGGAACATTAGCTCAGATCTTAAGTTATTTGCCTTTTACTGCTAGCTTGATTTTATTGTTAAGAAGTGCTCTAGATGCACTAAGTACTACTGAAGCCGTCATAGGGGTTGCTTTATTGGTGCTTTATTGTGTACTTGGTGTGATTTTAGCCTTCAAGCTTTTTGAGTTTGGAGCGTTAGAATATAATAAAAAAATCTCGATAAGCGAATTTATAAGTGGTAGAAGAAAATCCAGAAAAATTACCTAGTTGAAATTTATAGACTTATTGGTATACTGTACCTTACAACCGATTTTAATGACAAAAGATAATGGTTAAGAAAAAAAAGAAATTTGCTCTTAAGACTGCGGCAGCTGTGACGATAGTGGTGTTATTCTTTTTAGGAATCTCTATTGCAACAGGATTATTGAGAATTGATATTGTAGCTTCAACTATTTCAAGCGAAGTTCCTGCAAATTATCATAAAGAAGAAAAAATAGAAACCAATCTAATGGAAGGTAAGCATTTTGTGCTTTTTACTTCAAGTTGGTGCGGCCCATGCCAAACACTTTCTAATTTCTACAAACTATCTGCCAAAAAGTATTCTAATATAGACTTTATTGAGGCAGATATTGAAGTCAATCGAGCTCTAGCAAACGAGCTAGGCGCTACTTTAACACCATCTGTATTATTTATTCAAGATGGTAGAGTTATAAGCAATACTGAGGTCGGAATTGACGATATTGAAAAAAGCATAGATAAGTATGCCTCATTGTAATATTATGAGTGTATGTATTTATTGCTTGTAATTTACGCTTTCCTACTTTTGGTCCAGCTGGTACTCGGAATCTTCGCGTATAGAATTAAAAAATCCTTGAAACGTAAGTATAGCTACTATCTTGGTGAGCAAATCGAATTTAATAATATCCTAGAAGAATATCAAAAACATAACCCTAACTTGCAAATCATTGCAACTGACGAAATTAATGATGTTTGTATTGCCGAGGAAGATGTTTTGATTATCAATAAAAAGTCAATTTACGCTAAAGATCTATATAGTAATTTATATTTGCTTTTTCAGCTTAAACTGACCTCTTCAGAGTTTAAAGATATCCGTAGAATCTATATTTACCAATCAATTACATTTGTTTCTCAAATAGTATTTCTTATATTATTTTTTGTCTTGCCAGAGATCGCAACAATAGTCCTACTATTGGGATTTGTAAGCTTGTTTTTAAATCTTTTTCTGATTTACTATGGAATTAGCGTATATAATCAGATTTTAAGGATTGTACTTAAAGAAGCCCGAAAGATTTTGAGTTTAGATAAAGTTGAAATGGCTAGAGCAGAGACCTTGGTAAGTGAGTTAAAATACGAGGTTTTAACCTACGCCCTAGAAATTCCGTGGAGATTATCAGAGTTCTGGCGGATTTAAAAAACGGGGGTCCATCCATAAGCCGGATTCTGTTTATAGAATCATTTATCTATTGCCCCTAAATTAGGGTTGCTCCAGACAGGGGTTGCCGGCACCCTGATATTGCTATCAGGATCGGTGGGCTCTTACTCCACCTTTTCACCTTTACCCAGAGCTAGCATTAGTTATATCACGTACATATAGCTAAACTAGCCCTAAGGCTGTTTGTTCTCTGTTGCCCTTTTCTCCCGAAGCTTGCGCCCCGCCTATACCCTAAAAGCCTTTACTCACTAGCTATCCAATTGCTTTTCCTGCTATGTTTTCAAGTTACTTTCAAGTTAAAGGTGTCTATTCCGATACTTTTTGATGTAATCTCAAAGTCTGTAAACATTGCTGTATACTGTCGGAACCACTTGGAGTCCGGACTTTCCTCATCTGGGTTGTAAAATTGCTTTTTGACCCAAACGCGATTCTTTGAATGGGCCCCGTTGTGCGGTAATTATATCATTTATATAACTGACAATACAAATATCAGGCATAAATATACCCTGTTCTTTCCATCGTGCATAGCCCGAAAGTCAATCACCTAGGTATATTTATGCCTTATTTTAGGGCAAATTTAGGATAGTGAGGCAATACAAGTGATACGTTTAGATTACTATATTTAGAACTTTATTTTTTATGTATATAACCTTTTTTGGTTCACCTACAACAAATTTCTTTACTTGGTCCAATATCATGGCCTTTTCAACAACTGACGATTCTTCAGAATCAAAGTCTATGTTTAATGTTGCTCTAAGCTTGCCATTTATTTGTATCGCAATTGTTACTTGCTCCTCAATATTTAGGCTAGAATTGTATTCTGGCCAGCTTTGAGTATGAATGCTATATTCAAAACCATTTAAATTCCAAAGTTCTTCTGTAATGAATGGCGCAAAAGGCGCTAATAATCTTAAGAATACTGACCACGATAATCTATCTACTTTTTCAAAGCTGGCCAAAGAGTTAGTAGCTTCCATAAACTTTGCTACAGCTGTGTTAAAGGATAAATCATCGATATCATCAGAGATCTTTTTTACTAATTTGTTTACAATTCGTTGCTGTTTGGTTGCGTTTTCGTTATCTATTGATTCAGCAACTTTATCGTTTAAAGTCCAAACTTTACTTAAGAATCTAAATACGCCGCTTTCTGTTCTATCATTCCAAGGCTTTGGGTCTTCTAATGGCCCCATAAACATCTCATACATTCTTAAAGTATCAGCTCCATATTTTTCTACTTCTGTATTGGGATTGATTACGTTGCCCCATCTTTTACTCATTTTTCTACCATCTGAGCCTAGAATTAACCCCATATGCCGCATTTTATAGAATGGCTCATCAAAGTTGATTAGTTTTTGGTCGTATAAAAACTTTGTGAAAAATCGAGAATACAAACAATGTAAAACTGTATGCTCAACACCAATCATATACAAATCAGTAGGTAACCAATAATTCATATCTTCTGTTCTTGCAAATACATCAGTAGCATCGGGTGAACAATATCTTAAAAAATACCAGCTAGAATCTACAAAGGTATCCATTGTATCTACTTCAAAGTGCCAACCTTTCCCATATTTTTCTTCAGCTAGTTTTTTAAAACTTTCACTTCTAGCAATAGGAGATTCTCCAGTTGGTTTAAAATCTACATCTTCTGGCAATAATAATGGTAAATCTTTTTCTTCAAGTGCATGCGGGTTGCCCTGTGGATCGTAAACAATAGGAATAGGGCAACCCCAATATCGTTGCCTTGATACTAACCAGTCACGTAAACGATATGTAGTTTTTTTACTGCCGATTCCTTCTTTTTCTAACCATTCTTGCATTTTAGATGCAGCTTCTTGTGAGCTTAACCCGTCAAACTTATCTGAATTAATTAAAGTACCGTAGTTGGTAGGGCAAACTTTCTCTTTATAATCAGAGTTGTACAACATCTCCCATAAACTTTTATATTGGCGAACACCTTCTTCAAAATCTTTCATTTTTAGCCAGGTTCGCTCATCTTCCAAGAATTTTGGGATTCTTGCTACGTCAGTTCCCCCAAATTCGTCTTTATCGTTTCCAAATACTATTACTGCTTCAGATTCACTTACTGCATCATGCCAGGCATACTGACCTTCGACGCTATCTGTTGCATATTCAATGAATTCATCAATAAACTCAGCATTGAATTTAAATAAAACTTCATCATTAGTCTTTTTTATATAAACAGGATTAAATTTTTGTATTTGAGTTAGAAATTTATCAAAGTCATTACTCCATTTTCTGGCAATATAACTGATATATTCTTGCTGTGTAGGAATAATAACGTTTTTAATAGGGATATCAAATTTTAATGCAAATTCCATATCTCGCTCGTCATGAGCAGGGACTGCCATAATTGCGCCAGTTCCATAAGTATTTAATACATAATCTACAACGTAGATTGGAACCTCTTGATTATTGAATGGATTAATAGCCATAACACCTTCTAATTTCACTCCGCTTTTTTCTTTATCAGTTTGCCTTTGTAAATCTGTTTTATTTCTTGCTTGATTAATGTATGCTTCTACATCACTCCAATTAGAAATATTATCTTTTATTTGCTGTAAAATTTGATTCTCGGGTGATAGTGCAGTGTAAGTGCAGCCGAAAATGGTATCAATTCGGGTAGTGAATATTTCAAAGGAGCCTACTTCATTTTCGGCTGCCTTAATCTTAAAATTAACAGTAGTACCTTCACTTTTACCGATCCAATTTCTTTGCATCAATTTGGTGCTTTCAGGCCAGTCCACTTTATCTAGGTCATGATGCAATCTATCTGCATATGCAGTTATTTTAAACTGCCATTGGCTCATCTCTTTTTGTTCAACCGGTGTATCGCATCTTTCGCATCTGCCGTTTATAACTTGTTCGTTTGCTAAAACTGTTTGGTCCTTAGGACACCAATTGACCCGTACATTTGCTTTATATGCTAATCCATTTTTAAATAATTGAATGAATAACCACTGAGTCCATTTGTAATAGTCAGGTCTATGTGCACCAACTTCTTTATCCCAATCTACTGAAATTCCAACATTGTTGATCTGGTCAATAAAAGAAGGAATAACTTCTTCGGTACTTTGTTTAGGTGGGATTCCTGTTTTTATTGCATAGTTTTCGGCTGGTAATCCAAAGGAATCCCACCCCATAGGCAACGTGGTATTATATCCTTTCATTCGGTAGTAGCGAGCTACAATATCATTTGCTACCATTCCTTCTACGTGTCCAACATGTAAGCCAGCTCCCGATGGATAAGGAAATGAATACAAGGAGTAAAATTTCTTTTTAGATTTGTCGACAGATGCTTTGTAGAGTTTTTCTGATAACCATTTTTCTTTCCATTTATTTTCGAACTCTTTGGGATTAAAACTACTCATAGAAAACGTTTAAAAATACGCTTGTATTTTAGTATTAGATGTCTCAAAAGACAATACACAAAGGCTAATTCTAGCTATAACTTTGTGAATTAAGCGTTTCGAGGTAAAATCAGGTATGAGTTTGTTACAAAAAGTCCCAAAAATCAGAACAGATTTAGTATTTTTTATTATTGGGTTCCTGATTTTCCCGATCGTTGTAATTCTAGCAATATATTCTATTTTTAGTGTTAAGGATGACATTGATAGATCTATACTGAGTTTCCCAATTGATAGTATAAATATTATAAATGAGCAGGATGATGTTGCCAGACAGTCTCCGATAGGTACAAGCTCTGAGCCTGATCAATCAGAAACTACTCAAACAGAAAATGAATCTAGCCCTAGAACTTCTTCAATTAGTACAGTTAGGACTGGACACTCTGAAGCCGGTTTGCGCCGGTCTCAAGAAAATTCAGCCGCTATCTCGCAAACCGGCTTCTGGAACCCTACCCAATATCAATATGGTGATATAGTTGAAAACACATACGTTGTACAACAGGGCGATACTTTATGGCAGATTGCACAGGCATATTATAGTAATGGTGAAGATTGGCACAAAATCTTAGAGAGTAACAAAGATTTAATAGGTTTTTTACCTTCGGGCGAGCAGGCATTAATATATCCAAACCAAATTTTAGTTTTACCTTAATACTAAATTTTTTAAAT
Source organism: Candidatus Dojkabacteria bacterium (assembly GCA_030834985.1). Classification (GTDB taxonomy): domain Bacteria; phylum Patescibacteriota; class Dojkabacteria; order J137; family J137; genus Brojett037. The sequence goes on from JAUQWV010000007.1 coordinate 34,415, forward strand.
CTTCTGGTAATTTAGCAATGTCTTCTGGAAATGTTTCTTTGATCTCTTTAATAATTGTAGCTGGATCAGGATATCTTCCATTTTGTTTAATAGTATCGATATATGCTTGCTTACCGTTTTTCCAAAAAAATTCTTCTTCTTGTTTAACTTGGGAGGTTAATAAATTGTATTGTTCCTGATTCAAGACATTTAAATCGACTAAGTCTGAATAAACGATCTCCAACTCTTCTGCAATAGTTAGATTAGAATTATCTAATACACGTGTATAAGAATCTTCAATTTTTGCTTTGTCAAAAAAATCTACATCAAAAAGCTCCTTGTAAGTTTTTGTTAATGAAGCATCTCTTTTACCGATATAATCTACATCTTTTTGTCTGCCATCTTTAACAAGCCGGCTAATTCTTACTTTCTGCGGCGCTTGCAAAAAAACTGAATATACATTGGGATTATCTTTTGTAAAAAAACCAGAGATATCTGTTTCTGTAACAATTTGTGATTTATTGTCAGCAATCCACTGCATATATTTTTCAAAAATTGGTCCCCAGTGTGGCTCTAAAAGTTCATCTGCTTTTACTCGATCTTCACCGGTATTCTCAAAATTAATTTGCTGTCCTAAGTATCTAAAAGTAGAGGAGCCTTGTAATAAAGTGAAACCTAAGGTTTTTGCTAAGATAATTGCTAATGTAGATTGTCCAACTCCTGGCCATCCGGAAACTATTATATTCATAGTAATTATATAAACGTTAATTGATAGTTAGTATATCATTTACGGCTTAAAAGAATTATTCTTTATTATAACTTACCATTTTATTCAATTTTTGCTAGTATTATATTAGGTAATTTTTTAAAGGCATTTATGGAGCAAACAGATGTACATGCTGTAAATCCTCAAGATCACAGCTCCACCCTTACCCTTGTTTTAATAGGAATAGTAATAATTGTGGCTTTAGGTTTAGTTGTAGGTGTAGTGGGCTATTTAGCTTTAACTACAGGGACAAATGAAACTGCAAATAACGAAACTGCAACAAATAGCACTAATAATCAGCAGAATCTTCAATCTTATATAACAGTTGAAACTCCATCAGAGAATGCACAACTGAATGGTGAAGTTTTAGTAACAGGAACTGCAAGTGGAGATATTACTTTATTAAAAGTTGAGTTATTTGATATGCATGATAATAGATTAGCTTTAGGTAACGTGCCAATCTCAGTAATGGATGGTGCTGAAAATACTTGGCAAACACAATTAGATGTAATTACATCTCCTCTAAGCGCAGAAGGAAGAATAGTTGTTACTTCTGAAAATCCGAATTTTACAAAACAAATAGATATTGTTTTTGAAAGTTATACTGACTCTCCTGATTATTTAACAATCTTTGCACCTTTAAAAAATCAGGTAATTTTAAGCGATAATATTACAGTTCACGGAGAAGCTAAGGGATTATTTGAAGGGACGTTAAACTTAAGGTTAATAGATGAAGTCGGAAATACAGTTTATGAAGATGCAATTACAATTCCAGATCAAGAGGAAGCTTTCAAAGAATTTACTTACGAACTATCAATTCCTGGCTTATCTTCTGCAATAGGTGAAATTGGCATTTGGGAATTCTATTATGTAAGTGCGATAGATGGTCAAGATGTAATTCTGCAAACAATCCCAGTAAGATTCCTGTAATTTTAGTATGGTAAAATTTGCTTATGACTAATAAGCAAAAATATATTGATATCCTCTCTAAACCAGGCCTTTCCAAAGAAGTTGTAGAGTCAATCTCTAAATCTAAAGAAGAGCCTCAATGGATGACAGACATGCGTCTGAGAGCCTATGAACACTATATGGAAAGGCCTGTTCCTACATGGGGTGCTGACCTTTCAGGCTTTAAAGACGACAATATCCAATTCTATGTTGTACCAGGTTCAAAAAAAAAGAGAAACTGGGATGAAGTTCCAAGTGAGGTAAAAAAAACATTTGAAGAATTAAAGATTCCTGAAGCTGAACGTAAATTTCTAGCAGGTGTTGAAACACAATTCGATTCTTCTGTAATTTATGGAAGAATGAAGGAAAAGTGGGAAAGCCAAGGAGTAATTTTTACAGATACTGATACTGGTGTAAAGGAACATCCTGAAATTTTTAAAAAATGGTTTGGCAAGGTTGTTCCTCACACAGATAATAAATATGCTGCTTTAAATACTGCATGCTGGAGCGGAGGCAGCTTTGTTTATGTTCCAAAGGGTGTAAAAGTAGAGATTCCGCTTCAGGCATATTTTTATATTCAAACACAAAATCTGGGACAGTTTGAGCGCACACTTATTGTTGCTGATGAAGGAGCTGAAGTTCAATATGTTGAAGGCTGCACTGCACCTACATACTCAACAGATGTTCTTCATTCGGGAGTAATAGAGCTTGTAGCATTAAAAGGTGCACGTATTCGCTATACTACGATTCAAAACTGGTCTAAGAATGTATATAACCTTGTTACTCAGCGAGGCTTAGCCCATGAGAATGCAACAATTGAATGGGTGGATTGTAATTTAGGATCTTACAAGACAATGAAATATCCGTCGGTACTTTTAGTTGGTAATAATTCTCATGGTGAAGTGTTGTCTATCGCGGTAGCTGATGGAGTTCAGCATTTAGATAGTGGTGCCAAGATGATCCATATGGGTAAGAATACCAGCAGTGTTATAACTACTAAATCTATTTGTAAAAAAGGTGGACGAACCAGCTACCGCGGCTTAGTAAAAGTTGTAAAAGGTGCAAAAAATGCAAAAGTAAAGGTTGTATGTGATGCGTTAATACTAGACAATATTTCTCAAACAGATACTTATCCTTATAATGAAATTTACGAAAAAGCTACTCGAATTGAACACGAAGCTTCTGTGAGCAAAGTTTCTGAAAATCAACTTTACTATTTAATGTCACGAGGTATCTCTGAGGAGGAAGCTGGAGGACTAATAGTGTCTGGCTTTGTTGAGCCTATTGCAAAAGAACTGCCAATGGAATATGCTATGGAGATGAACAATTTAATTCGTATGTCTATGAAAGGCAGCGTTGGATAATTCTTGTAAATTTGAATTATGGCAAATCCTAAAGACCCTGCAAGTCAGAATGATATTCCTACTTTAACAGGTCTATCGACAGAACTTGGTATAAACCTAGATGAAGTTGGTTTTGAAACTCTAAATACTTTTCTTGATAAGATTCAAAGTGAAGATCCACAGCAGATTGAAAGTGCAACAGAAGGGTTAGAGCTTTTAATTAACGCTCATGAAAGCGATACAGGAAGAAGTTATGATCAGTTATTAGACTTTTTTACTAAAGTTATAGACCATTTAACAGAAGCTTTAAAGTCAGGCGCTCCGTTAGATACTTCGTATGAAAATTTACTTAAAGTATTAGAACGAATTCAATTATCAAAAGCAAATAATGAATCACTTGCAAATGGTATTTCGAATAGCTTGTTCAATTTAGCAAAAGTACTTCAAACTCAAGGGCAGGCTTCTTTTTTAAATAACTTCTTAAATGATATGGCAACTAATCCGACAGGATTAACTGCAGAATCTGAATTAAAAATAGTTGAGCTTACTTTAAAAGATGCCGATGCTAAACGATTATTAAATAATGGGTTTATAGAACGGCTTATTTATACTAACTTAGAAAACGATACTCTTGGAATTATTCCTCAAGAACTTCAAGCTTTAGCTCCTGAATACGCGAAATGTATTATTGATTTGATTACAAGCAATGCGCTATCTTTGAATAAACTTAATAATATTCTAATTAAGTTTTCTGGAGCGGAATTTTTGGAGGTATTTACTTCTAAACTCGTTGCCTCACCCGATCAGCAGTATTTAGATAGCACTAAACAAAAATTCCGCGAATTAGTCTTATCTTTACAAAAAAATGTTGAATTAGATAATCCGATATTTTCTAATCTTAAAAAGATAGTTTTTGAACTTTTTGGTGAGGAGTTTGCTAACGAGCTGCTTGAATATAATACAAAAGGTCCAAAACTTGAGCAGCTGGCGGATAGCTTAAATGATCAAGAACTTTCATTGGAGCAAAAGCACCAGGTGTTAAAGGATGTATTAAAGTTATTAGAAGAGGAAAAAAGAAAAGATAGCCCTGATGATAGAGTTCTTAAGAAAGTTTTTGGTATTGTATTAGGTAATTTTCGTCGATTAAACCTTGCAGATGCGGAAAGCTACAAAATTGATTCTTATGGTAGAACACTAACTACAGTAGCAATAGAATTATATAAAAACTCATTCGAAACAGGCAGACCTGAAGCTAGAATCTTAGGTAATACAGGAACACTAGCGATTGTTGAAAATAAAATTATAGATGGACTCAAATTGCTTAAAGAAGATAGGGTAGACTATTCTGGAATCCAAGAACTATATTTAATATTAATTGATAATCCTGATGTATACGCTGCATTTCCTGCAGTGCACTCACAAATTTTTGAAAATATAGCGTTTGCTTTGCCAAATCAAACAGCATTAAGACTTTTAAAAAGGCTTTATACAAAACTTACAGGTATAGATGAGGTGGAAGATATTCTTCAATTCGATCAAATTACTACTGTTGACCAAGTTAGGGCGAAGCAAGATGCATTACAGGAAATCCCAATTGGTGAATTTATATCTTGGATTGCGTTTAGATCAGATGAAAGTGCGGATGAATTACTAGATAAGCTCCAAGGAAGAGAAGGCGACAGCACAATTGCAGAACTAATAGAACTTATTAATGTTATAAGGCCGGAAATTAGACAAAAGTTTGATGAGCGTGCATACGAAAGACGCGAAAAAAGAACTGATAGTATTAAATCAAGAATTGGTGAATCACTTGCTGCAGTTAGGATTGAAATGATTACTGATTCTATTAAACGTGATGAATTAAAAAAACTAGAATTACAACGAACTTGGAAAGAAAAAGCTGTGCATGGAATTGAATCCACTTTAAGTTTTGGTAGATTTAAGTTTAATAAATTCCGAACAGAGTGGCGAAAAGGTATAGATGAAAAATTAAAAGAGAATGTTCAAGAAGAATCTAAAAGACAAAAGAAAATGATAGTTGAAGTAGGAGTTGATTCACTTTTAGAAGTGATAAAAGCTAATTCTAGTCAGTATAGATACGATGCTGATTTCATTTATGTATTATCAGATTCAAAAACAAGAAATCAGTTCGAAGCTATTTTAATTGAATTATATAAGCTTTATTCAGACGAAGAATATGCTTCTTTAAGACCAAAGATAGCACAAATTTTTGAATCTTATTCATTAGATCATAATGTACTTGAATTTTTATCTCCAGAGTTAAGAGCTGTTAGAATCCCTTTATTAAAAGCTAAGTTAGAAACATATCAGAATAAATATACAGACTTTTTAGGTGAAGAACTAAGAGTTGAAGAGATAGAGGGGAATCGTATTGCAAGTATAAGATTAAAACTACGGGGTGAGTTAACAAAAAAACAAGAAGAGCAAAAGCTATCAGAGCAATATCTAGAAGTTGCTAAACCTAGGAATATTGCTATTAAGGAACTTGAAATAATTTTATCTGACAAAAGGCTATACGATATCTATATCGATACTCCAGGTTTTGAAGATTTATTAGTTTCTACAATTGATTCGCTTGTTGCTTCTGGACTTAGATCTTCATATGATGTCGGATTTATAATGTATCTAATACAAGAAACAAATTCTCTAGGACATTCAATTTGGGATAGTTTACCTGCACAAACCAGATTAAAAGCAGCTGAAACATTGTTATCTAGCTTTACAGAAGGTACGCAAGAATATAGAAAGATTGTTCTAAAACTTCTAAAAAATCCAACGCCACCTCCAGCGTTTGTTAGAAGTGACTTCAGTAATTATTTGTCTGCAGTCTACATATACGCGCAAGAAACAAACGCTGAATTCAGAAATAAAATTCAGATAGTTCTTGAAGAAGAACCGGTAAGTACAAAACGTAGATTATTTTCTAGAAAGAAAGAAGAAAACCCTAGAAATGAATTCTTGTCTGAATTTGATCAGCTAGATAACTTCTTAAATGGTCCTGATGCTGTAACAAATCCAAAAGTAATAGGCTATTTGGCTGCAATTAGAAGAGAAAGTAGGCTGCATCAGAAAAACTTAGCTAACAGACAAGCTGTTAACGAGTTAGTTACTACAAATGCTGATAATATTTCTCAGATACAAACAGTATTAAATCCTGATAATAATATATTTACAAAAGAAGCAGCCACTGTTATTCCACAACTAGATTCTGCTGAAAAGCTCTTCAATAAACTAAATGAAAAGAATAATAGAGAAGTATTTGTACAAGGAATTATAAACGTTGATCAGGCAAATATAGAAAACTTAACAAAAGTTATCAGCAGCTTAATAAATCTGTATTACCTGTTAATGTTCTTTAAAAAAGATGCTGCATTGAAAACGTGCGAAGAGATTATGCGCTTTGTTACAGATGTAATTAATTCTGCTTCAGAAAGACCCGACTTTTTTACAAATGACCTAAAAAGTTTACTAGAACAAAAAGCAAAGCAATATGTGCCAATTATTAGAGATTCTGAAACAGCAGATGCTACCGTCGTTGTAGCTCAGCTAAGTACTGACATCAATAATTCTGCAGAAAGTGTTAATAATTATGAAATTAACAGAATGTCAATGATAACGTTCAATAGAATAAAGTCTGTGAACGAACTAATTAAAAATGGAGAAGTAACAAGCAGAAGCAGAGTTTTAACTTTGTTAGCAAGCGTAGAAGATACACTTGGCAATTTAGATGAAGAAACAATAAAGATTTTATTAAAAAAGCTTGTTGAAGGTGACAATAATAAGAAAGTATTCCAAGAATTTATAGCAAATCTATTTATATATATGTACCATTGCCAAAGATGGTCTGTAATACAAGGTAGTATTGAACATTTATTTGAGATATTAATAAAAGCAGTAAGCAAGGATACTTTGTTTGCATTGGAAAATATTGAACAGGTAATAGACTCATGTATTGAGAAGTTTACAAAGCGTAGTGCAAGAGGAAGAACAATTAAAGTAGCAAACATTCCTAATAAATTTTTAGACGGAAGATTTGAGAAAATGCGTAATACTATAACCAAAGTTCGTACTAAAGCAGCTTAATTTTATAAATAGCCTATGGATGCACCTGCAATATCAACAAAAAATTTAATAGAAAAAAATATTTGGGAAGTTATAGGTTTAGATATAAGTGAAGAAGCCCAATCTGAACAACTTACTGAATTTACCGAAGCTGCATGGCTGTTACTTATAGATCAAAAGCTACCTAAAGTTATTGGACAAGGAGAATACAAATCTTTATGTGAGAGTTTCAATAGTAAATCAGTTTCGATTGATCAGTTTGTACAGCGGATTCAAGATATTTATGCTGCAAACGGAGCAGACATAAATAAAGATTTTGATGAAGCTATGGAAGAGGTTCTTGAAATTTTTGTTGAGGATCAAATTGCTTTTTTAGAAAAAAGAATTAAAGCTATTAAAGATGAAACAGAGCGAGGTGTTAAATTATCCTTAATTAATAATCTTAAAGAACTATTTACATCAAAACAATGGGATCAAATGGGCGAGATATTCAAAAAGATAGAGGGATACCAGCTTCCTGAATCACTTGTTCTACATCTGTAACCGAATTTGTTTGCATTAGCTTTACTCTTATTGCACTGGCATTTTCAAATCCTTTAATATACCAGCCAAAATGTTTTCGCATTTGCACAAATGCTTTAGGGTCCGGATTTAACTCTACAAATTTTTTAGTATGTTCAATCATTACTTTTACTCTTTCTTCTAAAGAAATATCTTCAAATTTTTTACCTTTAAATATCCATGGATTTCCAAAAGAGGCTCTGCCGATTAAGACGCCTTGTGCACCAGTTAAATCTAAAACTTTTTTAATATCGGAGTAATCTTTAATATCGCCATTAGCTAAAATAGGAATCTCTGTTGTTTTAACTGCTTTTTTAATTTCGTCCCAATCGGCAGAGCCAGTGTACATTTGTTTTAAGGTTCTACCGTGAAGGCTTATCCATGCTGGATTTTCTTTTTCGAGTTCTTTAATCCACCATTCAGTTACTGGTTCTGAGTAGCCAATTCTTGTTTTTACTGATACCGGCAGAACCTTTCTTGTAGAGTATTGAGCGTTCAGTTCTTTTTTTAAATCTACTACTGCAGCTAAAGTTTTTTCCGGCAAACCTGTAAGTTTGCCGTCATTTGCCCAATCTACAACACCTTGCTTGGTAGCTACAATAATTTCTCTTGCAAGATTAGGAGTCCTGATAAGGGCTGCCCCGCTACCACTAGAAGCCACATTTTTTGCGGGGCAGCCCATATTGATATCAACTGCATCAAAATCTAATTCACACGCAATTTTTGCAACATGATAAAAATATTCAGGTTCTTTTCCGTAAATCTGAGCAACAATAGGTTTTTGTGTTTTATCGTAATGAAAATCTTTAATAACATGTTGTCCAGCTTGAGACATTCCCATTACATTAGTGAACTCAGTAAAAATGACATCGGGATTACCATGTTTTTTAGTTATGTAACGATAAGCGGAGTCAGTGACACCATCCATAGGTGACAATCCCACTATAGGATATCGCAAATTTAAGATATTTTTTCTTGACATTCTGATGTATAAAAGTTATCGTTAAAATAAGTTGAGCGCTTTTTTGATAACAAAATTTTCTGACAGTACCTTGTTTACTGACAGGGCGATTATATCAAATAATACATAAAGTTTTGTTATTAAATAACGAATATGGCTTTTGCTCATAGACTTCTCACAACAGAGCTCCCAGACTTGGAGCAGATTATCCGCCCCCCAGAAACTACGGAACGTACGCAAGAGATTGTAATACTCCCAATTATTGGAGAACAGCAGGTATACAGTGTTTTATTAAGAGATACATTTAGAAGAACCGAACTGATTGATGGTAATTTGGCTCGATTCAGCATGCTTGCAAAATATAGAACATTAAATCCTATAGAAATTGGTGAAATTCAAAAAGTTAATGTTGATTTATTTGAAAGCTTAAGAGCAAGCGGAATTTTGTTAATTGATGCTGATAGCGGCAATTACTACATGCTTAACTCATTTAACGGTATAGATATTCAAAACAATTTTCAAACTGGAGTAGAGTCAGTTAACACTGCTTTGAATTCAGGCATTAATAAGGCAATGAGAGCAAATGGATTATATGACGGTGTAATGAGCGGCAATATTATTGATCTCCAGGGATACCTTATTGCTAATAACTTTACTACACAAGATGCAATGGGTGGAAATCTAGAAAGGGATTTAATTAAAGCACAAAGAAGATTACAAAATATATTTGAATCTATAGATTGGAATAGTACCGGTGTAGCTGAGCTATTAGCTAATTCTATTGAAACGATCTTTGATGCAACTACAGATGAAGAAATCAGTAACTTTGCCCTATACTTTACTCAATTAGTACCGGATCCCGATATTAGAGCTGGATATGTAAATACAGCAATAAATAATGCTGATGAAAATTCTGTAAGAAATATATTCAGACTAATGGCTGCAATAGGAGATTTTCAATTATCTACTGAGCCTGTAAACAATACTGCTAGCGTAGAGGCATTAACAGAAGAAGGGATTTTAAGAAAATATGTATATCCAGCATTAAGAAATTTAGTAGGAAGATATCCTAGTATTCTTAACTTCTATAAATCATTGGCCGAAGAGTTTAAGTTATTTGTTTCTTCTAAGAATCTAGAATTAGGCGGCAATCTTACAGAGGAACAAATCAATAATATTGCCGCCAGAGTGATGGACGAAATTCAGCAGGAATACCGCTTTCAGTTATCTAAGTTAAGAAATTTGCAAATACCAGCAGAGTCCTGATTAGCTTATAAGTCTAATGCCTTAGAACTTATTTTTTCAGAAGCTCTTTTACCAAATTCTTCTACAGTCATTTCACCTAAAGATTCTCCGCCTCTTAGCCTAATATTTACATTATTATTTTCTAATTCTTTGTCTCCAACAACTAAAACGTATGGAGTCTTTTGCGCTTGAGCTTTCCTAATTTTATTACCTAATGTTTCGTTTGCACTATCAACTTCTGCACGTATTCCTTTTGATTTTAGTTCCTGCATAATTTTGTAAGCGTAATCAGAATGCTTTTCACTTGAGATTGGTAAAATTACCGCTTGGGTATAGCTTAACCAAGCAGGAAAATTTCCAGCTGTATGCTCAATATATACAGAGATAAATCTTTCTAGTGCACCCATTAAAGCAAAGTGAATCATTACAGGTGTTTTTTCGCTGCCGTCTTTATCGGTATAAACAAGACCGAATCTTGCAGGTTGTACAAAGTCTAATTGAGGAGTTGCACACTGCCACTCACGACCAAGCGCATCTGTTACCATAAAGTCTAGCTTTGGCCCATAAAACGCAGCTTCTCCAGGCCCTTCATAATAATTTAGTTTATTATCTTCAGCGATCTTCCTTAGTATTGATTCAGCTTTGTTCCAAACTTCAGGATCTCCATGATATTTTTGCGGAGTTTGAGGGTCTCTAAAAGATAATCTTACTCTATAGCTTAGTCCCAAAGAAGAGTAGAATTTATCAATGATTGTCAAAAGCTCGCTATATATCTGTTCAATTTGTTCAATGTTGCAGAAAATGTGGCTGTCATCTTGTGTTATTGAGCGGACTCTTGAAAGGCCGAGCAGCTCGCCTGCTTTTTCATCACGGTAAACAGTTGTAGTTTCCATATACTTTATTGGTAAGTCGCGGTAACTACGCTGCTCGGCCGCAAAGATCTGCTGGTGATGTGGACAATTCATAGGCTTCATTACAAGGTCATCAGAAGTTTCCTGACTTTTTACTAATAACCATTCATTGGCAAATTTATCCCAGTGACCAGAAACCTTGTATAAGTCATTTTTGGCAATATGAGGAACCCAAACTCTTTGGAACCCAATCTCTTCTCGCAATCCTTGCGAAAATTTATTCAATTCTTCACGCAAAAAAGCGCCTTTTGGAGTAAACAAAGGCAAACCTGAACCTACTAAATCTGAAAAAGCGAATAGCCCAAGTTCTTTACCTAATTTTCTATGATCGCGCTTTTTTGCTTCCTCTAGGTTATGTAGATATTCATCTAATTCAGGTTGAGTAGGGAATGCTGTTGCATAAATTCTAGTTAACATTTTATTTTTTTCATCTCCACGCCAGTAGGCACCAGCAATGGATAAGAGTTTAAATGCACCGATTTCCTGGCTCGGATTCTCAACGTGACCTCCACGGCATAGATCTTCAAAACTGCCTGATTTATAAAAAGTTAATGACTCACCTTTATCGGCAAATCCATTTATAAGCTCTTCTTTATATTCGTTTCCTTTAACTTTTTCTAATGCTTCTTCTTTACTCACTTCAATTTTTTCAAAGCTAGTCCATGATTGTAAAAGCTCTTTCATCTTAGCTTCAATCTTAGGGAAATCTTCCTCGGATATAGGCTTTGAAAACTCAAAATCATAATAAAAGCCGTTTTCAATTGATGGCCCAATAGCGCGCTTTGCATCTGGCCATAATTCTAAAACTGCAGCTGCAAGCAAATGCGCGCTGCTATGTCTTAATTTATCTAAATGTTCTGAATTCATAAAATGTAATTTAATTGAAAAATGATATAAATATTGAATTGTATACGTAGTTATTTTACCCCCTTATGGGGTTGTAGTAGTAGTGTTTGTGAAGATAAAACTTCGTTTAATCATTAACGCTGATTATATCTTTATAAAGCTGGTAAATCAAATACCCACACAACGCAGTGTGTACACTGAATAATACTTTGTAGTATTATAGATTGTTAATATTAGACTTTCTTACTATGTGTGGAATTGTTGGCTTTTCAGGCAAACCCGATACAGAGACTTTAAACCGAATGAGAGATGCAATTTTTCACCGTGGTCCGGATGATGCAGCTAATCTTGAAGAAGAGAACTTTTCTGTAGGTTTTAGGCGACTTGCAATTATTGATTTATCCGAAAATATTTATCCAATTCATAATGAAGAGCAGAGTATAAGTGTATTTTTGAATGGAGAGATTTATAACTACCAGGCGCTACGGGAAGAATTAGAGGAATTAGGACATAAATTCAAAACAGAGTCCGATACAGAAACAATCGCTCACGGATATGAAGAATGGGGTGAAAATGTTGTTAAACATTTAAGAGGAATGTTTACATTTGTCTTATACAATAAGACCAAAGATGAATTATTAATTGCTCGTGACCGATTAGGAATAAAACCTTTTTATTACGCAGAGGTTGATAAAAGAATAGTGTTTGGTTCTGAAATTAAAAGCTTATTAGCTGGTTTTGATATTAAGAGAGAGGTTGATGAGGATTCTTTGTACAAATTTTTAACTTCCAGAATTCACGATATAAATGATGATACTTTCTTTAAGAATATAAAAAGATTGCTGCCGGGACATTTAATGATAATTGATTCGCAGGGTAATCACAGAATAGAGAAATATTGGAATCCTACCTACTCATCAAAATTTGCTTCTGAGAAATCAGACGAGCAATATGCAAAAGAATTTAGAGATATTTTTATAGAAGCCATAAAGCTTCATTTAATTGCTGACGTTCCTGTAGGTGTAACATTATCAGGAGGGTTAGACTCGAGCGGAATCACATCTATTGCTTCAAAATTATATAAAGAAAATCATCCTAATACTAAATTTTATTCATTTTCGGCAGTTCATCCTGGCGAAACTATAAATGAAGAAGAATACATTGATAATATTGTTGAGCATACCGGAGTAGAGTCAGTAAAGATTACTCCAAGTGTAGAAACTTTCTGGGAAGAATTAAATACCTGGGTGTATTTTCAAGAGGAGCCTGTGATAAGTGGCGCACCATATGCTTATTACACTGTGATGCGTGAAGCTAGAAAATATGTAACAGTTCTTTTGACAGGGCAGGGCGGTGATGAATTGCTGGCCGGCTACATTCCTTATTTTATGACGTATTTACAGTCGGCAATTGACAAAGGTAAGTTCTTAGAGGCTTTCAGAGAAACTGTAGCCGGCCGAGATCTATATACCAAATTCTTTGTGGATAAGTTAATTCAAAAGTTGAAGAAGGATAATACAATTAATGCTTCTCAAATGATAATCAATACTAATAATACAGAGTTTATAAGACCTCAGGCTACTAGAAATCTTAATAAAAGATTATTTGAAGACGTTACCTCTTTAACAACGCCATCACTTTTAAGGTATGAAGATAAGAATTCAATGGCAAATTCATTGGAGTCGCGAGTGCCGTTTTTTGACCATATTGTAGTAGAGTACATATTTAACCTGCCGATTGATCAAAAGATAAAAAACGGCTGGACAAGACACATATATCGAGAAGCAATGAAAGGGTTAATCCCAGAAAAGAATAGATTAAGGCGAAGTAAAATAGGTTTTACAAACCCTGAATGGGAGTGGATAGAGCGTAAGAAAGAAAAATTTATTGAGATATTTGAATCTGACTCTTTTAAATCCAGAAAGTTCTGGAAAGCAGATTTAATTCTACAAAACTTTAAAGATACACTTGATGGAAAGATGAAAGGGGACGTTTTATTCTTCTGGAGAGTATTTATAGCTGAAATGTGGATGAGAACTTATGTGGATAACTTTACAGTTTTAGATACTAAATTGTTAGTAAATTTAAGTTAGCTAAAATTCTAGATGGCTGTCTGGCTTGGTACTTCTGGAGACGGCAAGCTATTTGATGAGACTGTAGGTAGCTGTGTTTGTGGTTCACCATTAGTAGTTTGTGTAACTTCTGGCTGTACAACTGGTACTATAGGTACATCTGGATTTTGTATATCATTTTGCTCTACTTTAGTCTGCTCTCTTTCTTTAATATTTTGAATCTCTTGTTGAAAAGCTGTTGGTAGCGGCGGAGGTGGCGGTACATAAGCCTCTTTTTTGTAGCTAGAATCGCCGCGTTTTAGATAAATCCAAATTACAGCTAATATCAGTAAGACAACAAAGATACCAACTCCTACAAGCACTAGCACTGTTATATCTTCTGGAGTTGGAATATATTGAGTTGTTTCTGCAGCTGTTGCTTCCATATACAGCTAGTTTAATCTAATCAACCTTCGGGTGCAAGCATAGCGGCTGTTTCGCTGTCAGCATAGGTAGCAGTTTCTTCTTTTATAACTCTAAATAGTTTTTGAGTAGGATTAATAAAAACAATATCCATCGTTTTTGGAATAAATTGTTGCGCAATTCTTTGAATACTTCCCGATGGAAAGCTATTTCTTGCCTGCACCCGTACACCATTTTCTGTGACAAGTGTTTTATCGTTATAACCTAGTGTTTCAAACTCTCCACTATAAACTACAACACCTTTAATAATAGAATTAGCAGGATCAGTAGTATCTAAAAAAAATATTTCATCTCCTCTGCTCAAACTACTTAAACTCCAAGGCTCAGAATTATTAACCATTTCAATAAGATCTGGATTATCTAGCTGTGTCTCTGTTAATAATCCTTGTGCAAGTAATTGAGCAACAAGCTTTCCTGCTGTTGAATTTTCAAGTCGGGCTCTACTAATTGTGTTCTCTAACATATTGAATTTGATTATTTAAATGCTTCAAATAACTCTTCAAGGCTAACTTCTTTTGATTTAGACTCTGCTCTAACTTTGAGTTCAGCTTTTTCAGCTGTTCGTTTAGATATAACAACTCTGTAAGGAATACCTATTAAGTCAGCATCGGCAAATTTTTCGCCGGCAGATGCATCTAATCTATCATCAAACAAAACTTCAACATTCATTTTTTTAAGTACCTGATAAACTGATTCTGCTTTCTGCTTTACATTTTCATCTTCTAGATTTAGTCCAATCAAATGTACTTTGTATGGTGCAACGGCTTCTGGCCAGATAATACCTTTTTCATCAGCAAAGCGTTCAACTAAAACGCCCATTAATCTTGTAATTCCAATTCCATAAGAGCCTAAAATTACAGGTTTAGAGCTTCCATCTTCATCAACATAATTTAATCCAAGTTGATTAGATTTAGTTGGTCCAAAGCTGAATATATTTCCAACTTCAGCAGTTTTTACCTGCTCCAGTTCATCTTTTTTTACTCCTAACTGATTCATTACCTCTTCCGTAAGAACTTCTTCATTAATAGCAAGCTTTTTTTCTCGATGTAAATAAACAGTATCTTCTCCTGCTTCTGTGATTGTTTGAAATTCATGACTGAATTGTGTAAATGCCCCGCCAGAAGCAAAGGTTAAGAAAGTTAAATCTCCTAAGCCTACCCTTTCAAAGACTTTTAGGTATGCATCAATAGTTGCATCATAAAATTTTTGATGAGCCTCTTCTGTTGTAGAATACGAATACATATCTTTCATTACAAATTCTCGGCCGCGCATAATTCCGCTTTTTGCTCTAAGCTCATTTCTTAATTTAGTTTGAAATTGGTATACATATATAGGTAAATCTTTATAGCTATTGATGTAATTTTTCATCATTTCGCTTATTGGCTCTTCATGAGACCATCCAAAACCGACCTCTGTTCCATTTTTAAGAGCAGATTTAAACCAAACATCAACTTTTTCATCATCCCATCTATCTGTTTTTTCCCAAAGTTCTTTTCTTTGTAGTGCAGTCATAATAATTTCCTGGCCACCAATATTGTTCATCTCTTCTCTAACAATCTGCTTAATCTTTTCAACTACTCTAAGACCTAATGGTAAGTAAGCATATGCTCCTGCCATTTCTTTATAGATATATCCTGCTTTAATAAGCAGCTGTGCATTTGAAGAAACCTCGTCTTTTGGAAAGTCTCTACTTGTTTTAGAAAATAATTGTGAATATCTCATAGTGTTAATTTCGTTAAATAAAATTTTTGCAGACTAATAGTATAATAGTCTACACCTCGTCAATTTTCAAAAATCTCTTATGAATATTTGCTAAATATTCAAATCTAGCGGGTAAGGCGGGATTTTGCTCTAAGTACAGCACATCATAATAGACCTCTATGGGCAAAATCCCGCATACAGCTAAATTGGTTTGAGTAAGTAGATCCATATATTTCTCTACGCTTTCTTCATCGTTTATATCAAAACTTATATTATCTGCAGTTGGAATTAAAGGCAAAAAGCTGGTCCGTTCTAATGCAGTAATCATTGCAGCATTTGGACTAGTTGCAAACTTTCCGCTATTCATTCCGCCCCAACCATGAAGCCATTCATCTGGAAATGTGGCTATAGAGCCTGTATTGGCAACTTTTGCACCATTATTGGTTTCTGGTGAGCTTTCTTTTTTGCAAAAAGCGAAATAATCTAAAGTTCCAATAGTTCCGTATTCTCTTAAAGCTTCAACTATTTCACTCCCTGTACCGCCTTTATCCCAAATATCGTCAATAACAAGGTTATAGGCATTCTCAATATCTTGCGGCTGGTCAGAAAAAGAAAGCTCACCAGAAGAATCTTCATCACAAAAAATTACACTGAGGGCATTTGCATAAAGCGCGTTTTCCTCGAATATGGCCATCAACTTCCTGTAGAATATCAAGCCTCCGTTTAAGGGAACAATAAGATTAACAGCTCTATTTTGCCCAATTGCTTCTATAATATTGCTATAGACCTCTATTGTTATTTGATCTAGTTTTCTTTGTGTAAATTCCAGGTATTCAAGATAGTTTTTTTCTGCAAACAGTTTCTCTGACTTTACTTCCGCAACTGTTAAGCCATTTGGCAATTCTAAAGCATCCATATGTAACTTATTTATTAAGCAAGTGATTATCATATCTTTTAGGGGTTTTTAGCAAGTGCTACAATTAAAAAGTTTTGAATTTGTAATACTAAAGTTATGGATACATTTTCTAGGGAAAATATTGAAAATTTAGTTTCAGTTCCCTCTCATTCAGGTATTGCTCATTTTATTAGAAATATTGCAGGCCCAGTCCTTGATTGGTCAGGACTATTAGGTATTATAGTACTTTCTTTAGGCACTTTGATTATTCCAGCTATAAGCATAGTTTTGTTGCCTGCAGTGATATTTTTGGCGGTATATCAGCTTGTTTTAATATATTTTTCTCAAATTAGATTTTACAAGATCAAAGTAAACTCATCGAAGATCGAACTGGGATTACCTAAACCTGTGAGCTTTGTTTTTGTAAGTGATATTCATGTAGGAAGCGAATATGCTGCAACTAATAACAAAAGACTGCAAAAGATAGTAGATAAGATTAACGCCTTAAATCCGGAGCTAGTTTTATTTGGAGGTGATTTTTTTACAGAAAGAATTGAAGTAGAGCGGCTTCAGCTTTTAAATGGTGTAAAAGCTCCGCTGCAGTTTGGCGTTTATGGAAACCACGATGCCTATTATCTAAAGAATAATGTAAGCTATACACTTCCAACAAAATTCTTAGAAGCGATAAAAACAACAAATATTAAGCTTTTAATTAATGAATCTGTTAATTTACAGGTGAATGGAGTAGATTTATGTATTGCAGGTATTCCGGATTTATATTCAAAAAATTTTGATATTAAAAAGGCGTTTGCCGACGCTAGTCCTGGCACTAAGAGAATCTTACTTTCACATAATCCTGATGTTATTGATTTTATAAAAGAAGAGGATAATATAGATTTACTTCTAAGCGGCCATAATCATTCTGGACAGATATTTTTGCCTGTTATTGGAGCCGCGCTCCCAATGCCTACAAAACGTAGATGGTTAACAAAAGGACTATTTCAGATAACTAAAAATACAAAGCTTTTCTTGTCACAAGGAGTTGGCTATTCTGGCAGCAGGCTTAGAATAAATACAGATGCTGAAATTTGCGATATAACATTAACTTAAGGTTTGTAGTCTTCAATTACACTGTCAAAGAAAGTTGCAAAGGCAGCTAAAAAATCTCTTACCTGCTCTACTTTGTCCCATTTGATTCTGTCTATTGTATCTTTTGTGCTATGGTAATGAGCAGGGTAGCCCTGTGTTGGTAATGTTGTTACCATTCCCATAACTCTATATCCATTTAGTAATACCTCTTGATTGTCAGTAGGAGCTGGGCTTGCCGATATCTTAAAGTTACCTGCTAAGAATTCATCAGCAAATTCTACCAGAAGCTCAAAAGAGGAATCGTACTCCGTAGGCAAGCCCAGCGGATACGAAGGCTCTGAATGCATCAAAACAACCTCTTCTTCTCCAATGCAATCTAAGTCTAAGATTAAAGTTGTAGATTTATCTAAATTTAATGCGTTTAATAAAGGAATAGTTCCTCGGGTTAAAGTTTCCTCTGCTGCTACATTTGCAAAAATTAATCTGGTATTTGTTAAGGGTACTTTAGAAAATATACTTGCCAATTCCACTACTAAAGATGTTCCTACTCCATTGTCATAAGCACCAGCTGAGTATCTATTATTACTATTTCTAAGAAGTAATATACTTACTATCAAAGGAACTCCAGCTAAAAATGCAAAAAAGAATTTTCCTGCGGTGTCAGGAATAAAGATAGATAGTAATGTAAGCACAAAGCTTATATTTGCAAATATTAGAGGATTGTTTACAAAATCTGGAATAGTGATATTTCTGATATTTGGATCTCTAAACTGGCTAGCAATTAATTGATTAAAGATAGGCCCCAAAATACCAACAATCTGGCCATAATCGTTACCTGTATCATAATGTCCAGTTACTACAAGCGTATATTTAGCTTGCCCGGCTGCCGGGATGTCTACATATATATTTTTAGATACTGTCGGTTTTACAGACTTTAAAAACCTAAAGGGTAAGCCAAAAAGCCTTAAATAAACCAAGATTGAGAATACAAATACAATTAAAGTCAGCACTGTTATATTTAAAAAATTCACAAGAAGAGTTAGTAAAACAAGTGCAAAGCTTATTATAAGATGCAGATTTAAGCTGTTTTTTAACGTTCTTGATTCTACTTCTTTAGCCCGCATACCAAAATATGAATAGACATTCTTTAGGTATTCACCGGCTTTTTCTTCATAAATGGTGCCTGAGCCTCTGTGAGGTAATTCCATCATTTTTGTAAGAATCTCTTGTGCTAAGGTCATATTTAAATACATTATATATTTTTTCAGAAACTTCTTCAGTTCCTTTCTAATTAAATTTACAGGATTTTGCTTGTCTTTACCATGCTTAAGTTTTTGGCGGTTTAGGCTTGTACTTTTAGCTTATTTGTATTATCATTCCTAAGCTATTTTAACTAGAAATTATGAGTAAATTTGCGATTTTAAAGCTTGGAAAAAGCCAATATTCAGTAGAAGAAGGCAAGGAATATGAAGTACCAAAATTTGCAGCAGAAGTTGGGAAACTAACTTTAGATGATGTTCTAGCTGCAGGTGATGATAAAGATATTGTTGTTGGAATGCCTAATGTAGACAAGGCTAAAGTAGAGATTGAAGTATTGGAGCACGCAAAAGGCGAAAAAGTAAATACTAAAATTTTTAAGGCTAAATCTAGATATCGAAGATCAAGAGGCTTTAGAAAGCAGGTAACTAAATTTAAAGTATTATCAATTAAATACTAATAGGTAATTTTTAACTTTTATATATGGCACATTCAGCCGCAACCGGTTCAGCAAAAAGAACAGTAGATGTAGCAGGAAAAAGACTGGGAGTCAAAAGATTCGGCGGTCAATATGTTAATGCCGGCGAGATTATTATTCGACAAAGAGGATCAAAATTTTATCCAGGTAAAAACACATCAGTTGGAAGAGATTTTACTATATTTGCAAAAGAAGCTGGATATGTTCATTTTAGAAGAATGACAGGTTTTAAAAGAACACAAAAATACGTTGATGTTTTACCACAACCAGTAAAGGAAGATTTAGCCGAGACTAAATAACCTTACATTGATTTAAGATTTTCAACCCTGTAATATTAATTTATTGCAGGGTTTTTTAATATCTTTTCTAAAAAACATATGATCAAAAAGCATCTAAAAAGCTATAAGCATGCCAAAGAAGGTTTTTTTGAGTTACTTACTATTGAAAATCATAATTTTATAGTTGAACTGGTTATTACCGCAGTTGTTTTAATACTTGCTCTTGTTTTTAATTTAAATTCTACAGAATGGATATTCGTGATTTTTTCATGCGGCTTCGTACTAACTACTGAAATAATCAACACGGCTATCGAAGCCGCATGCGACGCAATCGATACTAAACCCAACGCTCAAATAAAGCTTGCTAAAGATGTAGCAGCTAGTGCTGTAGTTATGAGTGCAGTAACTACGCTTATAGTAGGTTTAATGATATTTACTCCTAAGGTGATAATTTTAATCTCTTCTGTACGATAGTCTAGGAATTAATTACATTTTGGCAAAAATGCGCTCAACTGTTTGCCAAGTACGTGTTGTAATCCCTTTACCAAAGTTTTTTTCTAATGTAAGCATGGCTTCTGGAGTCTTAACAACATCTAAATCTACTGTGTAGCAAAATACGCCGCCCACTAATCCATAGCTTTTAAAATATTTACTGCCTTCCGGTAACTCACTTCTTTTTGGTGGCTGTTTAAAAAAAGTAACATTAGGCTTACCTTTAACGGCATTTTTGAAAGGATTTTTTTCAAGTAATCTTTGAATATTTTCTTTACTTTCTACAATTGTGGAAGAAGAAAACCCTAAAAGCTTCGGTAGCGCTGTTTCAATTTTGCTTTCCAGTGCCTGACTATCATTTGAAGAAGACTCAAATATTACATTTCCACTTGAAATAACTGTGCGCACATTTTTAAAGCCCATCTCTTCAAAAGCCTGCTTTAATTTTGCTGACTGCATATTAGGATTCATTGGCATAATACCTCGCAAAAGTGCTACAAAAGTATTTTTGCCCATAATTTTTATGCCTGTGGGTTAAAATCTGGGCTCATCCATAGAGGCTCCCAGATGTGACCGTCTAGATCTTCTACCTCATAGCCGAACATTGCATCTTCAGACATACCCATGTCGACTCTATAATAGTCACCTCCATTTGCTTTTGCAGTGTCTGCAAATTTCTGAACATCTTCTTTTGAATCAAATGATAAAGCTAAAAGCACACTACTAGTTTTTTTAGTATCTGCAATCTCACGGTTACGTGGAAATTTTTTGTAGAAATCATGGACTAGCAACATTACGACAATGTCGTCTGACCATTGCATAGCACTTGCATTTTCGTCTGAAAACATTGGATTCTTTACAAAGCCAAGTGCTTCATAAAATGCTGTTGATTTAGCAAGATCAGTAACTGGTAAATTTATATATATTTGTTTACTCATACTTTTTATTCTAATAATTATTGTGTACTAGAATAATATACCATGGATTATGCTTAAGACCGCGTTTAAAAATCGATGAGTATTAGTTTTTCTGTCTTATTGTTCCAAATATAGTTACCGAAGTTAACTAAATCTGGCATCTGTCTTGGAGGTTCGAAATCTGGATCAAATATCTCTTCTGCTGTAGGAATATACATATCATCAAAGCCAAACTCTTTGGCTTCCTGGGGATTATTATTTACATATGTAGTTAGTATTTCTAGCATTAGCCGGTATTGAGACCGAACAGCTGGGTTGTTAGTTACTATTTGTCGGGATAGTTTCTGACCTGGAATATATTCCTGGAAAGCTGCGATTGTTAATTCCCCATTAGTATCTTTTATTACATACTCAGGAACTGCAAAAGAATCACCGAATACTCTATAGTAAAAGTCAGCTTCTTTTAATTTATATTCTGCAATTTTATATGGGTCTGTAATTGAGGGAGGGCCAAACAAGCCGCCAATGGTAGGAACATGCATTTTTTCTGGATCATATTCTTTATAAACTCTAGTAGGATTTCCCTGCGAGTCTAAAAGTATCGAAATGCTCTTGGCTTCATACCCAGTTTCTATACTTTTTGCGGTTAGTGTATTAGAGAAGATTCTGTTATCCATTTTCATAATTCTAACAATAGTTACATTTAGGCTCAATGAAGAATTTTATCAATTGCTGAAGACAGGACTTGAACCTGCACCCCATTTAATTGGGACAACGACCTCAACGTTGCGCGTATACCAATTCCGCCACTTCAGCATAAATTGTTAAGTACGTCTAAACCCTTTTTGACGAAGATCTTCGTAGGTTAATGGCTTTTTTGTTGGGTTTAAGTTTTTCATTTTTGAAATTCTAAAAAAAGCCATTACATGATCTCCTCCAAAATCATCCCATTTAAAAACTTCAAGCCATATTGCTGATATTGCAGTTTTTAAATAAGGAAGTGCACGTTCATCGTACATTAATCTATCTTCTAAGCCCTTTAATTTATCAAAATATCTGCCTGACTTATAGCCTAGTGTTCGTACTAAATCTATGTCTTCGTAAGATAAATACTGCAGAATACATTTAGGATTAGTCTTTAAGTTTTCAAACGTCTTAGTATGCTTTTGGATAGCAATAGCCATGAACTTTGGATTCGCAGATACCTTAGTTACATAAGTACAAATATTCATATTAGCTTTAGGAGCTTTTTCTAGGGTCGACAAAGCATAAACCTGAAAGTTTACAATATTCCACGGATTCTTTCGGCTAACAGCCATATTCAAAAACCTTTATATGCATGGATTATACAATAAGTAATGTTTAGGGCGAAATTCCTTACAAAATTCCGCTGGCTATAAGACTTGAATACAGATTATATAAGGCAAAAAGGATTACTATTAATCCGGCAGTTTTGAAGAAAACTGATGATTGCAATGTTTTAGACAACTTAATAGAGGCAAAACTGATTAATGCTAAAACCGGAAATGTACCAAGTGCAAATACAAACATTGTTATAGCGCCATTCACAAAACTGCCGGTACCTAAAGAAAATATCTGCATGCTTTGTGTAAAGCCGCAAGGCAAGAAGAACGTTATTGCTCCTAAGATAGCTGGAGTTATTAAATTGATTTTTCCTTTTTGTTCATCTGAATTTAAATGTGACTTAACAAGGGACTTAGGCATTCGAGGCAATAGTTTGGTAGCAAACTCAAAGCCTAACAGATTTAATCCCATTAAAACTAAGACAAGAAACAAAATTAGGTTTATTATAAGTGTTGTTTGCATTGTTAAGGTAAATGCTGAGCCGATTAGCCCAATCACTCCACCTAAAACGAAAAACGATACTAATCGGCTCATATGAAATGTTATTAAGGCTTTAGTAGCTCCAACTTTTGCGTATTGACTTGAGATCGATAAAACTAAGCTACCTACAACTGCCATGCAAGTAGAAATTGAGGCGATTATTCCAATGAAAAATACGAATGCTAAATTAATTTCAGCAGCGCCGTAGTTTTCTGCAATTCCGGTTGCTTGAATTCCAAAGAATATAGCAACAACTAAGATTGCAATAGCTAAGGCTGTAATGTAATCTCGAAGTTCTTTTTTTGAAAGAGATCTTTTATTTTTTACACTATTATCTTCTAAAGAATAACCGTCTTCATTGATTTGAGAATCTATCTTATTTTTTAAAGAAGATAAATCAGTATTATCTTTGACTTGTAGATGCAGAGTGCCGCTTGAAAGCTTAGCGTCTGCTT
The DNA here is from genome assembly GCA_030834985.1 of Candidatus Dojkabacteria bacterium. Taxonomy (GTDB): domain Bacteria; phylum Patescibacteriota; class Dojkabacteria; order J137; family J137; genus Brojett037. The sequence continues at coordinate 57,999 of JAUQWV010000007.1, forward strand.
TTTTAACACCATCTAATTTGGAAACTTTATTTTCTATAACTAGTTCGCAAGCGGCACATTTCATGCCGTTTATTTTTAATTCTACTTCTTTCATAATTTACTATATTTTAATCTTAATGAATTAGATACTACTGAAACGCTGCTTAACGCCATTGCTAATCCTGCAAAAGCTGGATTTAATAAAATTCCAAAAAGTGGGTATAGAATACCAGTTGCTAAAGGAATACCTACAATATTGTAAGCAAATGCCCAGAATAGATTTTGTTTAATAGCCTTTAAGGTAAATTTAGAAAGTTTAATAGCCTGTAATACTTTAGAAAAATCTCCTTTTAATAGAGTAATAGAAGCTGATTCAATTGCTACATCAGTTCCAGTACTCATTGCAATGCCTATGTCGGCTTGAGCAAGTGCGGGTGCGTCATTCACACCATCTCCAACCATTGCAACAATATTGCCTTCACTTTGCAGCTGTTTAATTTTTTCTGCTTTTTGATTAGGTAAGACCTCGGCGATAACCTGGTCAATACCCGCTTGTTTAGCAATATAGTTGGCTACTTCCAGGTTATCGCCTGTAAGCATTACAACTTTTAGCCCAAGTTTATGAAGTGCTTTTATAGTTGTTACTGCGTTTGGTTTTAATGTATCTGCAAGTCCTAAAATAGCAAGAATCTTTTTAGATGACATTAAAATTACAGGAGTTTTGCCATCGCTTATAAGTTGTTCAATAAGCGTTTTTTCGAATTTTAAGTCTAAATCCTCAACGAGTTTTAGATTACCAGCAAAGTATTGTTCATTATTTATTTTTCCTTTTAAACCTTTACCTTCAATAATAGAGAAATCTTCAACCTGATCTAATTCAATATTTTCACCTTGAGACTTGTTGATTATAGCTTTAGCTAAAGGGTGCTCTGAGTATTTTTCTAAAGATGAAATTATTTTAAGTAAATCTTTTTCTGATTTACTATCATCTACTACAAGTATATCTGTAACTTCCGGTTCTCCTTTTGTAATTGTCCCAGTTTTGTCAGTAACAATAACTTTCACTTTACTTAGTTTTTCTAAGCTTTCAGCATCTTTAATCAAAATACCGTTTTGAGCACCTTGACCTGTTCCGACAATAATCGCTGTTGGTGTTGCTAATCCTAATGCACAAGGGCAGGCAATTATAAGAACTCCGGTAAAGCAGAGTAACCCAAAAGATAAGCTCTCTGAAAAAGGCATAAAATTAGAGCCTATAACTAACCATGCAACTAATGTTATTACTGCAATAATAAGAACAAGCGGTACAAATACAGATGAGACTTTATCTGCTAATCCCTGAATTGGTGCTTTTGAGCCTTGAGCTTCATCTACCATAGTAATAATTTGAGCTAATAATGTTGCCTGCCCAATTTTTGTAGCCTTAAATTTAAGGCTACCTTGTTTGTTGATTGTTCCTCCAATAATTAAATCACCCACAGTTTTATCTACAGGGATTGCTTCTCCTGTGATCATTGATTCATCTACTGCAGATGATCCTTCAATAATTTCTCCGTCTACAGCAATCTTACTGCCAGGTTTTACAATAATGATATCGCCTACTATAACTTCTTCAATTTTAATTTCAATCTCCTTACCATCTCTTTCTACAATTGCTGTTTTTGCTTGAAGACTCAGTAGCTTTTCAATTGCTTCACTTGTTTGAAGTTTGGATCTAGTTTCTAAATATTTACCTAAATATACAAAGCCGATAACTACGATTGTTACATCAAAATATACATGCTCTGGTAGGTTTAATACTTCACGAATTTCTGTAAACAAAGTGACAATTGTACTGTAGATAAATGCAGTCAGTGTTCCAATTCCAATTAATGTATACATATTGGCCGCCCGATATTTTATAAATATCCATACCTCTTTTAAAAATTCTCCACCAACCCAAAATAAAATTACTGCTGCAACTATAAGTAATAGTTTTTGCATTAAACTCTCTGGAATTGGCAGCATTGGAAGCCCAAAATTTTTAGAAAGAATATCCCAAATCATTACTGCAAAAGTGAATAGAGCAACAGGAAGAGAAACCATTACTTTTCGTTTTTGATTGGCCAACTCTTTGAGCTTATCTTCTTTAGATTGATTAAGGCCTAAATGAGCAGAGTGATCAATACCATTGATATCCATTGCAGAATCTTCCATTACAGTCCCGTCTGGCATAATATGTTTTCCTAAATGATTTGCAGGTTGCTCGATGTTTGCTAAACGATAGCCTAGCTTTTCAATTTTTTTACTTAAATCTTGAATTGTTGTTTTAGTAGGATCAAATTTAATTTTTGCTTTTTCATTGCCGTAATTAACATCGCACTCAACTACTCCATCAGCTTTTTTTAAAGTATTTTGAATGGTTATTGCGCAAGAAGCGCATGCCATTCCGATTACTGGAACATTTATTGTAGAAAGCTTCATACAAATTTGATCTTTAATAAATACATACCCATTGAGCAGGCTGCTGTGATCTCTGTTCCAGCAGCCTGCTCCCCTAAATTGACCAAAGTTTCTCCGTTTGGCGGAAGAAACTTTGAATAGGCGAGTGCTGGAATTTGGAATGCTGCACTGCAGTCAAATGCTTGATTAGAAATTAGTTTTAAAACAGTTTTAGTATTAGCTTTAGCTTCTATATAATTTGGAGTGTATCCACCTTTTACAGTAACTTCTACAACCTGGGTATTCTCGTCAATTGCAGTATCTTCTGTATTTACTTTATTGATATCTCCACTGTTGGATTTATTTTGGAACAAAAGAAAGAGTAAAAAAATTACTGCTGCAACTATTATTATAACTACAATAATATTACTTGAATTGTTTTGCTCTTCTTCCATATTTTTATTTTAAATCGAAGATCTTAACCAATTCATCAATCGCCTTGCTTTTATCATGTTTTAAATTATGTTCTAAACATGAATTTAGGTGATTTTTTAAAAGTGTCTTTTTGGCGGATTCTAAAAGGCCAGTTACAGCATCAATCTGCTGAATAATCTCAGGACAGTATCTATCTTCTTCTATCATTTCGGATACTTTTTTTAAGATCCCAGAAGCTTTCTTTATAGATAGATCTGTTTTTTGCTTTACTTCAGTCATTTAATTTATTTTAAAAAATTAACCATATACCTAGATACCAGGTTAGCTTAATTTTAATATACTTGTCAATCAAAAATATACCGTTAAGAAACGAACTCTTTAATTAACTCTTCGATACAGTTATTAAAGTCTTTTAGGTTTAAAAGTACAAACGATATTGTATCGGCAGCTATGCCTCTTTGTAGTTTAAAATTATGGAAATCTTACTCTAAATAGGGTAAAATTCATAGCTTCAACTTATGGGGTGATAGCTCAACTGGTTAGAGCATCCGCCTGTCACGCGGAAGGTTGAGGGTTCGAATCCCTTTCATCCCGTTTTTGCCTTCTTGAAATGCCCTTTTTATGTAATAATATAACTTGAATTTATTATAGAATGGATATATAATATGTGCGTACCTTGAAGTAGGAGAAAGCTAAGAATGAACGTCGAACGTGTCCGCTTTGTTGCTAAGCTGATGGGTCTAGCAGGTGTACTTATCCTAGTTGGATTCATTTTCAACACTGAAGTAAATACCCCTGAGCGCTGGTTGTTCGATGGCTGGTTGCCGAAAGGTGACTTTGCTTTAATTTCTTTAGGCGCGGCATTCGTTCTTTGGATGTTTGCTGCAGCCCTCTGGTATATTACCGGGGGCGAAAAACAATAATTTTCCTGTCTTCAAGTTTGGGCACCGCGGTAGCGGTGCCCAAAGTCTTTCTAAGGATTAATCTTCTTATATCATTTTTGCAAAAAGGCTACCCGTAGCTTCTTTTTGCCCGTTATATGGGTTATTAGAACGTTCATCTGTTTTATTCTTTTGGTTAAATCTAAAGGTTATAAGTTTGCCGATTCTAAGCCCAAAAGATAGTTTTACATCCCAAATCCCTGCGTTATAAATCTCAAGAGTAATTATATGAGGATCTTGTCCCGGCGGAATATAGCTAGCTGACTGATGTATTGTAAGTCCAAGTCTTGCTATGCTTGAACCTCCATCAATAAACATTGCAGTATCGGAATCAAGTCCAATTAATTCATTTGTTTGACCTAAAATAAACATTCCTGGTTTTAAAATAAAGGCCTCTTCTTTTAGGTCAAACTTTTTATATTCCGGTTTTGAGCCTTCAATCGTTGGGTCAATTAAAGCGCCTTTGTTTTGCGGTTTTAGAATATATTGTCCTAAATGTACTTCGTATTTGCCTGCTCTTAGGTGTTTTTCATTAAAAGGCTCAATAGTGATTTTCTTCTGCTGAATAAGATTTAGGATTTCGGTGTCTGTAAGTATGCTCATTTAGATATTGTATCAAAAAGTTTTGATTAGTGGTGGATGCCGGCAAGCAGAAAGCTTGCCGGCATCCTGTGTTACTCGCTCTCTTCCTCAGTTTCATCAACATAATAGAAGAGAGCTTTTTCCCCTTCTTTAGGGGAACGAAACGTTCCGGCAGGGAGTTCGTAGATCAGAGGGGGCCCCTCCGCACCGGTTGCCCATACCTTACCAGTGATTCCGTGCCTTCCAAGCTCATACGCCATTGGGAGCCGATATTTCTCTCCTCGAGCCTGTAAGAGCTTAATTCTGGCAAGGACGAACGCTAACGTAAGCGGATCCGGTCCGCCTTTGACCAAATTAGCCATTTTCCCCTCCTTCGGCTAATTGCAGTGATTATACAACACTGATAGACTATTCTTAGTTAAATTCCTTTATTATAAATATGACAAAATCGTTAAAAGTATCAATAGCTGTTTTAGTCGTTCTTGTATTGATATTTTTATTCCTTGCTGTGCTGTTTATAACAAAGAATACGTCTTTTCTGAATTTCAATATTTCTAGACAAGAGGTAGATGCCAACAATCAGAATTCGCAAGTTGAATCAGATACAAGTAATGTATTATTTGCGCAGCAAATAGTTGTGCCAGATTCAAATAAAGTTGGCGTATTTGCTGCGCCTCAAACACTAAATTTACCTCAGGCTTTTACAATCTCAGTTTGGGCAGCAGGCTTAAATGCTCCAAGACAAATAGATTTTACAAATGAAAATAATATAGTTGTGGCAGAACGTGGTGCAGATTCAATAAAGTTCATTAAGCAGTCTCAAGATGGTACTTTGGGGTTAGAAACGATCACAATTGATTCAAATTTAGATAATGTTCACAGTGTAGATTATTACAGTGGAGATCTTTATGTTGGAGAGGAGTCTCGTATTGTTGTTTATCGTGATCTTACAGAAGATGGAACATACACAAACAAAGAAGTATTAATTGATAATCTTCCGCAAGGAGGTCACTGGTCACGAACAGTAAAGGTTGGTCCAGATAACAAACTCTATATAACGGTTGGCTCATCTTGTAACTTATGTGAAGAAGCAGATGGGCGAAGAGCTGCAATGTTAACTGCTAATTTAGATGGGAGTAATCTTCAACCTTATGCGACAGGGCTTCGCAACACTGTAGATTTTGTTTTTAAATCTACTCCTGTGGATTTTAAGATATGGGGAGTTGATAACGGAAGAGATTTGATAGGTGATGATCTACCGCCTGATGAAGTTAATATTATTAGTCAAGGTTTAAATTATGGCTGGCCTTATTGTTATGGGCAAGGAATTAATAATCCTGAATATCCTGAACGCTCTGGGTATTGTAAGACTGAAACAGAAATCCCTGCATTTAATCTACAGGCGCATTCTGCTGCACTTGGGTTAACATTTTTAGTTAATGATGATTTAACTCAAAAAGTTAAATTTCCACAGCAGATATTTAAAGATGATTTATTTATAGCATTTCATGGGTCTTGGAATAGAACAATCCCAACGGGTTATAAAGTTGTTCGTGTAAATACTTCTAAGCCAGCCGGTAAAGAAATAAATTTCATTACCGGCTGGCTTAACGATCAAGGCCAAGTCTGGGGAAGACCAGTAGACGTTAAATTCGATAAAAACGGAGATTTGTATATTACAGACGACTACGCCGGTGCAATATATAAAGTTCAATATAGTCCACTTAGATAAAATTAATTCATATCCAAAGCCCGTTTCGCGAATGCGGGTAGAATAGGGCGGAGGATATGAATTTAATTTTAGTGTACAATATTTAATATGACACAGCATCCTGTACCTCAAAATGTTATAGAAGTCGAATTTAAACTTTTTGGCAGCTTCACTTTAAAACAATTTTCTAGGATTTTGATTGGAGCCTTAGTAGGCGTTGTTTTTTTTGTTCTTCCGCTGCCGCCAATAATTAAATTCCCGTTAGCAGGTGTAAGTGTGATTATTGGTTTTGGTATGGCAGTTGCCCCTAGCTTAGGTACTTGGTTAACTGGTTTTGTTAAAGCAATGTTTGTTTCACCAAGATATGTTTGGATTCGTGAAGCTTCTCCTCCAGATATTTTAAAAGCTAAGCCGGTAGCAGCATCTACAGCTAAGGAATTTAAAGTTGATAAAGCAACTGCACAAAATAAAATCGATATCAGTAAAGTAGATTTAAAGAGTATTTATGGAAATCAGAATAAACCAATAATCCAGACAACTGTAGCTAAAGAAGAAGAAACAATGGATTTAAAACCTGATAAAGTTTCGGAAGATAATTTTGTAAGAGTTTATGAAGATGTTTTTGGCGAAGGATTATTTCAGCGGTCAAAAGACTCTGCACTTAATCAATTTTACAATAAAGAATTTGTTGAAAAACCAAAAACTCAGGAAAGTATAAATAAGCAGATTAAAGACTATACAGAAGAAATTAATAAATTAAAATTTGAACTTTCAATGATTGTAAAAGATGAAAACTATAAGCAAAAAGAAGAGGAGATTTTATCTAGAATAAATGATCTTTATAGAGAACTAAAAATTTTGAATAATCCTCAATTGAGTGCAAATACTGTACAGCCAGTTATTAAAAATCAGCAAGTTCAAACAACTGCAGTGCAAGGTAAGATAGTTAACGGAATAGTTGTAGATAAGAAGGATATGCCAATTCCAAATGTTATAGTTTCTTTTGTAAATAGACAGAAGAATGTGATTTACAGAACTAAATCAGGCGGAGACGGTAAATTCACTACTGGTAGCCCAATCCCAGTTGGAACTTATGCTGTAGTTTTGGATCAAATTAATCATAAGTTCCACACATATTTAGTGGAAGTAAATACACAAAGTTTACCTGCATTTAAATTCAGAGAAAAATGAACTATTAATGCTCTTATCACTTTTTCTTAATAAAAAGTTTTGGTATTCTAATTAAGTATGAAACTTGGCGCGAACTTAAGATACATAAAAAAGCAAATATCAAAGAAATTTTTAAAGTTCGCACGTCCACTGCTTATTGTTCTAACTTTAGTTGGAATGATTTCTGCAGTTGCATTCACTAACTTTAGTCAAGAAACTCAAACAAGTGCAGATTCATGGAATACTCCAAGCAGTATTGCAGGGTATGTAGGTGCAAACGGTGTACACTTGGTTAAAACCATTCCAGATGGCAGAGCATTCGCATTCTATAATTTGTGGGATGATCCGCAAACTCGGGTTGCAGTGCACCCCAATAATACTGATTACTCCTTGCACAGTGATTTTTATTTAGATACATACGGCTGGGTTGAGAATCATTATGACAGTGTAGATGTAAATAATGATGGCGACATTGTAATAGCAGACTACGATGCTGGCGATCTTCTAGTTTACGATGTCTACTACGATGGTGACACTGCTTCATTAGATGGTATTGATTACTATCCTATTCCTGAAGATCCTGAAGGAAGCGGTCAAGTATTTGCAAGATATGATGATTCTAATGACAATATATATGTAATTACAAACTCACAATTAGTAGTCTATAACTCAGGTGATTATGCAAATCCAGATGTATATGCACTAGACAGTATAGGTACTGTCTCAGCAGAGGTAGATGAGGCTAATGATTATCTATATATTACAGCAGATGATTACTTTTATAGATATGATACGGGTGCATTCCCATCTTTTCAAATGAAAGATCTTTTAAATGATAATAGTGGACTACACGATTACTTACAGATTTCTCCTGATGGAGAGAGAGTTTTTATTCATAGCAATAATGCTTCGAAAGTTTATGAATACGACGTTACAACTTGGAACCCAATTATAGTACAAGAGTATGATTTATCTGGTTGGGAAAGCCGTTTTAAAGTTAATGATGATTTCTTATATTCATACAGCTGGTCAAAGGTTGCTAGGTGGAGCAGATCGGACCCTGAAGATATTTTAGATTCTGGTGATGTTGAGAATGTAGCAATAAGAAATATAGATTTGGTAGGAGATGATGTGCTTGCGCTTAGCTTTTGGTACCGCGAACTTTATCTTTATGATTTAGAAGTTGAACCTGAAGGCGACTTAGGTGAAGAAGATTGCGATCCTCCTTACGTATGGAACGATCCAAAATGCGAAAGATATGTATATAGTTCATCACTTCATATCAACACAGATGAAGGTGAAGATGTATCTATCGCTTCTACATACAATAAGCAAGATAATTTTTATGCTGTTCTTAATTGGAATGAAGGAGATTATCCAGCAGGATCGATTAATGTTAATGGTGATATTTACGAACTTAACTACGATACTAATGACTATATGCTCTCATCATACATGGTTCCAGCTCCGGGCGGGGTATTTATTTCTTTAGTTGGTTTGGAAGACAATGCGCAGGTAATGTATTTTGAGTATCCTAGTGGAAATATTAGTTTATATCCGATGCCATTTGGAGCATCTGTAGGTTTAAGTATAAATGATGATGGGGACCTTCTTATATGGGAAGAGTATGGTTATGATTATGCGGTGGCGCCTAATGATGGTGGCTTTCCAGATTTTGATAATTTATTTACTTCTAGTGCTGCAGGATCTTTATCTACAAATGGAGGATTTATAGTCAATGGTGGTGATGTTATTTTTCAAATGAATAGTGGTGATGTTATATATGCAATTTCTGCGGCATCTGGCTATACAGAAGAAGACTTTATAGATCTATCGGGTGTTTTAGGTAGTATAAAAATAGCAGTTAAAAGTAAACCAGGCGGTTATGATTTATATGTAGCAGGCTATACAAGTGATCCTACTGAATTACATATAAAACCATATACTGGTTGTGAGCTAGGTGCTCCATTTTCATCATGTACAGAAGAGAACCCTATAGTTATGCCTTATGGGGCGCCAATTTATGGTATAAGCAGCTTGCTAATAGATGAAGATGATAATATATTTTTTGCTGGTAGCAATATTGGTGAAATAGGAAGAGTTTTACAGTCTAACAAAGCAGTAGAATTTTTTAGCTTAACTGATCTTGATGATTCAATAATAAGTTACGACTTAGACAATAACCAAAATCTGTACATAACTTCTTTTAACTATATTTACGAGTTACATCAATACGATTTGTTATTTGAAAGCGATGGAGGCGGTGACCCCGGAGGTACAGAACTTTCAGAAACTCATATTATTGGAATGTCGTGGTCGAGTAATCCTAGCCCAGATGGTGCTCCTGCATTAATAGCTGGAGAAGAGTTACTTATAGATGTAGAAGTTTATGACCCAATAAACCCTGGCAGTATTCCAACAGGGTATGTTGCACTTAGAATGGATGATGTATTAACTGTACTGGATATTCTGGAGTTAGATGAAAATGGAATGGTTACCTTTTCTATACGGCCTAACCCTGGTTTTCACTTTGTTCATGCATACTATTTAGGTGATGATACTTACGATACAAGTCAGTCTGTAAACCACACACTCAGAGTTTATTCTATTGCAACCTTTACAACTTTAGAAACAAGCCAAAACCCGGTAGTGAAAGGAGATAGCTTTACACTAACAGCTCATGTTGAACTACCAAACTATACTATACCGGACGATTCACCAGTAGAATTCTCGGGTTATGTAAGATTTGCTGTAGGTACAATTGATCTAGGGTGGGCAGTGGTTGATTTAAATGGTGACGTTTCTATTACTGTTAATACTTCAGATAATCCAGTAAGTAATTTAAATCTTAATGAAGGCGTACATCATATTCGTGCTCACTACTTACCGTTCTGGGATGGATTTAATCCTTGGCTAAGAGTCAGCAGCTCTGAAACGTTGTTTCAATCTGTTGTAGAAAGCGGCGAAGGCGGTGAATCTTCAGAAGGTAGCGATATTCCGCCTGAAGGCGGAGAAGGTGGAGCCAGCGACTTCGCTGCATCCATAAAAGGTCGTGACAAAGTCACAGGTTCTATTAGTGAAACTAAAATCGGCTCAATTCTGGAATGGGTAATGGATTATAATAATCTAGGTCCAAATTCTAATGCGGCAGTAACGTACTTTCCAATTAGAGAAAACCAGGAATTTGTAGTTGGTTCTATTCAAGCTCCGCCAAATTGGATAATTACATATTCTCAAGATCAAACTTGTGATGAATCTACATTTACATATACACCAGTAGGAGCAGATGGAACAACAGATCCGGCTATGCGGTGTGTTAGATTCCAGAATGATAGAGTAAATGTACCGCCAACACGTAGTGACCTTCGATACATAACAACAGCTGCAGATTTTAGTGAACTTAATGTTGCATCTTTGGGTGGAATTGATGTGTATAAAGTTGTGCCTTATAACAACAAGGTATTCTACTTTAATCACCACTGGACAGTTACAAGAATGGAAGTCAATCCAACAAAGACTATGTTCTGCTTTGACTTAGAAATTAACGATACTTGCGTATCTCAAAATCCAAATATTGTATATCCGCTCTCATTAGGTTTAAACGGATGGGCTGATAAAGATGATGAATATATTTCTTCAAAGACTAGTTTTGAAGTTAATGCTGAAGTTGTAGGTGATAAACTATACATTCCAATGACAGATATGAATAGTCCGGATCCAGATGATAATGGCCATGGATTTATGTGCTGGGATTTATCACAAGATTATTACTGTAATACACCAGGGTTTACCAGGGGAGCTGTAAGTTTGAATACTACAGCATTTAATGCATGGGGCTGGGGAAACATTGGAGATATTGAATACAATCCTGATATGCAGGAACTTTATGCTACTTCTGTTGGACCAAATGAAGGTCGAATGGTTATACTTTGCTTCAGCTTAGTAACAAATACTCCTTGTGTTGGTCAGCCTTATGAATTAGGTACCTTTACAGGTTTTGATCCAGGATACGGTTCAGTAAAGTATCAGGCTTCAACCGGCAGAATTTATTCAACTAGTGGAGGAAACGTAGGTAATATGGATAGGCAGATTCAGTGTTTGATTGCATCAACAAAAGAGATCTGTCCAGATTTCCCAGAAGGTGGCGTTCAAATTCTGCCGAATAAACGAAACCAGCAGATATTTTATAACGCTAATAATGACGAGATCTGTGCCATGTTGTACTCAGACCATGAAGATTTTGGACCAACTTCGCCAAGGATATATTGTTACGATTTAGATGCAGAAACATTCTATGATTACTTACCAAATATGGATGGAACTCACTTTGCAAATGAAATGTTCCATGATTTAAGTGATCAGTATCCAGGAAGGCTTTATTACATGGCAAAGTGGGATGATACAGTGATTATGTGTTGGGATTTAGAAACTGGTGAGCAGTGCGAAGGATGGGAAGATGGTATTGCATCAAATGTGGCACCATTTGATGATAGGATCTATACGTTCTACTACGCATTTGAATGCATGTGGGCAGCTAGCGACAGTGGTAGAGTATTTACATTCGATCCAATTACAGGTGGAACATGTAACCCGTTAATTACGCTAACTCAAGGTAATGTAGCAGTTACGTTGAATGGCGAAGGCATGTTCTGTGACACAGATCCGGAGGATGTTACATGGAATAAAGTTAAGGTAGTTGATACTGGTGTAACGCCTTCGCCAGCAATATTGAATGCAACAGTTTACGACTCAACTCAATGTACAACAAACGAAGATAATATAGTAAGTTGTACTGGTTCACCATTAATGAGCGGTAATTTGCTACTTAATAGCGGACACGAACTGGACATAAGCAGTATTAGTTATGAAGAACATCCAAGCTTAACAGCGATTTTGGAGTTCCAATATCCAGCAGTTCCAGAACCTGCTCCTGGATTCTATATTGAATTAAACCCAACAAATAAAGCACAAATGTGTGCCGATACAAAGCTTGTATTTACTGGGGCATTGTGTGCAAATCCAATTACAACAGTTTGTGAAAATACAAATATTAGTTATATAGAAGACCCAGTATCGAATAATAACAGTGGACAGTATTGTTTAAATGTTGAAACATATTTTGGTAAAGATCCTAACTCTGCACTATGTTTTGTTGCTACAACACCAGATGAAGATGTCTTTACAGTGTTCAATCCAGATGCAGTAGTTGCTCCTCCAGGAACTGTTGTACCATTTGATCCTTCACAAACATATAATAGAGGAGATGGCTCTTATAGCTTCGGTAACGGATTCTTTGGTTTTATAGAAGGCTTTATTGAAGAATCTATACCTCAAATTATTACTGAAGAGGTAATCAGAGAAACTTTGTCTTCGGTAGATACGTCAACTCCTTTGGCAGTTACAGCTGTTACTGCTGTAACAACAGCAACAGTTGTTGCTACAAGCGCAGTTGCAGCAGGAAGCGGTGTTGGTCAGATATTTGGAATCTTCTTAGGATTCCTTACTCCAAAAAGAAAGAAATATTGGGGTGTTATTGTTGATGAATTAACCAGCAAGCCGATTGCGTTTGCCTCAATTACATTAAGTGTTAAAGCTATTGGTACTGACAATCAAATGAACTCTACTGTAGTTGCACAAGCAGTTTCGGATCTTGATGGAAGATATAGGTTGAATACCGATAGGCGTGACGAATTCTACTTAGAAGTTAAAGCCAGCGGATATCAGCCGTTTACTAAATTTATCAAGATGGCAAATCCGCTGGCTTCTGAAGAGGATATTGTTTACGATGTACCATTAAGAAGATTAGACGCAAAACCAAACATATTTAAACAGTTAATAAACTATCGAAAGAAGAATTTAATTGGTTTTGCTAGAGGGGTTTTATTAGTTTCATCTGTATTAGGATTTATATTTACAATTTATTCACAAATAAACTTCCCAACAACGTTAAACTGGGTGCTTTTGGTTATATATATCTTAGTATTTGTAATATCTTTCTACCCAACTATTTATCAAAGAATTCAAAAACGAGGGAAAGTAGTAGATATGGATGCTAATTTACCAATACCAGGTGCTGTAGTTAGAATTTACGATGAAAAACAACAGATTGCTTTATCTCTAACTAACAATAAGGGAGAGGCAAGATTTGACTTACCATCAGGTGAATATTCAATATTAGCAAGTAAACGTGGTTATATAATGATTTCTGAAGAAGGTAAGAACCTAATTAAAGCTGTTGTAAAACGAGAAGGTTATCTAGATAGGAATATTTTGATGCGGGCAACTGCAGAAGCTCCTGCACAACCGGCAGCACAAGGTGTACTTGAAAATCCATTCTCTTAAAAAAAGGCAGTGTACCATTTCTGACAGTTGCCCGCTATATTTTCTTAAAAATTGGGGTTAAAACCCTATCTTCTCGTAATGTGATTTCTACAGGTTTTTTTCCATTTAAATTCTTAAATTTACCTTTACAGTCGGTAAATTT
>JAUQWV010000008.1 GCA_030834985.1 Candidatus Dojkabacteria bacterium
CGCATCTGGTCGTTTTTCAGTTCATTTATAGCCCATTCGTGAAAGTCCTGAGGGAGAGTAATTCTTGAAAGCAAATCGCTGACTTGTTTCTCAAACTGTTTAATCTCAAGAGCTTTCTGCGAGCAGTTGCCACGCTTTTTAGAGCATCTGTAATAAATATAGTGATGTATATTCCCGTTCTGCTGAATCTTAGTTTTAGGGTCTGCGATTATTGAGCAACCGCATTCGCTACATTTTATTAACCCTGTATAAGAGAAAAAATGCTTTTTAGGTCTAGGCTTACCTTTTCTGCCGAGAATTTCCTGAGTATGATTAAACTCAGCTTCGCTTATCATCGGAGTATGTTTACCTTTGTGAATTATTCCGCTATTTTTAGGATACTCAAATTCCCCGTAATAGAAAGTATTTGTTAATGCACTATACCAAGCACTTTTAGAAAGATTGCCCCCTCTTCTTGATTTTAAGCCTCTGGCTTTTACCTCTTCAAATGCTTCCATAGGCAGGAGCTTACCTGAAGCCACTGCTTTTAGTGCGAACTGCATTAAATCAAATCTATCTTTGTCGTTGATAATTTCAACATCTCCAAGCTGTTTAAAAGGGCTGTGCATATATCCTATGGGAACTGAAGCATTGGGAAACCAACCTCTACTAGCTTTTTGATTAAGTCCTCTTCTCAAATCAACACTCAAATCTCTACTGTACTGGTTGTGCATTCCAAATTCGACATACATCATCACTACATTATCCTCCGGAAACCAGTGTCTATCTGAAGTCCTTATATGCCTAATCTCTTCACGCTGGAGCATTCCCATAATCTTGCCTGCATCATCGGGATTCCTAGATAGCCTTGAAAGTTTCCAAGTAATGATTCCATCAGCTTCCCCTCTAAGTATCATTTCAACCATCTCATTAAAAACAGGTCTTCCGGTATGAAAGCCTGAGCCTGATTCGCTCAATACATTTACAATATTTAAATTGAGTTCTTTAGCAACTTCAGACATTACCTCAATTTGAGATTCAAAAATCTATATCTGATTTGGCAACTGAAACTGGGTACAAAGATTTATATAAAAGTTTATATGTATTGGGGTCGCAGTTTATCCATTCCAATTCCCGTTCAATGAATGAGTATATTAGAGAAACTGACAGTGGGGAGGTGATATTTCAAACATATGAGTCAGATAGTTATGTAAAAGAGAGCTTGGTTGGCAGTTTTCATTCATTTTTTAAAATAATATTTTGGATTAACAAAATATTTCAGCTTGCTCATCAAGACAAATTAAATGGCTTATATGAAAGGTACAAAGAACTGGGAGATAGACTTAATCCTATTTAAACTTAAGTTCGCTATCTTCTCTTATAAATTCAAGCCGTCTGTTTAATTCAGACTGATCTAAGGGAAAGTCAAAAGTAGCTTTGTATTCAACGCTCATACTGGCAACTGCATTTGCAATTTCAACTGCTCGATGAAAAGATTCTCCACTAAGTATACTAGCCAAAAAAGCACCTCGCCAGTTATCGCCTGCACCTGTTGCATCTATTGATTCAGTTGGGAAAGATTTAATAAATTGATTTTCACCATTAATAAAAACTTCCGTTCCCCTATTGCTGAGTGTTCTAATACAAGGTTTCCCATTTGCACTTGTCATTTCTGGGTTAATACCTAGTCTGCTTTCAATTAATCTCCATTCTGATTCATTTGCAACCACTATCTTTGCATTTTCAATTCCCTCTCTTACTTCTTCATCCGATAAAAGATGTACAAGCATTCCTGCATCATAAATATAATCAATCCCTCTAGCAATAACTTCTTTTTGTAATTTAACAAATGTCTTGAAGTATATAGGTGATAATATTGCCAGCGTATTTGCTGAATCAATATTATCAAGATTAATCTCAGGGTCTAAGCTTTCTACCGAGCTTCCAAAATCTAGCCACTGCTGTTCACCCCTATTGAAATTAATGACTCTCCCGTCTGCTGTTTTAATATCTTGGAATATTTCACTGGCTAGTTCAATTTGTAGAGTGGCTAATACTCGTTGGTATAAGGTGCTGTCATACCCAAGTAAAGTCCAGATTTTAACTGGAATAGATGAAAGTTTTCTAAGTGTAGCAGCAATAGTTAAACCAGTCCCACCTAAATATTCAGCAGTTTCAAAACTGCTCAAGTTTATGTCTTCTAAATCGCCTTTATTTTGATTTGTATAGAATGCCTGTATTTTGCCGATTGAGCCAATAACAAGAACTTGAGAATATTTCATTGTGTTTAAAGTTCAAATAGTGCCTGTTGGATCATACCACCATTTGAATTTTTGTAGTAAAGGCAATACTCTCTGAGTTGGCATTTATCGCACTTTGGAGTTGATTTGCATATATTTTTACCGTGTAGCAGAAACATTGTGTGTACTATCTGATAAAGAAAGCCATCTTTCTGTAGATTATCTTCAATGATTTTTTTTGCTTCTGCAAGCTGACTTGCACTAGCTAAGTCGGGATTTTTTGCCCATTCAAGTCCAAATAGTCTTGATACAACCCTCAGCATATTCACATCTATAACAATAGTTGGTAAATCTAGACCCAGCTCTAGTAAACAATCGGCAGATTTTTGTCCAACTCCTGGGATTTTCATAATTTCCTCTCTTGCCTGATCTAATGGCATTTCTCTAAACTGTTCCCAGTCATTATCAAGAACTTCAATAACATACTTTGTTGCATTGAGTATTGCGTTAGCTTTTTTATCAGGCATTCCTGCAACTCTAATTAATTCTGCTATCTCTTCAGGTGTTGATCCCATTACATCTTCAGGGCTTGAAAATTGCGTTAGAAAGGCATTTACTGCCTCTTGTTCGTGTTCAAGTGTTGTTCTAAGTGAAATTAAAATAGCCACCATAGTAAAGTAAATATCTTTTTGTTTAGATACTTCAGGGTGGCTTGGTCTTGGGTAAGTTTGAAATTCAGAATATGAGTAAGTATCTAATAGCTTTCTTGCAATGTCTAAGATTTTAGATTCAATAACGCCACTACTATTTTGTATTGCATTCTCGACAGTTTCTACTGCCAGTGAATCAGATTGCTTCATTTAATGTTTTTAAATAGGTATTTATGTTTTCTTCTAATGATTGTCTACAATATTCTAAGTAGTAGTTTAAAGACTCATCTTCACTTAGCTCTTTAACCGATAATTCCTTATCAATAGGTGCTAATACATAACTTAGAGGGTATTTAAACTCTTGTGAAGTTATTCCTTTTGAATTGCCAATAAATTTAAAAGGAATTTCTGTTTCAAACGATTGTGCAACCTCACCCTTTGAGTTTACAAAAGCAAATGCTCGTACAATAATTAAGTTCTCGCCAACCTTTAGTAAATTATTACTCAAAATATTTTCGGTTATCTCTTTTGAGTTTTCATCAGTATCTTTGCCCTCTAACTTCATACCGTCATCTGCACCAACAATTAAATCAAAGCTGATATTATTTTTTATTAAGTTTTGAGCGGCAAATAAAGCCTTTTGTTCAGCCCTGTTAATAAGCGATCCAGTTTCTTCAGCTTGGCTTTCAATGTTTAAGTCTTTTAGGTTTAAATATTCAGCTTCACTCAGTCCTGTGCTGCTTAATAATGACTGTATAATTTTGAATTTATCTTGATTTTGGGTTGCAACTATAATTTTCATTAGCTTAATTTTAAAAATTAAATTTCTTCATAGATATTCGGATCAATTCTATAAATCTTTCCTTTTTCTATTTCAGTTTGTTTCTTTGTATTATAAACCATTAACATCTCGTTTAAAGGTAATTGTGGAATCTGTGCATCAAATGTTTCATTAGTAATACCTTGCCTTACAATATCCCGTCTGGTTGTGTAAGTAGGATAACCTTGTAATCTTGAATACTGGAGTGTTGCTGGTCTTAATGCAACAACAGAAAAACTTGAGCCACTAAATGCACTGCCTTTAAAACCCAAGTTCGGATTTATAGTAGTAGAAATTCCAGCTAATGGTTTATCTGTTTTGAAGTTCACTCTCATATTGTCCCATATTCTTTTTAACTCTTCGTGTGCATAACTGAATAGAAAGCTCATTGTATTTTTAGGACTCCACATTACATTCCACGCTCTAGTCATTTCAAGTATATTATGTGATTCAAGTCCTAAGGTCTGAAACAATTCCATTTTATATGGTCTATCGTGATGTGAATACGAGACCCAAGCAATAGGGTAAGGATAATCGTCTAAATAAGCACCAAAACCCATTAATTCATTAAATCTTTGTGAATGTAAATAGTGTAATCTATATGCGTATTCTGCACCAATTTCTTCTTCAACTGGTTTAAATGTTAGTGAGTGCCCATTCCCGATAGGTAAAACTAAATGTCTACAACTTTCACCATCTAAATACCTGCCTTGAGATTTATTGATAGAATATTCATCTCTTAAACCAGCAAGTGCTGGTTGATCACCATATAAATCTGCAAAGCCGCTTCCAGCAGACAACCCAAGTAGCCGCTGTATTTGAACTTGAATAACATTTACAAGCAGTTGCTCATTTACATCATATGTTGCTAATAATTCGGTAAGCTCAGTGCCTTTTCTTTCACGGATAGTTTCAAATAATTGGTTCTGTACATTATCATCAATGCCAATAAATATTTGCTTTATATCAAAGGCTGGTATGTTTAATAGGCACTGCATAAGCAAATCAAATTTTGCAATTTCTTTTGGTAAGTTCATACTACCAATTAAAACTTCAAACTTACTTCTTAATACTGCCATTATGGGGTTGGAAACCCAGTCAAAATCAGTTCTTTCTATTGCTGTATCTTGCAACTTTTGTCTAATAAATTGTTCTCTTTTAATCCTAGAGCTTAAGCCTTGAATAGATTTTAGTGCAACTTGATCTAAATTAATGTCATCAGTTTCAATTCTGATTACTCCATTAACTCTGTCTAAAATCTCCTCAGTTTCTGGTAGCTTATCACTGTTATTTCGGGCAATAACTGATTCTGTTGCTGTTTGAACATCTTCATAGCCAGATCTTTGCATTAATCTTTCGCCTGCTAAGTCATTTTCTACTGTAAGATGTATAACTTTGAAAGTGGTAGTATCAGTCTCTCTTAGGTTGTGTCCAGTAATTAGAATCCCACCATTATCTTGTGCGAATTTATTTATCCATTTCCAAATTATTTCTCTAACTTTTGGTGATTTTGCTACAACAGAAACAATGCTGTTTATATCTCCAGTTTCTAATTCTTGTGAGTATGGTTGACCAAAAAAGCTAAATTCAAGTTCACCAGTATCTTTTTTACTGAACTTCGCACCCTCAAGTAAACTTCTTTCCAGGTATCTGGTTTTGCTTAAAATTCCTGAAAGTAATCGTTCAACTTCTGTATTATCTTTTTGTTGAATTAAATCAACATCAGGATTTATTGCATTTTCTTCGTCAGTCAGGATAAGGTATGCAACCATTCTAAAAAGTCTACCAACATCAATCGCAATATGTGGTAATTCCCGCTGAAGTGTTTGCATCAGCTCAGTTTTTCCTGTTGCAACTCCACCAATAATAAATAGGTTTGAAGCCATAAGCTCGGTGTAGACGGCTTCATCTTCCTGTCGAATCTTTTGTAGTTCTTGCTTAATAGGGGTGGTGTCAGGCATATGCAGTAAATTTAGAGTTAAGATAAGCCATATTATGTGAGGACTTTATTTAAGACAATGGATTATAATACAAAATCAAGTATAATCAACTCAGATATATAGATTAAAGAAATTCAATAATTAGATGAAGTTTAGTAGTTCAGGACTAGAACTTAAAACATATAAGGTTCTAACATAGTCCAATACTCTCCGTTTTTATAAATATTTCTTCTGAAAAATATTAGCCTGGTATAATAGATTTATGCATTCACAGCCTTTAAAAGTTGACTATAGGTCAATAATCGACAAATATATTAAAAATCCTTTAACCCATCACATCTATCTTGTGCATGTTTCGTTAGTAACTGCTAGAGCTCTAAAGATTGCTCGAGGGCTAAGTTTAACTGAAGAACAAATGCAATTTATAGAAGAAGCTTCGATGCTGCATGATATCGGTATAATTAAAGTTGATGATGAAGAGTTAGGCTGCACAGGTAAGCTTGATTATGTCTGCCACGGTACTGAAGGCAGGAAAATATTAGAAGCTGAAGGCTTGCCGTTACATGCTCTGGTTGCAGAAAGACATACAGGTGTAGGTATTCCTAAAGAGGATATTATCAAAGATAATTTACCGCTACCTCATCGAGATATGCTTGCAATATCAATAGAAGAAAAGATAATCGCATGGGCAGATCTGTTTTATTCTAAAAATCCTAGGAAACTATTTATAGAAAAGACGATGAACCATGCTTATAACTCAATTGCCAGTTTTGGAGAAAGCCATAAAAAAATTTTTAAAGAATGGGAAGCAATGTTCGCTAAATATCATTAATTTATTAAATTTAATGCATGCCAAACTCACATAAATTTAAAACAGTAGATGAATACATTAAATCTTTTCCTACCGAAATCCAGCCTAGATTGAAAGAGATGCGTAAAATAATTTTAGACACTGTACCAAACGCTGAAGAATATATCGGCTACAACATCCCTGCATACAGATTAAATGGCAGACCTTTAGTATATTTTTCTGCTAACAAACAACATATCGGATTCTACCCTATGCCATCTGGAGTTGCTGAGTTTGAACAGATAACAGGTAAATATAGTAAATCAGGCAAAGGTACAATACGATTTTTATACTCTGAACCTTTGCCTGTAGATCTAATAAAGAAAATTGTTAAATTTAGAGTCAATGAAAACGATCCTAGTTGATGCAATAGATACATTTGTTATTGAAACTAAAAACGGGTTTGAAGTTTTTCCAGAAATGTACGAACTTTTAGAGACTTTTCCTAATGATAAGATAATTTTGACTGGTGCAGATGATGTTCAGTATAAAGCGTTCGGATTAGATAATATGCCCTACCCTGTTTTTACTCTTAAACATAATCCAGAGAAAACAGATCCCCAATATTATCAGCTGATGTTGAAACGTTATAAGCTCAAGCCAGAAGATGTAATTTATTTTGAACACAATCCAAATGCAGTGAAAAGTGCACAAAGTATTGGAATTAAGTCTTACTATTACGATCCTGTAACTAAAAATTTAAAAGCCCTTGAAAAGTTCCTGGCTGAAAATATTTAGTTCTCAATTAAATCACTTTCATCTCCATAGCCTTTAGCTTGCAGATTAAACGCATTTGCATAATATCTTCCAAGTTGCAAAAGTTCACTATGTGTTCCACTTTCAACAACTTCGCCGTGATCCATAACTATAATTCTGTCAGCTTTACGGACTGTTGAAAATCTATGTGAGACAATTATTACAGATTTATTCTTTATAAATTCGTAAATGTTATCAAAGATTGCAGCTTCACTAACAGCATCAATTGATGCTGTTGGTTCATCTAGAATTAATACTGGAGAATTTCTGTAAAAAAATCTTGCAATAGCAATTTTCTGCCATTGACCTGTAGATGGTCTAATCCCATTTTCATATTTCTCACTCAAAATTGTATTCAGTTTGTCTGGATATTCTTCTACAAAATCTAAAGCATCGGCATCCTTAAGCGCTTTTTTTATTTGTGCTTCATTCTTTTTACTTTTGATATCTCCTGTAAAAACATTATCTTCAACATTTAAAAAACCATAAGTATTAAAATCTTGAAATAATACTCCTACATTTTTGTACCAATCATCTTTAGATAATTCATTTAAATTAACCCCGTTTATTAGAATCTCTCCTTCAGTCGGTTTATATATTCGAGTCAATAATTTAATTAATGTAGTTTTGCCGGCACCATTATGGCCAACAATTGCAACTTTTTCTCCGGCTTTTAATTCTAAACTTAAGTTTTTAATAACAAATCTGTTTGAATCTGGATATTTAAATGATAGATTTCTGAATTCTATTAACGGAGGTAAGCTCTCGACTTTTACATCTGTATTATTAATAATCGGTTCGGTATTAAATAATTCCTTAGAATCTGCAAGCCTTTGAGCACCTTCACTTAAGTTGGTAACCGTATACACAATTGAGTCAAACATACCTCGCAAAGTTACAATGGTAGTTAATACAAATGTTAACTGACCAATCGAAATTTCATTATTCATAATTTTATGTAGAGCCATTATCAAGCCTATAGTTATTATTCCTGAGTCTAAAATTCTAAATATCAGCATGAAAATGTACCAGCGGTGTCGAATCCTTTTAAGAGTAAATACGTAAGAATCTCTAAGGAATTTGTACTTATTTATAAAGAAGGTTGTTGCATTGCTTAAGTAGATTTCTTTAAAAGAATTAGGATCACTTAATTTTCCGCCGACCTCGTTCGCCATCCTAATTTGAGGTGTAAATCGCTTATCTTCCTCCCATACTTTCTTTAAGTAATATCGGTTTGTAAAGATTTTAGGGAGTAGTAAAACTAAAATTAATGGAATGATTAATGGTAAAAGAGAAAGTAAAGCGATTACCGATGAAATAATAGCTGCTAAGTTTGCGAATAATGCAGTAAAGTTAATAAACTGACTAAAAAATAAACCGGTGTTATCTTTATATCTATTAATTTTATTTTGTATTTCAGGTTTTTCTGTCTGCTCTACCCCTAGCGATTTAAGCTTTTCAAATAAAATTTGTAATGCAACTGTATGAAGTTGAGGCTTAAAGTATATTTCTGAATAGTTAGAAAGAATTCGCATGAATCCTACAATACAATAGTATAAGAACATAAAAATAATTAGCGGCAGCAGTTCTGTAAATGGTTTTAACTCCTGGGTAAGTTTAATAACTGTATCAACTAGTTTCCCAATTAAAAACCCATAAACCACAGGCGAAATCCCTTCTACAATTGAAGCAACAAAAGTTAGGCTTAAAAGTTTCCTAGATACTTTTGACAGAACGCTTAAATTCCAAATGAATACTTTTAGCATTGAGTGGAAGTTAATATCAAAGTCATTGTAGCACAATGATATAATTCATCAATTTTTGTTTTTTTGAATGCTGCCGCAAATCGATTATAGATTACAAGTACATAACGACAGGTCTACATCTGAGCTTGGTCAAGTTTATCATCTCTTAAAGGAACCAATGAGAAGCAAAGTTCTTTTAGATCTGGAATTACTAATCAGGTTTTGGATAACTTATGCGCAGGCAAATGGTCACAAATTAGATAATTCCAGGAATTTATATGAAATTGCTTTACTTTGTGTAAAGAATAATACAAGTGAGCAAGTAGCTGATGTTATTAATATTAGAGAACCATCAACTCAGATAACAGATCATTTTGTAGATCGTACATTTGCTAGGGTACTAAGGCTAACAAAAGCATTACTTGCTTATTCATATCCAAAGTTATTGGCTGAAGTAGATTTTTTTAGATATGAAATGACAGAAGAAGAGCAACGGATCTTAGAAATATTTGCAGCATTTACCCAATTGCCCGATAAAATTAGTCAGCTGCAAAGAAAGAACCAAACATTTGCAGAGTATGTTGAATATAATCCACATTATATAGATTTTTTAAAGTTATTTAGTGGTGGACAAAGTGTAAGTGATCTAATGGCAAATTGTGGTGTTCAGTTAAATTCTTCCGCTAGATTTGCTATATCTGAAAGTATTATCTCGGCTATTGTAAGACACAATTTTGTAAAATCGCTTTATCCTAATGTTGAAGTATGGACTATACGGAGTTTCTTACCTCAATTGCTTTATAGTGAAGATTTTGTAGCTCTAATACAAAGAGCTGCTGAACTCTATTTAAATAGTCCTTCTAAATCTATAAAAAGACCTTCAGAAACCAAAAGGTTTATTGAATTGTGTCTTTACTTTGCCGGTGTAGAAAACCATTTAAATGTTTCAGAGTTAAATACTGAAGAACGAAACACACTATTACAACAACATGTATCAGAGTTAAGTACAACCTCTACGCTCTATGGAGTTTTTCCAGGTATATTAGAATACAAAATACTTAATAAGCCAATAGAACCATACTTAAAAATACTTGAATATAATGGAATAGTTTATTCAAGCAGATATTTAGATTCTATAATAAGTGCTGGAGTTGAATTTTTAATGGGATGTATTTTAGCCAATTTTTATGGTGGCTCTGATGAACTAACCGAAGAATCACTCAAAAATTGGCTTTCAAGAAATCGTAATTCTGAATGTATTGCAATATTAAAAATACTTGCAGATGCCGAAGCTTAAATTAAAGTGATAAAATGATTTAATGAAAGCAAGTCTAAATAAAGTTAACAATATTACAAAAGTAGTTATTGGATTTTCGATCTTTGTTGTAATTGTGACTATTATAGGGCGGCTGAATTATCAGCCGCCCCAAGAAACAGCTGAAGATAATTCTGAACTAATAAATAGAATTACAGATCGAAATCCATCTCCTTTATCATTTCCAGCATCGTATTCTCAAGAATGGATAGGTCAGATAACTTTAGTTCCAAAAAAATCTCTTGAATTCGGCTTAGAATATTCTAATTCAGACCAATGTAAAGGTATAACTTCCAATATGGCAGTATATTTTACTCCAGGGCTTGCGGAATTAATGATAATTAATAATATTAACCTTTTATCTACAGAAATTGAATTTAAAAACTTTAATGATGCTATACAGATAATAAAAGGTGAGAAAGATTTTATAAACCAAAATGCAGAGCTGGAAGCTTTTAGAACATATTGTCCTTATTTTTCACTTTATCCTGTTGAAAACTTTGATGTTGAATATGTAGGCACTGAATACGCTAAAGCAGTCTTTGGTATAGGTTTGCGCCAGGGAACAATAGAACCTATTAATCAGCTTAGTAACTATGTGTATGTTTATGCAATTAAAGAAGATAACATTATATTACTAAGCAAAACATTAGCTGGTGACTTTATCTTTTCTCAATCAGATTGGGATTCTTGTAAAGATAAATCTCTTCAGACAACTCAGAATGAATGTTTAAAACAAATTTATTTGAGTGATGCTTCAATGAAAAGTAAAATTAAAAGTGAAGTAAATAATTTAATTAATACTTTTGAACTACCTTAATGAAAAAAGATCAGCCCAATAACAAACTTGTAGTAGCAATACTAATACCAATTACCCTATTGCTACTATTTTTATGTGGGTGCTGTATCTTAACCTTTATTATTTACATCAGTTGATTGATTTTGAATCGTTAAAATTATAGACTGATGTTAGCTTAAAAATTTAAATAAAATTTGACATGTCTAGAAGGTTTTTAGCATTTTTAATAACGATTTTCATTATAGTTTTACTTGCACTAGTTGGTGTAGGTATTACTTACGTATTAAGAGTTACAGGCATTGATAGTGAAATCAAAAGGCAGTGTACCATTTCTGACAGTTGCCCGCTATATTTTCTTAAAAATTGGGGTTAAAACCCTATCTTCTCGTAATGTGATTTCTACAGGTTTTTTTCCATTTAAATTCTTAAATTTACCTTTACAGTCGGTAAATTT